>JBDUCR010000447.1:0-13922 GCA_040003345.1 bacterium
CTAAGCTGGACCCATTTGGACACGCGCGGGCGCATCTATGCGGCCCGCGCGTTTTTGTATTCGCGAAGTATTCACGAAGCGCGCGCTGGCAATAGGGCCGGCCGCAAGCAGAGACGACAGGACACAACATGCAACGCATTGAAAAGACGTTCGCGGGACGCACGCTGGTCATCGAGACCGGCCGCATGGCCAAGCAGGCCGCTGGCTCATGCCTCGTCACCTACGGTGACACGATGGTCCTCGCGACCGTCACGGTGAGCGACAACAAGAGCCCGCTCCCCTTCTTCCCGCTCACCGTCGAGTACAAGGAAAAAACCTACGCTGCCGGCAAGATTCCCGGTGGCTTCATCAAACGCGAAGGCCGCCCGACGGACGGCGAGATCCTGAGCTGTCGCATCATCGACCGCTCCATCCGCCCGCTCTTCCCAGAAGGCTTTCAGAACGAAGTGCAGGTGTTCTGCTACGTCATCTCTGCTGACCAGGAGAACAAGGCGGACGTCCTCGCGCTCGTCGCAACGTCATACGCACTCAACGCGAGCCGCACTCCCTTCGCCGAGCCGATCGCCGGTGTTCGCGTTGGCCGCGTCCAGGGCAACTGGGTACTCAACCCGACATTCCAGCAGCTCGAGTACAGCGACATGGAGCTCATCGTCGCCGGCTCGAACGAATCGATCCTCATGGTCGAGGGCGGTGCGCTCGAGGTGAGCGAAGACGACGTCGTCGAGGCGATCACCGTCGCACACGCCGGCATCAAGGAGCTCATCGGCTATCAGAACGAGCTGCTCGCGAAGTCGCCCACGATCGAGAAGCTCGAGTGGACCAAGCCGACGGTCACGGAAGGTCTCGTCGACAAGGTCAAGGCACTCGCCGATGCGCGCATTGGCGAAGCGCTGAATCAGAAGGACAAGCAGACGCGCGTGCAGGCGGTCGAGAAAGTGAAGCACGAGATCGCCGACGCAATGGGCGTCGAGATGCCCGACAACGCCAGAGAGATCAAGTCGATCCTCGGCGACCTCGAATACAACGCGTTGCGCTCCCAGGTACTCTCGACCAAGAAGCGCGTTGACGGACGCGCCACGAACGAAGTCCGGCCCATCTCGATCGACACGGCCCTCCTTCCACGCGCACACGGCTCCTCGCTGTTCACGCGTGGACAGACGCAGGCGCTCGCGGTCGTGACACTCGGTACAGCGAATGACGTACAGCGTCTCGACACGATCGACAGCCCGACCGAAACGACGAAGTCGTTCATGCTGCACTACAACTTCCCACCGTTCTCCACGGGCGAAGTTCGCCCCATGCGCGGCACGTCGCGTCGCGAGATCGGCCACGGCAATCTCGCCGAACGTGCGCTGCAGGGCGTGCTCCCCGACTTTGCTGATTTCCCGTACACGCTGCGCATCGTCTCCGAGATTCTCGAGTCCAACGGCTCGAGCTCCATGGCGTCCGTATGCGGCGGCTCGCTCGCAATGATGGACGCGGGCGTTCCGATTCGCGGCGCTGTCGCCGGCGTTGCGATGGGATTGATCAAGGAAGGCAAGAAGTACGCGATTCTCACCGACATCCTCGGCACTGAGGATCATCTCGGCGATATGGATTTCAAGGTCGCCGGAACGGCGAATGGAATCACGTCGATCCAGATGGACATCAAGATCGAGGGGCTCGACCTTCAGATCATGAAGGAAGCGCTCGCGCAGGCGAAGGAGGGCCGTCTGCACATTCTCGGCGAGATGAACAAGGCGCTTGCCGCGCCACGCGAAGAGCTCAGCGCCTTCGCGCCGCGCATCGTGACGCTGATGATCAACCCCGAGAAGATCGGCGATCTCATCGGACCGAAGGGCAAGACCATCCGCGGCATTCAGGACGAGACGGGCGCCGAGCTCACCGTCGACGACACAGGGCTCGTCACCATCGCTGCCGTTGGCGGCGAGGCGATGCAGCGTGCACGTCAGATGGTGCAGGCGATCACCGCCGAGCCGGAAATCGGCGCGACGTACGAAGGCACAGTCAAGACGACAACCGCGTTCGGCGCGTTCGTCGAGATCATGCCCGGTACGGAAGGTCTCGTCCACATCTCGGAGCTCAAGCACGGCCGCACCGACAAGACGGAAGACGTCGTGAACAAGGGCGATCGCGTCACGGTCAAGCTGCTCGACCGCGATGAGCGTGGACGTCTGCGCTTGTCGATGAAGGCGTTGGTGCCGCGACCAGAGGGAATGCCGGAAGAGGAGCCGCGTCCGCCGCGTGCGGAAGGCGATCGTCCGCCGCGTGAAGAGAGTGATCGTTCGCGCAGCAGGAGTGGCAGCGGTAGCGGCGGAGGCCGCTCGCGGCGCTAGTGGGCCGCGGAGACACGCCGGCGGATGGATTCCGCCGGACCGTGCTTCCCAATGGACTGACCGTACTCTCGGAGCGGATGCCGGGTGTGCGGTCGGTCGCGTTCGGGGCATGGATTCGCGCTGCATCACTGCATGAGCCGCGCGAGAAGATGGGTGTGTCCCACCTTCTCGAGCACATGGTGTTCAAGGGCACCGCGCGACGTTCGGCCAAGCAGATCGCGCTGGAGCTGGAGGCGCTTGGTGGCTCACTCGACGCGTACACGTCGCGCGAGCACACCGTGTATCAGGCGCGCGTGCTCGACGAGCATCTCGACATCGCTGCCGATGTAATCGGCGATTTCGTTTTTCGTCCGCTCCTTCGCAAGAGCGATCTCGAGCTCGAGCGAAAAGTCGTGCTCGAGGAGATCGGAATGGTGGATGACACGCCCGATGATCTCGTGTACGAGATGCACAATGAGGCGCTCTGGGGACAGCATCCGTACGGCTACTCCATTCTCGGCACACGTGACACAGTCTCGACGCTTGGTGTTGACGATCTGCAAGGGCTGCACGCGCGAGCGTATCATCCGACGCAACTGATCGTCGCTGCGTCGGGAAATGTTGAGCACGACGCACTGCTCACCACGCTCGAGCGCACAGGTTGGGCTGACGCTCGTCCAGGTGATTCGACACGACTCGTCGTGCCAACTCCAGTTGCACAAGCGCCGACGCGTAAGCATGTGAAGCGAGACGGTGCGCAAACACACATCGTCGTCGGTAGCGCAACGGTCGCGCACGGAGATCGGCGACGTCACGCGCTCGTGCTGCTGAGTGTTTTGCTCGGAGGCGGCATGAGCTCGCGCATGTTCCAGCGCGTGCGCGAAGAGCTCGGACTCGCATACGCGGTGTACACGTTTCAATCGTTTCACGCGGACGTCGGCATGCATGGCGTGTACGTTGGCACGGGTCCGGAGACGGCGCGTCAAGCGCTCGACGCGATTGACGCGGAGCTCGCAAGCGTTGCAGCGCATGGCCTCCCCGCCGAGGAGCTCGCGATGGGCAAGAGTCAGCTCAAGGGGCAAATCACGTTGTCTCTCGAGAGCGTGAGCGCGCGGATGTATCGCTGCGCAGGCGTCGAGCTGTATGGCGAGCCGTATCGCTCGCTGGACGAAATGCTCACGCTCATCGACGCGGTCACCGAGGAACAGATCGCCGAGGTCGCTCGCGACTTCTTTGCGCCCGAACGACAGACGGTTGTGTCTTTAGGGCCCGGCGATGACTTTTAGCGTCTGCGCTCGAATGGGCGTTCAATCCTACACAGAGCTCGTCTCATGAAAATCGGCGTTCCGAAAGAGATCAAGACAAACGAAAATCGCATCGCACTCGTGCCTGCGGGCGCGGAGATGCTCATTGGCGCCGGTCATTCGGTGCTCGTAGAAACTGGCGGTGGCCTGGGCAGCGGCTTCAGCGACGAAGACTATACGAAGGTCGGCGCGACGATGGCGCCGAATGCTGCGGCGGTGTGGAAGGAAAGCGACATGATCATGAAGGTGAAGGAGCCGATCAAGGTCGAGTGGCCGCACATGCGGAAGGATCAGCTCATCTTCACGTACTTCCATTTTGCAGCCGACCGCGAGCTTACGGACGCGCATCTCAAGAGCGGCGCGATCTGCGTTGCGTACGAGACGGTCGAGCTGCCCACGCGGGAGCTTCCGCTACTGACACCGATGTCGGAAGTCGCCGGACGCATGGCAGTACAGGAAGGCGCGAAGTACCTCGAGAAATTGTACGGCGGACGCGGCGTGTTGCTCGGCGGCGTTCCCGGTGTCGCGCCAGCCAAGGTCGTGATTCTCGGCGGCGGTATCGTCGGCATCAACGCGGCGAAGATGGCTGCGGGCATGGGTGCGAAGGTCGTCATCCTCGACATCTCGCTCGAGCGTCTGCGCTACCTGAGCGACGTCATGCCGGCGAATGTGCAGCTCATCTACTCGAACCGGCATAACATCGTCGAGCAGATCAAGACGGCAGATCTTGTCGTCGGTGGTGTGTTGATTCCAGGCGCCAAGGCGCCGCGTCTCGTGCGCCGCGAAGATCTCTCGTCGATGCAGCCGGGCTCGGTGATCGTGGACGTCGCCATCGACCAGGGCGGCTGCGTCGAGACGATTCACGCGACGACGCACGAGAACCCCACGTATGTCGTCGACGGAGTAATTCACTACGGCGTCGCGAACATGCCTGGCGGCGTGCCGCGCACGTCCACGCTCGCGCTCACCAACGCAACGCTGCCGTATGCGGCGCAGCTCGCGGGCAAGGGCTGGAAGCAGGCGCTCAAGGACAACCCGGCGCTGCTCAAGGGTCTGAACGTGGCACAGGGCAAGGTCACCTATGCGGGCGTGGCCGAGGCATTCGGAATGGAATTCCATCCGCCCGAGCAGTTCCTCGCTTGAGCGTTGCACCAAAGACGATGGCTGGATGCAGGGTTCGATAGGCACACCGAAGTGTTTCGGTGTGCCTCTTGCCATTCATATTCGTCCATGATTACAGCGACATCGTGACCCGCCGCACAGCGCGTAGGTTGTGGAGACACAACGGCTTGCTGGCAGTTGGGGCCACGACTAGCTTTC
The DNA here is from genome assembly GCA_040003345.1 of bacterium. Taxonomy (GTDB): domain Bacteria; phylum Gemmatimonadota; class Gemmatimonadetes; order Gemmatimonadales; family Gemmatimonadaceae; genus AG11. The sequence goes on from JBDUCR010000447.1 coordinate 4,940, forward strand.
GGCGTTTTCGCCCCTGTCACGTGTACGGCTCGTTACCTGCAACCGGAACGAGCGCCCCAACCCCGGATTGATGCGCTGGCCCTTTTTCAAGGCGGGAAGTCTCTTCCCCGCGAACGCGATCGGAGTCGACCTCGGCACGGCCAATACGCTCATCTACGTGAAGGGCGAAGGGATCGTCCTCAACGAGCCGTCCGTCGTAGCGCTCGATCGTGAGACCAAGCAGATCAAGGGAGTGGGCCTCGAGGCCAAGCGCATGCTCGGCCGAACGCCGGAAGGCGTGATCGCTGTGCGTCCGATGAAGGACGGCGTCATCGCCGACTTCGACGTGACGGAAAAGATGCTGCGGTATTTCCTCAAGCTCATCATCGACAATCACGTCTTCAAAGTGAAGCCGCGCGTCATCGTGTGCGTTCCAAGTGGTATCACCGAAGTGGAGCGTCGCGCGGTGCGCGACTCTGCACTCGGCGCGGGCGCCAAGGAAGTCTTCATGGTCGCCGAGCCAATGGCAGCGGCGATTGGCGTAGGTCTTCCTGTGGAGACGCCGACGGGCAACATGGTGATCGACATCGGTGGTGGCACGACGGAGATCGCCGTCATCGCATTGTCGGGCATCGTGAGCGATACGTCCATCCGCACTGGTGGCGACGAGCTCGACATGTCGATCGTGCAGTTCATGCGAAAGAATTACAACTTGCTGATCGGTGAACCGACGGCAGAGCAGATCAAGATCCAGATCGGCAGCGCGGCACCGATTGGCGACGAGCGCGAGATGGAAGTGAAGGGACGCGACCTCGTGAGCGGAATTCCGAAGACGGTGCGCGTGCATTCGAGCGAGATTCGTGAGGCAGTGCAGGAACCGATTCAGCAGATCGTGGACGCCGTGCGTCGCGCGCTCGAGATTACACCGCCGGAGCTGGCCAGCGATATCGTCGACCGCGGTATCGTCATGACGGGCGGCGGCGCTCTCATTCGTGGACTCGATTTGCTGCTCAGCCAGGAGACGGGGCTGCCGATTCATGTCGATGAGGATCCGCTGACGTGCGTGGTGCGCGGCACGGGCCGTATTCTCGACGACGAAGAGAAGTACTGGTCGGTCCTGAGCACCTGAGGTTCGGGTGGCGCGAACGGCTCGGTTCGGTGCTCGCCTCGACGTCGTCATCTTTGGCGCGTGCGTCCTGCTATCGCTCATCTCGATGGTGCTCCCGACGAACCTGCGCGATCCGGTTGCCGGTACGCTGCGCCGCTCGCTGGTTGCGCCGCTCATGCGGCTGCAGCTTGGTGCCGAACAATGGCGCGCTGCTTACATGAGATCCGAACGTGTCGAGCTGAGTCGCGATACGGTCGCGCTCGCGGCGGCGCGTGTTCCCACGCTCGAAACGGAAAACGATCGCCTGCGGAAACTGCTCGGTTTCGGCTCCAAGCTGCAGTGGGGTTTCATTCCCGCCGAAGCGTTGCAGGGACGCGGTCGCGCTGAGGACTTCACTGTGACGCTGAGTGCTGGCTCGCGTGCGGGTGTGCGTGAGCGCAGTCTCGTCGTCGCACCCGAGGGTGTCGTTGGTGTTGTGCAGACCGTCGATCCGACGATGAGTCTCGCGATTCTCTTCGCGCATCCGGATTTTCGCGTGAGCGCAATGTCTGCAGACGCCAGCGCCGTCGGCATCGTGCAACCCCACGTCACGACGTCGAGCCCGACGTCGGAGCCGGCGTTCCTACGCTCCGAGCGCTACCTGCTCGAGATGCGTGGCGTGCCATTTCGCGCGACCCTCAAACCCGGCGCCGTGGTGTATAGCTCGGGGCTCGGCGGCATCTATCCGAAGGGTATTCCCGTCGGTGTCGTGCTCGCCGAGATCAAGACTCCGGAGTCGTGGGCGCGAACGTATTTGCTTCGGCCGGCGGTCAATCCTGCGGAGCTGACGTCGGTGATGATTCTTACGCCGCAGCGGACCGCGGCAGGGTTGGTGAATGTGTGGGCAAACGTGGGCCCAGTTGATTCGGCGACGCGAAGCATCGTTGCCGCGGGTGACTCGCTGGCGCGTCAATCAGCAACGAAGGAAGCGGAGGCTCGCCGCGCCGTGATCGACTCGGCGGCCCGACTCATCGTCGACTCGCTTCGTCGTGACACCAGCGCTACTCCGCGGCCGGCGGAGTTGCCGCCGCTCGATTCCGCGGGGCGCGCACGAGCTGTGCGTGACAGCATTGCGGCTGCACGTGTGCGCCGTGTGCGCCGAGACAGCGTTGCCGCCGCGCGCGCGAAAGATTCTGTGCGCCGCGATACCGTGCCTGGAGTACGCCCATGAACTGGGGCGCGACTGTTCGTACTGTGTTGTTGTGCGCCGTTCTGATCTTTCTGCACTACACGCTTCGTCCGCTGCTCGCGTGGCGTGCGTCGCCGGATTTTCTGATCATCGCGCTGCTTCTTGCGTCCGTTCGCGTGCGGCCGGGCGTCGCCGCGATGCTGGGATTCATTATCGGTCTCGCGTCCGACTCGCTCGCACTGAGTGCCTTTGGCGCCGGCGCGCTGGCGATGACGTTGATTGGATTTTCGTGGTCGCGGCTCAAGGCGGTGTTCTTCGCCGATTCTGCGCTTCTGAACGGCTTCTTTCTGTTTCTTGGCAAGTGGGCGTATGAGATTCTCATGAATCTCGTCGAGCGCAGAACGCATGGCGCCGAGCTCATGATGCAGATTTTCGTCTGGTCGTCGCTGTCGGCAGCGGTAACGGCTGTAGCCGGAGTGCTCGCGCTCATGATGTTGCGGCCGGTGTTGGAGACGCGAGGGACATGAGCTTTCACCCGATGGATGTCGCCAAACGCGGGCGCGCGGCGAACTGGATCGTCGCCGCGGTCCTGCTGTTCCTGGTGGGCGGCTTCTTTCGCAGTCAGGTGCTGAACGTCCAGAAGTACTCGTTGCAGTCGGAGAAGAACCGCCTGCGAGAGCTGCCGTTGCCTGCAGCGCGCGGCGTCATCTACGATCGCAAGAACCGGGTGATCGCCGACAACGTCATTGGATATTCGGTGTCGGTGCTCGCGATGAAGGAAGACACCCTGCGCGCGGTGCTGCAGCGCTTGAGTGGAACGATCAACATCACGCCGGCGCAAATCGAGCAATCGGTGCGCCGTTTCCGCCGTGCGCCGTCGCGTCCAACAGTGATCATTCCCGACGCGTCATTCGACGTCGTGAGCGTGCTCGAAGAGCATCGCACACAGTTTCCCGGCCTGATCATCCAGAGTGCGCCGCGTCGCTTCTACCCTGACGGTCCCGTCGTTTCGTCATTCGTTGGCTACACGGGTGAAGTCAGCGAAGAGGAGCTCACGCAGACGGCGTTCGCCGACTACACCTCGGGACAGCAAGTCGGTAAACAGGGCCTCGAGAAGCAGTATGAGTCTGTCCTTCGCGGCAAGGAAGGGAGCCAGTTCGTGGAAGTCGACGCCCGCGGCCGCATCGTGAAAAACGCGGGCGCTCGACAGGACCTCGCGCCTGTCACGGGTCCGGATCTGCACACGAATATCGACATGGATCTTCAGCGCTACGTCGCTGGAATCTTTGGCGATTCGCTGCAGGGTGGTGCAGTGGCAATCGATCCGCAGACTGGCGGTGTGCTCGCGCTCTACAGCGCTCCGAGCTGGGATGGCAATCGATTCATCGGGGGCATTCCGGCGCAGTACTGGGATTCATTGCGCACCGATCCGCGCAAGCCGCTCTACAACAAGGCGCTGCAGGGACAGTATCCGCCCGGCTCGACATGGAAGCTCGCCACCACGTCGATCGGCCTCGAGACAGGCGCTGTGAAGATGACCGATCACATGCCGATTCCCTGTACGGGTGGCATGCAATACGGTTCGCGCTACTTCAAATGCTGGGACAAGCGAGGCCACGGTTCGCTCGACCTCAAGGGCGCGATCGCGAAATCCTGCGACGTCTATTTTTACCAGCTCGGACTCAAGCTCGGCATCGCGCGGCTCGTAGCGGGCGGTGTGGAAATCGGCTTTCAGAAAAAAGCGGGTGTCGATCTGCCAGAAGAGAAACGGCCGCGATTCCCGGAAAGCACTGAGTACTTCGACCGAAAGTATGGCAAGGGACATTGGTCGAACGGACTGGTGTTGAGCATGGCCATCGGGCAGGGAGACAACTCCCAGACGATCATGAACATGGCCAAGTTCTACTCCGCGCTTGCGACCGACGGCAAGGCCGCGCGCCCGCAGATCAAAGCCGGCGCTCCGGAGCGCGTGCAGGTCGTTCAGCTGAATTCTGATCAGATCGAACAAATACGCCAGGCACTCGTCGGTGTGGTGAATGCAGGAACGGCGGCGGCGTCGGCCATCAAGGGCGTGCAGCTCGCGGGCAAGACGGGCACGGCGCAGTCCGGAACGCTCGACCCCAGCGGCAAAGAGCTCAACCACGCGTGGTTCGTCGGCTTTGCGCCGGCGGACAAGCCCTCTATCGTCGTCGCCGTGATGATCGAGTTCGGCGGCCACGGTACGCGTGCGGCGCAGATCGCGTCGAAGATCATCGCGGCGTATCTGCATGTGACGCCCATCGTCGACATGACGGTAGACGGCTGATGTCGCTGCGACGCTTCCCGATCGATTGGCCGCTCGTGACGGTTGCGTTGCTGCTGTCCACCTTCGGCATCGCGATTGTTTACTCCGCTGGCCAGACCGACATACTCACCGGCGTCGCGAAACTGTGGCGCACGCAGCTCATGTGGTTCTTCCTCTCGCTCGGCGCGGCGTGGGCGGTGAGTCGGTGCTCGGTGCGTCTGCTCGATTGGCTGACGTGGCCGGCGTACGGCGTGACGATCGTGATGCTCGTGTTGCTGCTCTTCATCGGCAAAGGCGCCGGAACGGCGGCGAGCTCCAAGAGTTGGCTCGCGATCGGCGGCATCCGCATCGGACAACCATCCGAGCTCGCGAAGATCACGGTGGTGCTCGCGCTCGCGAAGGTGCTCTCGACATTCAAGGAGCCGCCGCGATCGCTTCTCGAACTGTGGAAGCCCGCTCTCGTCGTAGGCATTCCGTGGGCGCTCATCATGAAGCAGCCTGACTTGGGCACGGGCATCGTGTTCGTCGGCTTCGCCTTCGCGATGCTGTTCTGGGCGGGCGTGTCGTGGCCGCTACTCGTGCTCGTCGCCAGTCCAGTCGTCAGTCTGATCCTCGCGTACAACACGTTTTATTGGGGCGCCTGGTTCATGCTGCTGCTTGCGCTCGTGTTGTGGTACAAGCCGTACATGTACGAGGGAATCTTTCTCGTTGTGGTCAACGTCATCTTCGGCGTCGTATCACGGCCGCTCTGGGAAAGGCTCGCGCCCTACCAACAAAAGCGTCTGCTCGTCTTTCTCAATCCGAACATCGACCCGCGTCTGTCCGGCTATCACGTCATTCAATCGCAGATCGCGATCGGATCCGGCGGCTGGTTTGGCAAAGGGTACACGCTGGGAACGCAGAAACGGCTCGCGTTCCTTCCGGCGCAGCATACTGATTTCATCTGGGCTGTCGTCGGTGAAGAGCTGGGCTTCTTCGGTGTCACGCTCGGCATCGCGTTGTTCGCGCTCCTCTTCATGCGCGTCACGAAGATCGCCGAACGGGCGAACGACTCCTACAGCAGTCTGGTGGCGTTCGGCCTGTTGGCGAGTTGGTTCGTGCACGTGGTCGAGAACATGGGCATGACGTTGAACCTGATGCCGATCACCGGCATTCCGCTGCCATTCTTCAGCTACGGCGGAAGCTTCATGCTCGCCAGCTGGATTGCGATCGGCATTCTGCTGCGCATCTCGGCAGAGGGCCGAGGCGGACGAAACGGTCCGTTCGCTGTTTGAGCGGGCCCCGTCGTCGCGTGTCGTCAGGACACGATTGGCCCGCGTCAATCCCTTGCCCGCACCTGTGACCTCGGTCACATTGTCCATATATGGCCTGGTTCCGTAAGGAAAAGAAGCCGCGACTGCCTCGGCGGGAGCGGCTCGAGATTCCCGCAGACGTGTGGGAGAAGTGCGAGGCGTGCGGTCACACGGATATCCGTGAGAAGTTCGTTCGCAACTTCAACGTATGCCCGAATTGCGATTTTCACCGTCGCATCCGGGCCAACGATTATTGCACTATCCTCTTCGACGAAGGATCGATGGAGGAGCTGGAGCTCGACATCCGTTCCACCGATCCGCTCGGCTTTCCGGAATATCCAGCGCGACTGAAGAAGGCGAACACCAACGCCGGCGACGGCGACGCGTTACTCGCCGCGACGGGCACGATGGAGGATCTGCCCATCAACATCGGCGTGATGGACTTCGCGTTCATGGGTGGCTCGATGGGCTCGGTCGTGGGGGAAAAGATCGCGCGACTCGGCCAGCGGTCTCTCGAGCGCAAGCACCCGCTCATCGTCATCTGCGCCTCGGGTGGCGCGCGGATGCAGGAAGGCGTGCTCTCGCTCATGCAGATGGCCAAGGTGAGCGCGGTGCTCGCACAACTCGCGGAGCGACGCATTCCGTACATCGCGGTGCTGACGAATCCGACGACCGGCGGTGTGAGCGCGAGCTACGCAATGCTCGGCGACGCAATCGTGGCGGAGCCCGGCGCCGTGATTGGTTTTGCCGGCCCTCGCGTCATCAAGCAGACGCTCGGCCAGGATCTGCCTGAGGGTTTTCAGACAGCCGAGTTTTTGCTCGACCACGGGATGCTCGATCAGGTCGTGCATCGCAAGGACCTCAAGCGCACCCTGAGTCAGCTGCTGCGCCACATGAGCGGCAAGCCGTCCGCGACAGGGTGGACGTCGCCCTGACCGGGTATCAGGCGTCGCTCGACTTTCTGTTCGCGCGAACGACTGGTGTGTTCAAGTTCGGCCTCGAGCGCACGCGGGCATTGCTCGGCGAGCTTGGAGAGCCGCACCTGGCGTATCCGGTGCTGCACATTGCCGGCACGAATGGGAAGGGAAGCTCTGTCGCGACCGCCGACGCGCTGCTTCGCGCGAAGGGGCTGCGTGTCGCGAAGTATACGTCGCCGCATCTGGTGGATTTCCGCGAGCGCATCGTTGTGAACGGCGTTCCAATCGGTGAGGAAGAAATCGTGCGCTTCATCGAGGAGCACACACCGATGGTCGAGCGGCTCGGCGCGTCGTTCTTCGAGGCGACCACAGCGCTTGCGTTTCTTCACTTTGCGCGTGCAAACGCGGACGTTGCGCTCATCGAAGTGGGGCTGGGCGGGCGCCTGGATTCTACGAACGTCGTCGTTCCGCGTGCCGCAGGGGTAATATCGATCGGCTACGACCACATGGAATACCTCGGCGACACACTCGAGGAGATCGCCGCTGAAAAGGCTGGCATCTTCAAGCAGGGAGTGCCGGCGGTAATCGGCGAGCCTGATGCGGAGGTGCGGGGCTGGCTTGCTCGCGACGCGCGCAACGCTGGAGCGAGCGCAGTTCGCATTGCGTCTGACGAGATGCAGGTGAGCGACCTCGAGGTCACCGCACGCGGAACGCGCTTTCGCCTTCGCGCGCTTGGCGACGATCGCGTCGTCGAGACGCCGCTCGTCGGGCGGCATCAGGCGTCGAACTTCGCGTTCACGCTCGCGCTGCTCGATGCCGCTGGCGATCCGTTTCGGGTGTCGCTCGCAGACGCCGTGGAGACGGTGCGCGCGGTACGGTTGCCGGGCCGCTTTCAACGGGTTGGACGCTGGATCTTCGACGTGGCGCACAATCCAGATGGAATGCGGACGTTGGCGGCGAGCCTCGAAACAATCGCGATCGAGCATCCGGTGGTGGCGCTGCTCTGCGTGCTCGGCGACAAGGACTGGCGCGCGATGATCGACACGCTCGCTCCGGCTGTCGATCGCTTCATTCTCACCGATGCGCCGACGGCTCCCAGCTCGCGCTCCTGGGTGCTGGCGGATGCCGTCGCGTACGCACGAGAGAAGGGTTATCTCGCGGACGCGATCGCGAGCTTCGACGAGGCACTGCGCCGCGCGGAGAACGAGGGCTCCACGGTGCTCGTGACAGGGTCATTTCACACTGTTGGCGATGCGATGGCGCGGTTGCAGGTGTCTCCGCTGTCCGGCTAACTTCCGAGATGTTCAAAGGCGCACTCCCCGGTTTTCGCGATTTCTATCCCCAGGAACTGGCGGAGCGTGCGTTCATCATGAAGACGTGGCGCGATGTCGCGCGCCGCTACGCGTTTCTCGAGTACGACGGACCTCCACTCGAGCCACTCGAGCTCTACACGAGAAAGAGCGGCGCCGAGATTGTGGGACAGCTCTACAACTTCGTCGACAAGGGCGCGCGCGAGGTCGCACTCCGTCCTGAGATGACGCCGACAGTGGCACGCATGGTGGCCGCGCGCGCGAATGCGCTGCGCAAGCCAGTGCGGTGGTTCTCGATGCCGCAGCTCTTTCGCTACGAGCGCCAGCAGAAGGGCCGGCTTCGCGAGCACTATCAGCTCAACGTCGACATCTTCGGCTCGAACGATGTTGCAGCGGATGCGGAGCTTGTGGCGTGCGCCGTCGACATCATGCGGGCGTTCGGCCTGACGTCACACGACGTGGTGGTGCGCGTATCGGATCGTCGGTTGCTGCAGGCGTTTCTCGAATCGATCGGTGTTCCGACGGACTCAATGGGTGACGTCTACGGCGTCATCGACAAGCTGGATCGCACACCGCGTGAAGTCTCGGCTGAAAAGCTTTCCGCGCTCGGCGTGTCAGCGAGCGCGATCGAGCGCATCGTGACCATCGGCGAAGTGTCACTCGCGGAGCTTCAACAGCAGCTCGTCAACTCACCGGCCGCGATACATGCAGCGGAGTTCGAGCGATATACGTCGTATGTGGCGGCGCTTCTAGGCGGTGATGCGTCGTGGCTCAAGCTCGATCTCTCGATTGTGCGCGGGCTCGCGTACTACACCGGAATCGTGTTCGAGCTCTTTGATCGCTCCGGTGAATTCCGCGCGATCTGCGGTGGTGGACGCTACGACACGCTGCTGCAGTCGCTCGGCGGTGCCGACATGCCGGCGCT
>JBDUCR010000197.1:0-4104 GCA_040003345.1 bacterium
CGCGTTAACTCTTGTGTGTCAAGAGCTTAAAGCATTTCAAGGGCGCGACTTGCGAACCGTTTCCATGAACTGTTCGAACAATGGACGCGCGTCGTGTGGCCCCGGAGCGGCCTCAGGGTGGTACTGGACTGCGAAGATCGGAAGCTCCCGATGCTTCAGCCCCTCGACGGTGCCGTCATTGAGGTTGACGTGCGTGACCTCCAGCGCGGGCGCTCCGGGAATGGACTCTTCTGTTCCCCGTACGGCGAAACCGTGGTTCTGCGAGGTGATGAGGATGCGGCCCGTTTCGATCTCGCGAACGGGGTGATTTCCGCCGCGATGGCCGTACGGCATCTTGGTCGTCTCCGCACCGAAGGTGAGCCCCAAGAGCTGATGCCCCAAGCAGATGCCAAAGATCGGCACCTCGGCATCTGCGAGCGCGCGGATCGTCGCCGGCGCGTACGTGATCGCGTCCGGATCGCCAGGTCCGTTCGACAGAAACACACCGTTCGGAGCGAGATCCTTCACCTCGTCCGCGGTCGTCCGCGCCGGCACCACGGTCACTCGGCAATTCGCATCATCGAACAGGCGCAGGATATTGCGCTTGATGCCGTAGTCGTACGCAACGATGTGATGCTGCGCCTTCGGGTTACCCCATGTGTACGCCTCGTCGGTCGTGACCCGTGAGGCGAGATCCAATCCTTCCATCGACGGACATGCGTCGAGCTGCGCCAGGACTTCCGCCGTGGGTTCGGTTCCCGCGGCAATTATGCCGCGCATGACACCAGCCGTCCTCAGATGCCGCGTGAGACGACGGGTATCAACCCCTTCCAACACAGGGATTTGAGCCGCCGACAGGTAGCTGGCGAGGTCGCCGTCGGCGCGCCAGTTCGAGTAGGTGCGTGACATCTCTCGCACTACGACTCCGGCAACCTGCGCCGCCCCGGATTCGGGGTCAGACGGGTTCACGCCGTAGTTGCCGATCATCGGTGCCGTCATGACGACGATCTGGCCGCGGTACGAGGGGTCGGTGAAGACCTCCTGGTATCCGCTCATGTTCGTGGTGAAGACGACTTCGGCTACGGTGGCCGTAAGCACGCCGTGCAGCGCACCACGAAACAGGGCTCCATCCTCGAGGAGGAGGAACCCTGGCGTTGGAACTGATTCCGTCACTGTGCTACGGTTTCTTGGGAGCCGGCGCGGCGGGCGCCTTTTCAGCTGGCGCGGTATTCGGCGCCGCAGGGGTGAGATTCACACCGGCGTTTCCGGTCGGTGCCGTCTGCGTGGTAGGTGCTGGAGCGGCTGGCGCGGCCGGCTGCGTGAACGCCTGGTCGAGGACGGACTTGGGCGCGCGCTGGCGCGTGGAGGCCAGCGAGAGCACGTACGAGAGGAAGAGGAAGATCGCCCCTCCCCACCATCCGAGACGCGTGAGGAGATTGCCCGCCTGTCTGGTGCCGAGTAGCGAATCGGCCGAGCTGCTCACGCCGCCGAAGCTGGCGGCCAGCCCTCCGCCCTTTCCACTCTGCAGAAGGATGGCGGCAATCAGCACGAAGCTGTCGAGGATGAGCAGAACGAGGAGAAACGTGAACATTCCGGCGGACCGAGTTGGGAGTCGCGTCTATGAGCGTAAACCTCAAATATCGCTGGACTTACGGGGTCGCGTCAAGTCGCGCGTGCGTCGGCAAACTGCGTTGAGTAACGGCGCGAGCAAGAGCGTTGAACGGCCGAGGAACGGATGCACGCGGATTTTCCGGATTGACGCGGATCATTGCCGATCGGGCTGCCTTGACGCAACGCGACTATCTGCCGGACGCATGAGAATTTTGCGCTACAGATCGCCCTGCTCACTGATCATTCTGCGGCGCACGAATCCGGGACGGGTCGGTGGTCGATCCGTTTGATTCGTGCAATCCGTTGAATCCGTTCCTATCAGTAGTTCCTCAACGTTCAACGCTTTTCAGCCGAAACACCGCGAACGAGTGCAGATCCTTCGACTCGATTCGCACGCTCACAACTACGACACTATCCCACACTGCAGATGGCCGCCCAGCTGTTTGGATCGAGACACGCACCACCAACTAGCAACCCGTCCACCTGATCCGCGGCGAGCAACGCGGCCGCGTTCGCAGGCGTGACGCTTCCACCATAGAGAATCGGGATGTCGTTCGCCTCGGCACCTGCGAGATCGACGAGCGCATCGCGAATGACGCGGTGCACCACGGCCGCATCGTCCGGAGTTGCAGTGCGGCCCGTACCGATCGCCCACACGGGCTCGTACGCGATGATCGCTCCGCGTACGGCGCTCATCTCGAGCATCGACAAGCCGGTGCGCAGTTGACGCAGCACGACCTGCTCCGTTTCGCCGCGCTCGCGCTGGTCGATCTTTTCGCCAATGCACAGCACTGGCGTCATGCCATGCTCGACCACCTTCGCACACTTTTTCGCGGATTCCGCGTCCGACTCGGCAAACACGTGCCGACGTTCGGAGTGGCCGACGAGCACGAACGCGGCGCCGGCATCCGCGGCGATGAGCGCTGAATTCTCGCCCGTGAACGCGCCCTTCTCTTCGGTATGAACGTTCTGCACGCCGGCGCGAATATCCGGTCGCGCGGCTAGCCGCGCGTGCACCGTCGCGAACGTGAGCGACGGCGGAAACATGATCACCGTACGATCAGTGCGCGGGACGTGCAGTGAGAAAAACGAATCGAGATATGCCGTGGCCGCTGTGGGCCCGCAATTCATCTTCCAGTTCGCGGCGAAAATCGGGCGTGTGTGCTTTCCCATGCGCTACTTCTCATCGAGGATGGCGACGCCTGGCAGCGTCTTGCCCTCGAGAAACTCGAGTGACGCGCCACCGCCTGTGGACACATGACTCATCTTAGACGCGAGCCCCGCCTGCTCGACCGCCGCAGCGGAATCACCACCGCCGACGATGGTCGTTGCACCCTTAGCCGTCGCCTGCGCCATCGCATCGGCAATTGCGCGCGTTCCCTTGTCGAATGGCGGCGTCTCGAACACGCCCATCGGCCCGTTCCACAACACGGTCTGCGCGCTGAGGATTGCACGTGCATACGACTCTGCCGTGCGCGGACCGATGTCGAGCATTGCCATGTCGGCCGGAATGTTCTCGCGACTCACCGCCTTCGCCTTGCCTCCGTCTTCGATGGATGGCGCGACAGTCGCGTCATGCGGAAGAATGAGTCGGGTGCCGGCTTTCTCGAGCAACTCCTTCGCCATCTCCACGCGGTCGGGCTCGACGAGTGATTTGCCCGTCTCCAATCCCATTGCCTTGTAAAAGGTGCACGCCATGGCTCCGCCGACGAGCAGCGCATCGACCTTCGGCAACAGCGCCTCGATCACGTCGATCTTGCCGGAAATTTTCGATCCGCCGAGTATCGCGACGAAGGGCTTCTTCGGCTGTTCGAGCGCGCCGTGCAGATACGCGAGCTCCTTCTCCATCAACAACCCGGCAACCGCCGGGTGCAAGTGCCGCGCGACGCCTTCGGTGGACGCGTGCGCGCGATGCGCCGTTCCAAATGCGTCGTTCACATAGAAGTCGCCCAACTCAGCGAGCGCGCGAGCGAGTCGCTCGTCATTCGTTTCTTCGCCGCCAAGAAAGCGTGTGTTCTCCAGGAGCAGTACTTCGCCTTCCTTGAGGTGATGCGTTGCTTTCACCGCCTCATCGGTGTCTGTCGATTCGACAAACACCACCTGACGCGTCGGCAGCAATTCGGTGAGTCGTCGGGCGACCGGCTCGAGCGAATATTTTTGCTCGGGTTTTCCCTTCGGACGTCCGAGATGCGAGAGCAGCACGACGCACGCGCCGCGCTCGAGCAGATACTCGAGCGTCGGAAGTGCGGCGCGAATGCGCGTGTCGTCGGCGACGTGGTGGTGCTCGTCGAGCGGAACGTTGAAGTCCACGCGCACAAGCGCCCGCTTCCCCTTGATCTTCTCGTCGGGAATGTCGCGAATCGTGAGCTTGGCCATGCGTTACAGACGCGCGCCGACGTACTGCAACAGGTCGACGCAGCGCGATGCATAGCCCCACTCATTGTCGTACCAGCCGGACACCTTGAGCAGCAGTCCGTCGACGACGTTGGTGCACTTCGAATCGAAAATGCAGGA
>JBDUCR010000373.1:0-4099 GCA_040003345.1 bacterium
CAGCGAAAGGGGGTCAACGTCGCCGGCCTGGAGTCGGCGGCGGACCGCACGAATGGCGAACCACCAGTTCGACAGGCACGATCTCTCGGCGCTTCTCACGAAGCGCGATCGGATCGGCCAGCGTCTGGAACAACAGCGCCGCCGCCCGCGCGCCAAGCACGTCGATCGCAACGCGCACCGTGGTGAGACCCGGCGTCACATAGCGCGCAATCGGAATGTCGTCGAAGCCAACGACACTGATCTCACCCGGCACATCCACGCCCGCTTCACGCAGCGCGAGCAGCGCGCCCACAGCCATCGCGTCGTTCGCAGCAAAGAGCGCCGTTGGGCGAGGACCCGCATGCGACACGAGCTCACGAGCTGCGCGCCATCCGCCTTCCTCCGTGAAGTCGCCGTGTACGATATGCTCGCTTCGCACCGTGAGTCCGGCGCTCCGCATCGCCGCGCGATACCCACGAAGGCGCGCACCTGCATCGGCATTACGCGCCGGCCCGGCGATGAATGCCACCTCACGATGACCGAGCGTCGCGAGATAGCGCACCACATCGCGCGTGCCGCCCATGTTGTCCACCGAGACGGACGCAGCGGCATTCGGCGTCGGCGCTGCGTTGAGTATCACGGCCGGCAATCCATCTGGCAGCGCCGTCGCGAGCGACGCTGTCGAGACCTCCGGCGCCATCACGACGAGACCATCCACGCGCCCACGCATCGCCCGCACCGCGACCGACACACCATGCGCATCGTGATGTGAGCTCGAGACGAGCAGCGCATGTCCCGCACGCTGCGCCTCCATGTCGATGCCGCGCAGGAGCTCGGAGAAGAACTCCCCATACAGATCGGGGAGAATCACACCGAGTGCGGTGGCCTGTCGCCGGCTGAGCGTGCGCGCCGCGCCGTTGGGCGAAAAGCGCAGGTCACGCGCGACGTCGAGCACCCGGGCGCGCGTGTCGTCGCGCACCGGTGCACTCGAGTTCAATACACGCGACACCGTGGCAACGGACACCTTCGCCAGCCGTGCAACGTCCCTGATGGTGACGGTCACTCGAACTCCACGGACGGTCCTGGGTGTGAGCTCCGGCATCGGAGTTTCACGCGGCATGAAAACGTTTACATGGGACTGCCGTTAGTCAAGACCACGGACAAATTCCACCCGTCACATCGCTCCAGTCCGCCTCCGGCGTGTCAGCCCGGGCGTGCCCCTCGGCGTCCCTCACGATACGCGCGCGGCACAACACCATACTCGAGCCGAAACGCCTTGTTGAAGTTCGACACATCACCAAACCCCGCCCCGAGCGCGACATCGATGATCTTCGCGTCGTCGACCAGCAGCCGCAGCGCCGCCTCACGCAACCGCGCGCGCAGAATGAACTGGTGCGGAGTCACCCCCGCCGTCTCCTGAAACGTGCGCAGATAGTGGAACGCACTGAGCCCCGCATCCGCCGAAAGCCGCGCGAGCGACCATGCCACGCTCGGCTCCTCCTCGATGCGACGGATACTCTCCGTCACGCGAGCGCCCGCATCCGCAGACATCACGCTGCGCATCGGTGGGAGCGACGCCGCGAGTTGCACAGACACCACGGCAATCTCGAGCGCCGTCTCCTCCCACGAGACATCGAGCACCTGTAACGCACCAGCGGCAACTCGCGTCGCGAGCGGCGAAAGCGCGCGCACCGGAGGCACCTGCGGCACACGAAAGCGTCGGCTGCCACGCTTCACGCCGGCGTCAGCGACAGCCTGCTCGAAATAAGCGGGAGCAAATCGAAACGCGATGCACCGGTCACCCGTCGCGTGCTCGTGCCCGCACTCGAAGCATTCGCCATCGTTGCCGAGCAGCAACGAGCCGGGCGTGAGCAAGCACCGGCCATTCGGCGAGCGATACTGAAATGTCCCCGCCACCACGACGCCGATCGACACACCAGCGTGTTGCTCCTCGATCGCTCGATCGCGAGGGCCCGAGGTACAGATCACATCGGTGACGGACCAGCCGTCACCTGCCGCGATACGCGATTCGCCGACACAACCTGCCGCACCATGTGCGTCACGTCGCGCGATCTCGCTCTCGAGATCAGCAGCAATTTTCCCCAAGACGTTCACTCGCCGCGTCGGTACCATGTTTGAACACTACCGACACGGATCACATCACGTACTGACCCGAATACGGAGCTCAACAATGACTGTGTACTATATCGGCACTTACGACATCGACGACCCTGAGGACTTCCGCCAGTACGGCCCCATCGTCGTGTCGTTGCTTCCAAAGTATGGCGGACAGATCCTCGCATCCGACACATCTGCCTATGTCATCGAAGGAACTGCGCGCACGATGAACGCCATCATCAGGTTTCCATCGCGGGAAGCAGCGCTCGGACTCTATAACGATCCCGACTACCAGGAAGCGAAACGCATCCGGCATCGCTCTACCAGCAACGGCTCGATGGTGCTGGTCAACGAGATCACACCGCCGTCGTCGTCCTGATCGCGTCCGTCAGCTCAGGCGCCCGGCTGCGCCACCCAGTTCATACGCGTTCCATCGTTCGTCAGCGCATACGAACCGATCAGACGCGTATCGGCCGGTAGCTCGGGAGGCATGGTGATGGCGGCCCACACATGCTCGCCGTCCTGCTTCACGACGACCCACAACTTGAACCGCCGGTCCTCGAGCCGCACGCGACGACCAGCCAATGGTCCGCCAAACAACTCGAGCGTCTCCGCCGGATGCTCCGCGCTGGCAGCGTTGAGTCGCTCAGCTCTCTGTCGCGCGATCTCATGACGCCGATGGCGCATCGCAGCCCTGATCGTCTTGTCCAGCTCGTCCAGCTCGATCGGCTTTCTGAGATAGTCCATCGCGCCGCGTGCGAGCGCGTCGCGCGCCGTCGCCATGTCGCTCGTCCCCGTGAGCATGATGATCGGCAGATCGCGATCGAGCAGCAATGCTTCGGAAAGCAGCTCGAGTCCGGACATTCCCGGCATGACGACGTCGCAGAGCACGACGTCGAAGTATTCCGCGCGCACTCGCTCGAGCGCTGCTTCGCCGGAGTCCGCCATCACCACGTCGCATTCACGCTTGCTGAGCAGACTGGCAATGGCGACACGCACTGTTTCCTGGTCGTCCACGATCAACACTCGTGGTCGCGCGGACTCCGTCACTGCATTCAAAAAGAGTGGCGTGATCGGAGTGACACGAGGCGGACGCGAGCCGAATGACATGAACCCGTTCTCCAGAAGCGTGCGAATATGAGCGTACTCTAAGTATCGGGCTCGTTCGCGCGCACGTTAAGGGCCAAATCGTTCTGGCTTTGCCAGCGTGGCAGCCGCTCGAGCTTCGGTGGACGCTTTCCGCGTCGCACAGCACCGGTGACTGGAACATACGTCAGCGCCGCACCCGAGCGCGCGTGCCGCAACATCAGACCACCTCGGCTCATGTCACCACGTCCCACGAATTCTACTGGAAAGAGCAATCGCTCTCCGAACGTGGCGAGCAGCGTATCCACATACTTGCCCGTCGCGATGCTTCCCAGCAGAACCACCTTCGCCTCGGCTGGCAGTGTGCGCGCCAGACGCTCGGCATCACGCTGCAGCGGGGCGAGATAGCGAGCGTCACCGCGCGCGATATCTACGCTGGAGTATGCGACGAGATCATCACGGGTGACGGCTTCAAGCGGCGAGCGCAGACCGCTGTTCGTCGTGATCACCTTGATCCACGAGCGCTGTCGCTTGGCCGGTGTCAGCGCGCGCGCGTACTCGAGCTTTCCACGGAAATAGAGGCCGCTAAGAAACGAGAACACATCGCCAAGTGCAGCACCCTCGTCCGATCGCAATCGTTGCGCGAGATCGAATGTCGCCAGGGGGTTCATCAGCATCTTCGCGCGGGGTCCGTCACACCGCGCCGGCGAGAGCAGAAAGACATTCGCGTCGGACATGACTGCTGTTGTCATCAGGTGGCCCGGATCACAGCTGTGCCTGCCGTCGAATCGATCCCGGCGAGACTCCCATGAAGCGCTTGAACGCGCGACTGAACGCCGCCTCCGACTCGTACCCCAGTCGGCCCGCAACCGCGCTCAACGTCGACGTCTCTTCACGCAGCCACGTGGCCGCAGTG
>JBDUCR010000240.1:0-13840 GCA_040003345.1 bacterium
GTCGGTCACGAGACAATCTAGTCAAGTCATCATATGATTTTGGTCGGCGCGGTTACATCTCGACGATTGCGGTGTCAAGAAAGGGATTGAAGGAGATCTATTCATGCTGACACCGCCCGCCATTCGTCTCGCTTTCGCTCTCGCGGTGGAGGCTGACGCCCCGGAAATCGCTGCCCTTCGCATCGCGACCGCGCGCGATCTGACCGCCAGATTCGGCCGCGGGCACTGGTCGGGCGAGACGTCGGAGCGCGGTGTGCTCGCCGGCCTGCGTGACTCGAAGGTTTGGGTTGCCCGGCGGTCGAAAGTCATCGTCGCCACGTTCCGTCTGTCCACGACGAAGCCGTGGGCAATCGATCGCGCGTATTTCGCCCGGTCGAGCCATCCGCTCTATCTCACTGACCTTGCGGTCCGCCCCGACCTTCAGGGTCAGGGGATCGGACGTCGCTGTCTCGACAACGCGGTGAAGTACGCCAAGGTCTGGCCTGCTGACGCCATTCGCCTGGATGCGTACGACTCCGAGGCCGGCGCCAGCGACTTCTACATCAAATGCGAGTTTCGCGAGGTGGGACACGTCGCCTTTCGCGGTGTTCCGCTCACCTACTTCGAACGCCTGCTCGAGCAGCCCTGACACGGAGTGTGTGCGTCAACGTAATATCGTGGTAGAACATCACCATGGAGCTTCGATGGCGCACTCCGGACCAATCATGGATGTCCCTCCTCGCCAGGGACCACTGGGTCGTTCCGTTCAATACGCGAAGGCCGGCGTCAGCTTCGGCTCCGCTCTCGCGATCGCGATTTCATGGAGCGAGCACCACTCGATCATCTGGGCGATCGTGCAGGGATTTCTTTCATGGCTATACGTCATCTACTACGCGATTACCCGGTGAACTGATGACGGGCGCGAGCTTGACCGCCGCTTTGAGCGACAGGTATCGCGTCGAGCGAGAGATCGGCGTGGGCGGAATGGCCACAGTCTATCTGGCCGAAGACCTGAAGCACCACCGGAAGGTCGCGGTCAAGGTGCTTCGGCAGGAGCTGTCCGCCGCGCTCGGACACGAACGATTCCTGCGCGAGATCAGTACAACGGCCAGCCTGCGTCATCCGCACATCCTGCCGCTCTATGATTCGGGCGAGGCTGACGGATCCATCTACTACGTGATGCCGTTCGTCGACGGAGAATCGCTCCGCCAGCGTCTGGATCGCGAACGGCAACTGCCAATCGACGACGCACTTCGCATTGCCCGCGAAGTGGCCGATGCGCTGAGCTACGCGCATACGAAGGGAGTGATCCACCGCGACATCAAGCCCGACAACATCCTGCTCGAGCATGGTCACGCGATAGTCGCCGACTTCGGCATCGCGCGCGCCATGACGGTTGTCGCTGGTGACAGGCTCACGCAGACCGGAATGGCAATCGGCACACCGAAGTACATGAGTCCCGAGCAGTCATTCGGCGACATCGATCTCGACGGCCGCTCCGACCTCTACTCGCTGGGCTGCGTTCTGTACGAGATGCTGGCGGGAGAGCCTCCGTATTCCGGACCAACGGCGCTCGCCATCATCGCCAAGCGCATGATGGAGCCAGTCCCGCGAATCTCCATTGTGCGGGAGACGGTTGGGCCGGCGCTCGAGAGTGCGCTCATCCGCACGCTCGCGAAAGCGCCGGCAGACCGGTTTGCAACCGCCAATGAATTCGTCGAGGCGCTTCGGAATTCGGAATCCGTTGCGCCTGCACGCGATGATACCGCCAGCTACCGAATCGGCGTCGTCGCTTTCAGGACCAGCGGCATCGCCGAGGAGCTCAGGTCGATCGCCGAAGGATTGTCGGAGGAGATCGCGACCGGATTGTCGCGCTTCTCATACCTCCGCGTCGTCAAAGGCACTGCGCCACTCGGCGCACGCTATCTGATGGATGGCACGTTCAGACAAGTGGGTAATCGGCTTCGCATTGCCATCCAGTTGGTTGACACGAGCTCCGCCTCGCGACTGTGGACGGAAACGTTCGAGCGCGCCTTTACTCCGGAAGCAACTTTCGAGCTGCAGGACGAGATCACCGATCGTGTCGTCGCAACGATTGCCGATCCGAACGGCGTTCTGGTGCGCTCGATGTCGTCGACGACGGCGTCGAAGCCGCCGCTCGTTCTCGCACCCTACGAAGCGGTTCTTCGATTTTTTCTCTATCAGCAGCGCGTCACGGAAGACGATCACCTCGCGGCACGCCTCGCACTCGAGCACGCCGTGGAGCTCGATCCCGGATACGCGGACGCATGGGCCGCCTACTCGCTCGTGATTCTCGATGAAGATCGGCATCTGTTCAATCCGCAGCCTGATGCGCTCGACCGCGCGCTCCACGCGGCTGAGCGTGCGGTCGACTCTGATCCGGCAAACCAGCTGGCCCGCTATGCGCTCGCCGTGACCTACTACTTCCGCGGCGACATGGGCGCGTTTGGTCCCGCTGCCGAGCGTGCGCTGGCGCTCAATTCCCGCGACGTCAATACGATGGCGTTCCTGGGAATCCTCTTTTGTTATTCCGGCGATTGGGAGCGCGGTCTGCCGCTGACGACGCGAGCGATGGAGCTCAACCCGAATCACCCCGACTGGTATCGCTTCGCGACCTTCTTCGACGCATATCGCCAACGACGGTATTCCGAGGCGCTCGCGATCGTACAGGGTATAAATCTCCCCGAGTATTTCGCGATGCACTATACCGTCGCCATTGCACAGGCGCAGCTCGGCAACCTCTCCGCCGCGCGCGCGGCAGCACAGCGCACCCTGCAGCTATGGCCGGAGTTCGAACGGGAGTTTCTGACGGGACAGGTGGGCAAGTGGATGAGCAATCAACCCGACCTGCTCGATCACATCATCGAAGGACTGAAGCTCGCGGGGCTCCGCGTCCGCCGTGCCGAGGACGTGAACAACTGAAGGGCAGGTCCGACAAGTCGTGGAGAGTAGTCTCTGCGGACCTGAAGGACCTGCCTCTCGATCGTCTTAGGGAACCAGCACCGGCCGGCCCTCGACATCCAGCATCTGGATCGGCGCGATTCCCGTCGCCTTGAGCGACGCTTCGATCGTCGCACGATCACCGACGATCACGAGGTCCATGTGGTCGATGTCGACATACTTCTTCGCCACGCGCACGAGATCGGCACGACTCACAGCATCGATCTTCGCCGCGTAATCCCTGAAGTATGTCTCCGGAAGATCCTGCGTGTAGATACTCGAGATCGCCGCCGCAATGCCATTTACCGTCGAGAAGCGGCCCGGCAACGATTGAATCAGTGACTCCTTGCCCTGCTTCATCTCGTCATCCGTAAACGGGTCTGCACCCCGCACTCCCTTGAAGTGCGTCATGAATCCGATCAACGCACTGTCGGACTTCGCGCTCACGATTCCACCGCCGGCGCGGAACGCACCCGGTCCACGCCCATACGCGAAGTTCGAGTTGACACCGTAGCTGAAGCCCTTCACTTCGCGGATGTCGTGATTGAGACGCGACTGAAACAGTCCGCCGAGCAGGTTGTTCATCACCTGCAGCGCGTAGTAGTCCGGCGTGCTGCGCGGCGGGCCAGGCTCGCCAAACGCGAACACTGACTGCGCCGCCTTCGGCTTGTCCACGAGATAGATGGTCCGCGCTTTGGGCGCCGGAACAGCCGGATACGCAAACGTCGGCCGCTCGCCGCCTGCAGGCCACGCAGCCAGCGCCTTCTCCACCGCCGCGCGCGCAGTCTTTGGATCGATGTCACCCGACACTGTGATCACCGCGCGGCCTGGCTTGAAGTACGCCTTCTGGAACGCGATTACGTCATCGCGCGTAATGGCCTTCACCGTATTCTCCGTCGCGACGCGTCCGTACGGATGGTCGTCGCCGTAGACGACCTTCGAGAACACATTCGCCGCGATCGTGTTCGGCTGATCTTTCGCCTGCGTCAGCTGCACGAGCGTCCGGGCGCGATTGCGCTCGAGCGCAGAATCGGGATTCGTCGAGTTGAGCATCATGTCGGTGAGCAGCTCGAGCGCAGGCTCGAACTTGTTCTTGAGCGACGTGAAGCGCATCGTGCCCGACTCGTTGCCGACGTTTGCAAAAATCTGCGTGCCCAGCAGCTGCTGTGCATCGGAGAGCTGGTCGGCGGTCTTCGTCGCCGTGCCTTCACTCAGCATCTGCGCCGCGAATGAGCCGACACCCACCTTGCCCGCCGGCTCGAATGTCGTCGCACCACCAATGAAGTCGATGTTGAGCGCGATGAGCGGAAGATCGTGCTTCTGCACGACGATGAGCTCCGCACCATTCGCAAGTTTTGTCTTCGTCCACGTTGGCACATGCATCGTCGGTGACTTTCCTGCCTTCGGTGCGACGGTGCGATCGAGCTTCGACTGCGCAGTGACCGTTGCAACCGGGAGCGCCAGCAGAAGCACAAGCGGCGCAACAGCGCGTACGCTGGAATGGAGTTGGCGGGTCATCATTACTTGTTCCCCATGATGTAGTGTCCGCCGTCCGGCGCGACGGTGACCTTTGTGCTCTGATCGGCCTTCGACGCCAGCTCGGTCTTGCCGAGCGGCACGACGCTCAGCACGACGCGTCCCGCGCCGAGGTACTGATTGGCGACGCGCTTCACGTCTGCGCTCGTCACAGCTTTGAGCTTCGCATAGTCGCGCTTGTAGCGCGCTGGATCGCCATGAAACACGAGACCGTCATTCAGGATCTCGGCCTTGCCGAGATTCGATTGAAGCTCCGCCACGAAGCCGAACTCGAGACCTGCCGACGTCTTCGCCAACTCCTCGGCGCTCGGTCCTTCGTTCTTCAGCTTGGTGAGCACCGAATCCATCGATGCTTCGAGCTCGGCGAGCGTGTGGCCTGGGCGCGGCGTGATACTCACGCCGAACGTGCCCGAATTCTCGGAGCCGCGATTGAACGCGTTCACAGCGGCCGCACTCTGGAGGTCGTACACGAGTGCCTTCGTCAGACGCGCCGTGCGCGGACCGGCGAGTATCTGGCCGAGGAACTGAAGCGCATACGCGTCATCGTTGTCGTCGCCAACGCTCGGCCACGTGACATACAGTCGCGGCACCTGCACGCGATCCTCGAACGTGAGCCGTTTCTCCGAGGCGAGCGTGACGGCCGGGACTTTGGGTCGCGTGATTGGCGCGCCGCGCTTCAGGTCGCCGAAATACTTCGTCACCAGTGCCTTCGCTTGCGCTGGATCGAAGTCGCCGACGATTGCGAGGGTGGCGTTGGACGGCGCGTAGTAAGTGCGGAAGAATTCCTTCACGTCATCGACGCCGGCCTTTTGCAGATCAGCGATGTAGCCCACGACGGGCCACGAGTAGGGATGCGACTCCGGGTAAAGCGCGATCGTCTGAATCTCGAAGGCGCGTCCATAGGGCTGATTGTCCGTGCCCTGACGACGCTCGTTCTGGACGATGTCGCGCTGCGCCTTGAACTTCGCCTCGTCGAGCTTGTCGAGGAGGTAGCCCATGCGATCGGACTCGAGCCAGAGCGCACTCTCGAGGTAGTTCGATGGCACGTTCTCGTAATAGTTCGTACGATCGTTCGAGGTGGATCCGTTGTTGTTGCCGCCAACGCCTTCGGTGAGGCGATCATGCATGCCATATGGCACATGGGCAGATCCGGTGAACATCACGTGCTCGAACATGTGCGCGAAGCCCGTGCGGCCTGGCACTTCGTTCTTGGAGCCCACGTGATACCACACGTTCACCGCGACCTGCGGCACCGTATGGTCGGGCGAGAGGAGGACTTCAAGACCGTTCGGAAGCGTCAGGCGCTCGAACGGGATGTTGATGCCAGCGTCGTCCGACCGCTGCGCTCTCGCAGGCGTCAGAGCGGTCAGCGTGGCGAGCATCGCAAGATGGACGGCTCGAGTGTGGCGCATGGATGAGAAAAGGTGGGAGAGGGTCGATGACTGTTGGACAGCACGACGGACATCCGCGGTTGCCGGACTGCGCCGCCGCCCTTCTATTCCGCCGGCACTCGCGGCAAATTCGAATGAGAAATTCTTCAAGAGAGGTTGGTGTGTGGGAGCCCGGTAAGCCAAGCCAGAACGAAAACGAATATTTCGCCCGTCGAGACGCCGAGTGGCTGAAAGAGCAGCGTGCGCGGCTGGATGCGGAGCGGCTGTCGAAAGACAAGGCGCTTCCCACCGGCATGACCTGCCCGCGCTGCAACGGCGATCTCACGGAGCGTATCTACCATAGTGTCCGTATCGACGTCTGCGATACGTGCCGCGGTGTCTGGCTCGACCGCGGCGAGCTGCACATGCTGGCGCATGTGGAAGCGACCGCGATGCTTCACGTCATTCACGATATCGACACGGGTACCCGCTGACAGTCGCGGTCGTCACAATGCGTCTACGATACGGGCCTTGATCGATTCGTATTCGGTGTCCGTGATCAGTCCGTTGTCGAGCATCTCTTTCGCGCGCCGCAGTCGCTCCGTCGGATCAGCATTGGCCGACGGTGTGACACCGCCGCCACCCATCATCGGCATGCTGCCGAACTGCACTCCTCCTGACTCGGCGCGAAGCTCGTCCAAGTCGCGCACGCGGCGTTTCTCGCGCCATGATTGCTCCTGTGCCTGACAGATCTTGTAGACCTGCTGCGCCTGTTCCTTGCGCAGCCCCATGAACGTCTGTCGTCCGCTGGCGCCATGCTCGTGCGATCCGAAGTCATCGGTCGCCAGTGACGCGATCGTCAGGTTCGCGCCGAAGATTCCCGCACGGATATTGACGTCCTTGAGGTCCTGCCAGCGTACGTCGAACGGCGTGTATCCGCCGAGCGTGCCTCGATAGAGGCCGATGAACCGTCCGGTCGTGGCGCCGATGATCACTCGTCGATGGAACAGGGCGAACAGCCGCCGCTGCACTGCATACGAGAGCAGGCGTTCGCCTGGTACGAGCAGGCCGTTGAGCTCCTTGAGGCCGGAATCCACGCGCGTATCTTCTGCGCTGCCCGATGACGGCGAGGATTGCGCTGCCGGAGGAGATGATGACGGCGGCGCGGCGCGAGCTGCCGAGCTCGATCCGTTCGCTTTTCGTCGCCGTCCGCGCTCGGCTTCGACCTCCATCCACACGTCTATTGGAAGCGATTTGTCCTGCTCCATTGCTGCGAGCTCGGCGTCCGATTTAGCGGCGTACGGGCTGGGCGTCTCACCGGTCATCTGTTTGCAGCGGTTGAGTGGGTGAATGTTGTCACGGTCCAATCTTGTCCCATTTCGCCACACTCGCTAGCGGAGCAATGACTGATACCCAATGGAGTGACGTCGATCGATACCTGTCGGACCTCTTCATTGGTCCCGACGTCGCGCTCGACGGCGCACTCGACGCGAGCATCGCCGCGGGCCTGCCTGCCATCGCCGTCGCACCAAATCAGGGGAAGTTGCTACATCTGCTGGCCCGCCTGATGAACGCGCGTGCAATCCTGGAGATCGGGACGCTCGGCGGGTACAGCACCATCTGGCTTGCGCGTGCGCTCGCGTCGGGCGGGCGCGTGATCACGCTCGAGCTCGACCCGAAGCACGCCGCGGTGGCGACGGACAACATTGCGCGCGCTGGGCTGGCCGGTGCGGTCGACGTGCGTGTGGGCGCAGCGCTCGATACACTGCCGCAGATAGAGCGTGATGGTGCGGGGCCGTTCGACCTGGTGTTCATCGACGCGGACAAGCAGAGCATCCCGGACTATTTCCAGTGGGCGCTCAAGCTGTCGCGACGCGGTACGCTGATCATCGTGGACAACGTGATCAGAAAAGGCGCGATCGTGGACGCCGCGAGTACCGACCCGAACGTGCAGGGCGTACGGCGGTTCAATGAGATGGTTGCGCGAGAGACGCGCGTGACGGCGACCACGATCCAGACGGTGGGCAGCAAGGGCTACGATGGTCTGGCGTTCGTGCTCGTCACGGGAGACGTCAAAGGGCGCTAGAACAGCAACCAGACGTGCGCTTGGACAGCCCATGCTCGGCCGCCGGAACACGCTCCTTCTCATCCTCACACCGGCTGCTGCTGGCAACGGCGGCGGTGGCGTTTATTCCGTTTATCCTGTGGCTGCTCGTAAAGGCGTGAACGAGGAGGCGTGGCGCTGCACGGTGCGGGCGGGGGTGGAGAGTGTGACGCTTGTTAGCGCAGGCGACAAAACGGCGGGGTCCACGGCTATCGCTTGATCGCGCTGAATCCCGACGACAGCGACGGCTGGGGCTACTCACTGGGTTTCGCCGAATAGCAGCTTCCGTAGGGCTCGTTCGGTGTCGAGACTCTTCCCGCACTCCGTCGCGAGCTTTGGGGGCACGCAGGCGTTCCTCGGGCTGTTCGTCGCGAAAATATATACGATGTCCTGGTCGAGGTAACGCCGAAAGATGGCGTAGGAGTGGTCACTGCTGCCGTTATGCTGCATGACTCGGCGCCCGTCGGCCGTGCGCTCGAATTCCCAACCGTACCCGTACTTGGTGGTCGTGTCCTTCGGGTCTTCGGCGACGTATCCCTGCTCCAACTTCTCCATCGCCGACGCCGGGAGCACCGAACGATTCCGCAAGGCAAGATGCCAGCGATACATGTCATCGACCGTCGAAAGGATGCCGCCGTTCCCTTTCAGGTTCCAATAGGGGCCATCGGCCGCCCAGAGCTTTTCCAAAGGCGCGCCGCGGTCGTCGTTCTTCGATCCATATCCGCGGGAAAACCGGGTGAGGTCCCAGTGGGGGATGTTGTACCCCGTGGTCGCCATGGCGGCCCGACCGAAGAGGCGGTCGTGAAGGAATGGCTCATACGGGACCCCAGAGACCTTCTCCAGAATTGTCGCCATGACGCTGTACCCCGCGTTGGAGTACAACCACCCTTTCCCTGGCTCGAACTTGAGGGGACTGGCCATGACGAGGCCCATCAGGGAGTCTCGCGTCATCACGACGTAGTCGGGACCGAAGTCGTCGTCGAAGCCGGCCGAATGGGTCATGACCTGATGGAGCGTGATGCTCGCTTTGTCGGCGGGAGCGTTGGGAAAGTACCGGCTGAGGGGGTCCTGGAGCGAGAGCTTGCCTTGGGCTTCGAGGGCCAGGATGCCGGCCGCGGTGAATTGCTTGGTGATCGACCCGATGTCGAAAATGGTATTCGGGCGGAACGGAGTCTTTTTCCCGCGATCGGCCCAGCCATAGCCATGCCGAAGCAGAATCGTGTCGCCCTTGGCGATCAGGATGACGGCCGAGAAGCCGACAGCGGCGGCCTTACTGAGAAGGCTGTCGGCTTTCCTGCCAAGGTCGCCGTGGACGATGTCACCGGATTGCTGAGCCGCGGCCGAGCCTACCGTTAGGCAGCACGCCAGGACGGCCGTCAGATATCGAACGAAGTATTTCACTAAGACCGCGACGCCTTTCTGGATGGGGTCAATTTGTTTCACCGAACAACACTCCGCGGAGGACACTACCGATGCCTGTGGCTGTTTAACGCCCCTGCAATTGAGCTGCGAGCGCATCTAGTGCGAGCGCATCTAACAAGCTGCGCACGCGCAGAGGCCGCAGTCGCAAGATGCGATTGGGGTCATTGCCGCGATATATGCCAGTTTTTTTAGCATCAATGAGCGCCATTTGACGTTTCCACTCAAGCAGAGTGCTCATGATTTCGCGGCCGCTCGCAGCACGCGACTGCGATCGCCTTCCGATGGAATGTCCGCTGCAGCAACGAAGAACGCGTCGCGCAGCTCCTTCGTCCGCAACGCGCCACTTCCAACGAGCGATATCAGCACGGATGATCGATCACCTGACGACGCAATCGCGCGCGACATTTCGATCACCTGCATCGCAATGTCGGCAGAGCTGATCGCATACGGCACAGCGATCAGAAGCACACCGCGCAGGTCGCCCGACGACGGGATTTCCTTCGTCACATCGAAGAATGCGTGCTCCAGTCCGTGATCTTTGCTCGTGAGATACCGCGGCGCGAGCACGGTGAGCACTCCGGACTTGTCACCACTACTCGGAATAGTCTCTGCAACACGCGCTACCGTCGTGAGCATGTCGTGGTCAGCCGTTTGACCATACGTCATCAGAACACTGGCCTTGTCACCGCTACTCGGCATCGCGAGCATTGCGCTTTCGAACGCCACCAGGCTTCGCTTGCTGAGCCGCACACTCGGCGCCGCGCGCAGGAGGATGGAGCGCAAGTCGCCGGAGCTGCCGCGCATTGTCTCGCTGATGCTTCGGATTGTGCGATCGAGCTCGTCGTCCGACAGCTTTGCGCCATCGAACAAAGCTTCGTAGTGTGCGCGCTTCGATCCGCTGCTGCTCATTGCGGCGATGTTGGTGAGCACGTTGTCGACGCCACCTTGCGCGCGCCATCGCGCGACGCGCGGCTTGACGTTGATACCTGCTTCGCTCAGGACGTGCGGCAGGAAGCTCGCAAACCAGCGCTGGGCGTCAGCATCGTACGCAGTTGTCTGGCGGTTGAGCTGATAGCTGCGGACGATCTGCCCGTCGGAGTCGCGCGTGAAGCTCAGTGCACGATCCGTGGACGGCGTGCGCTCGCGGAACACCGCGTACGATCCGAACGACATCGTCGCGATGTCGTCCTCAGCATCGGTGTACGTCATCTTGCCGACGATCGCCGCACTGGTGCATCGGTCGTCGCTCACATGCATGAAGCTGATGACGCTCGAGTCGTCGTCTGAATCGGAGTGCAGTGTTGTCGAGGTGCGTGTGCCGCGGAAGGTGATCTGGTCGCAGTCGCCGGTGTTCCGAGCGATTGTGTGTTGTTGCACAACGAGCGAAAGGGCGACGAGCAGTGCGGTGTGGAGTGCCATGGCGTAGTCGGTCGGGAGAGGTTTCTGCTAGAATATTAGCAGTGAAGTGACTGGCTCTCGTGCATTTGCTTTGACATTACAGATCGGTGATGTGCCGAACGATCAGTGCCGCGCGGCTGCCTGCAGTATGCGAGTGCGATCGCCCTCGGACGGAACGGTGCTCGTCGCCGAGAAGAACGCATCGCGCATTTCCTTGGTGTGCACCGCTCCACTCTCAACGAGTGCGACGAGAACGTCGGCGCGATCGCCCGACGATGCGATGGCTTTCGATGTTTCGATCACCTGCATTGCGATATCGTCTGAGTGCGCGGCAAAAGGAATTGCTGTTTCGAGCACGGACCGCATGTCTCCGGAAGACGGAATGCTCTTCATGGTGAAGAAGAAGGCATCGCTCAACCCCTTGTCGTGCGCGCCGAGGTACCTGGAAACAAGCTCCTCGAGCAGGCCAGACTTGTCGGAGCTGCTCGAGATGGTTCGCGCGATGCGCATCACCGCGAGGAGCATGTCGCGGTCGCCCGTTTGCGCATACGCGTCGAGCACGGCCGCGAGATCAGTGCTACCTGTGATGCTCGAGATTGCCGCCTCGAGAGCAGTGCTGTTGCGAACGCCGCCGCGCTGGGTCTGCACGGCGAGCTCCAGTACGGCACGCAGATCAGTCGAGCTTTTGTTCAGATCGCGCGCTGCCTGCACGACGATCTTGTTGACATCGCCGGTCGGCAATTCTCCCTTGCCGAGCAGCTTTTCATAGTGCGCACGCTTCGCGCTCGGACTCTGCATGGCGCTGATGTGCGCCAGCACATTGTCGACGCCGCCCTCTGTCTGCCAGCGCGCAACACGCGGCGCGGCGTTGTCGCCGACTTCGGTGAGAACCATGGGCAGGAATCCGGTGAACCAGCGGCGAGCTCGTTCATCGTACGGCGCGCTGACATCATTTTCGCGATAGCTGCGGACGATCGCGCCACCGCCTCGGTGCGAGAAGGTGAGCACGCGATCGTCGGACGCCGTCCGTTCGCGAAAGACGGCGCGAGCGCCGAGTGGCATGTCGGTGATGTCGTCTTCAGCGGGAGTGTAGACGACGTTGCCGATGATCGTCGCAGTCGAACACTTGGCGCTTCCGATATTCGTGTAGGCGATGCTCTTCGAGCGTTCGCCGTGGTCGTGCGAATGCGTGTGTATCGATCCGCCGCTGCTGATCGTGGCGAGCGTGCCGCCTGGCGAACCGTAGTGCACCGCGTCACAGCCTGGCGTCAGGTCGGGATAAATAGCGGCCGCCGCTGCCTGCGCAGCGTCGGATTCCGTTGAGCTCATCGGCTGCTTGGCATCGGTGCGCGACTCTCGGGCCCCGCTATCGACGCTCGCGGACGCGCGGACGTATGGTCGCGTTGTCGAAGTGGCGGTGGCTCGTGATGCAGCAGCTGCCTCAGCACGTTGATACGGATGCAGTGCGGCGAGAGGAACCACTAACACCAGCGCAGCGAGTGCGCTCACCAGCGTGCGCGTCTTGCTCAGCGGATGCCGATCGAGAACGGGATCGAGAATCGAGAGCATGCGTCCCTCGAACTCCGAGCGTCGCGCCATTGCGAGTGCGGCGAATGCCGGCTGCGCGCTCCGATGATCGGCGGTGCCGAGCGAGCGGACCATCGACAGAAGTTCTTCGGCATACGTCGACGGAGCGGTGCCGTGACGGAGGACGTAGTCGTCGCACGCGTGCTCACGCTCGAGCTGCATGCGACGGTTTGCGATCCAGACGAGCGGATTGAACCAGAAGAGCGCGAGCGCGAACTGGCCGGCGAGCTGCGTGAGCGCATCGAGTCGTTTCACGTGCGCCATCTCATGCACGAGCACGAAGCGTCGGCGTTCTTCCGGCCAACTGTCGGCATCATCCGGCAGCAGCACGACGGGATATACGATGCCCCACGTAACGGGAACGCCGAGCTTGTCGCCGCGAAGCAATGTGAGTGGGCGAACAATCTGCAGGCTCGTGCTGAGCTTCTGCGCGAGAGACAGCCAGTTGCCGTCATCCACTCGGCGGCCTTTGCGCGCGAGGCGCGCGACCATCGACGTGCCGATGGCCAGGCGCATGAAGACGAAGAATGCACCGGCGATCCACAGCACGAGGAGAAGCGTGCGACCGGAGATTCGCGTGTCGCGCGGTGCTGCGCGCGTGACGTCCTCCGGTGTTGATGCATCCGGTTGTCCCGTGCGCAGCGAGGGAGTTGCTCTTTCAGCGTTCGACTGCGTCGCGATGATCGGGCTTCTCGCTCCTTCGACGGAACCGTGGCTCGTTGGTCCGCCATCCCGGAGCTCGTTCGTCGTCGGCAGATCGACTGGGAGGACGCTGGAGACGTCGCGAGGAATGATGACTTGCCAGCGCGGGCCCCAGAGTGCGAACACTGGGAGCGCGAGCTGTACGATGATTGCGCCGACCCATACGAGGTGTCGCGCTGCGGCGCTGCGGCGTCGCAACAAATGTGTGAGCGCAAGTGCGATGAGGAGCACGACGGCGCCGCGGACCGCGGCGTCGATGAAGATCGGCGAGAGTGTGTTCAGTCTTTCGAGCGCCAGTGAGGGTGACATAAAATCAGCGGCCCTCCTTTTTCGCGGACTCGATCATCTTCGACATGCGCTCGAGCTCTGCGCTCGACATCCTCTCGCCCTTGATGGCGAGGAGCGCCGCGACGGCCTGCTCGGCCGAGTTGTCGAAGAACGTTCTCAATAGATGTGAGAGCGCCGACTGTCGTGCGTCGGTGCGGCGGGCGATCGGCATGTAGACGTATGCGCGGCCCTCTTCTTCGTGGCGGACGTGCCCTTTGGTTTCGAGGATCTTGAGCAGTGCCCGTACGGCGGAGTACGACGGCGCGTCGGGCAGTGCGTCGAGTACGTCGGCGGCGGTTGCCCGGCTGGCTCGATGGAGGATGTCCATGATTTGTCGTTCGCGGCGCGAGAGGTCGCGATCGGGGCTGTGATTCTGGGCGGCGTTCATGGGGGATCCTCGTTAAGTGCTAGAATACTAGCATATGCTAGAGAAATAGCAATGGAGGATTTCGCT
>JBDUCR010000277.1:0-4065 GCA_040003345.1 bacterium
TGTTCAGCGCATCGGCCTCCGTGTCGTGCAGACCGTGCCGGCGCGAGAGCTCAGCGCTCGTGTGCGCCGCGTCGAGCGCAGCATCCCACTCCGACTGCAGCCGGTGAAGATTCGCGAGGCGCCACCAGGCCTCCGCCGCCGCGACCGGGCTCTCCCCCGCCCGGCGAGTCACCGCCTCAAAACACTCCCGAGCGCGCGAGATCACTCCGCCTCGCTCGTACCGAACCCCATCGGCCAGGAGTGCGGTAATCGCGTTCGCGCTGTCGGTCGAGGCGTCTGTCATGGGTTACGGATGAATGCGGTGGCAACCGGTTTCCGTCAAGCATTGCAAAAGTGCCGTTCCGTCTACTTGCCCGCGAACGCCGCCGCCGCGCTAATATCGGGGCATGACGAGAGCCTCCCGGGCGGCATGAGCGAATCGCTGACGCCGCTGCGACACATCCGCTCCGACAGATCCCGCACCCCCCTCGATTGGGCCGAGCTCTGGCGGTATCGCGATCTCTGGCTGACACTCGCCCTTCGCGACATCAAGCTCCGCTATCGCCAGACGCTGCTCGGTGTCGCCTGGGTCGTCCTCTTGCCGCTCATGGCGAGCGGCGTGTTCACACTCGTGTTCGGCCTGGTTGCGAAACTGCCGAGCGAAGGCTCGCCGTACTTTCTGTTTGTGTTCGCTGGATATCTCGGATGGAGCTCGTTTCAGAACACACTGCAGCGATGCGGCGTGTCGCTCATCGGAAACAGCACGCTCGTCACGAAGGTGTATTTCCCGCGGATCCTGTTGCCGGCGTCAAGTGTGCTGGCGTCGCTGCTCGATTTCGCGGTGGGCGCCGTGCTCCTCCTGGGCACACTGCTCGTGCGCGGCGAGTTTCCGCCGCTGTCCTCGCTGCTGCTCGTCCCTCTCCTGGTGCTCGCGCTTCAGGTGTTGAGCCTCGGGATCGGACTGTTCACCTCTGCGCTCACGGTGCGCTACCGCGACGTGCAGTACGTGCTGCCATTCATGATTCAATTGCTGCTGTACGCGAGTCCGGTGGCGTATGGCGTGTCCGTTGTGCCGGCGCATCTGCGTCCCTTCTATCTGCTCAATCCCGTCGCACCGCTGCTCGATGCACTTCGCGTCGCCTTGCTCGGGCGAGGGCAGATTCATTGGGCGGCGGTCGGTGGCGCCACGGCGGCGAGCCTGCTGATTCTCCTCGCCGGCACGCTCTTCTTTCTCCGTCAGGATCGCCAGTATGCCGACGTCATCTAGCGCCGGCCCCGCGCTGTCAATTCGCAACATCGGAAAGTCGTACGAGGTCGCGCGTCGCGACTCCACGATGCTCGTGGAGTCGGTGGCCGAGTGGGTCGGGCGCGCGCGCCGCGGCACGAGGAAAGAGACGTTCTGGGCCCTGCGGGAAGTGTCGTGCGACGTCGCGCACGGAGAAATTCTCGGGCTCGTCGGTCGGAATGGCGCGGGGAAGTCCACGTTGCTCAAGATCATCGCGGGAGTGACGGCGCCGACGACGGGCAGCGTGGACATCTACGGCCGCATCGGCTCGATGCTCGAAGTTGGCACCGGTTTTCACCCTGAATTGACGGGCCGCGAGAATGTGTTTCTCAACGGCGCGTTCATCGGAATGCGACGCGCGGAAATTCGTGCGCGGTTCGATGAGATCGTGGAGTTCTCTGGCGTCGAGGCATTTCTCGAGGTGCCGATCAAGCGATATTCGAGCGGAATGGCGGTGCGTCTCGCGTTCGCGGTGGCCGCGCATCTCGACTCGGACATCCTGCTCGTGGACGAAGTGCTCGCCGTCGGAGACCAGGCGTTCCAGGACAAATGCCTCGGCAAGATTCGCGAGGTGCGTCAGCGCGAGGGACGTACGGTGTTGTTCGTCAGCCACAATCTTGCGGCGGTGGCAAACCTGTGTACGCGCGCGCTGCTGCTGAGCGCGGGGCGAGTCATTGCCGACGCATCGGCGTCGGAGATCACGCGGCTCTACACCGCCGGTGTCGCGATGGCGACGACGATGGAGGAAGTCGACCTCACCGAGCTGCCGCGCACGGGCCACACTGCAGCAACGTGCACGAAGATTCAGGTGAACGCACTCGACGCACTCGGCGCACCGATCGACGCGATTACACCGGGCGCAACGGTGCAGATGGCCATCACCATCGAAGCCAACGCGCCAGTATCGCGCGCGTTTCTTGGCATCGAAGTGATGGATGAGCGCGGGCGACCAGCGATCGGCATCACGACTGACACTGTCGATGCCTGGATCGAGCTGCTGGCGGGCGAGACGAAGCGCGTGATCGTGCGCCTGCTCGACGTGCAGGTGCGGCCAGGCATGTACACCGTCGGTTTGCGATTGACGACGGTCACGGAACGCCTCGACAACCTCGACGCCGTGGTGCGCTTCGAGGTGATGCCGGCGCCGAATACCGGATATGATCGGTGGCCCGGCTGGCCGGCCGCGGCCTACGCTCCGCGATTCGATGTGACGATTGTCTGATCGCGCATCGCGAGACCTTCCGAGACGTGTCTAGTGCGCAGCACTCCGGCGAATCGCGTTCTGTTCGTGAGTCATACCGCCGAGCTTGGCGATGCGGAGCTGTCGTTACTCGATGTTGCGATCGGGCATCGTGAGCGCGGCGCGGTTGCCTTGTTCTCTGACGGACCCCTCGCGGCCGCGCTCGTGTCGCACAATGTCGCGGTGATTCCGATCAGCGCCGGGATGACCGGTCCGTCGTCGCTGCGTGCGGCATATGCGCTGTCGCGCGCGGCCGTTCCCTTTGGACTGCTCTATGCAAACTCACCGGCGTCGTTTCTCGTCAGCGCGGCGGCAGGGCTGTTCGCCGACCGGCGCGTCGTGTGGCATTTGCGAGACATTCTCGACACGGAGCATTTCAATGTCTTTCACATTCGTCTTCTCATCGCGCTGGCGAATCGGCGCGCAGGACGCGTCGTCGCGAACGCGCAGTCCGTTGCCGACGCGTTCGTCGCCGCTGGCGGGCGTCGCGAGTTGACGCGCGTGGTGTACGATGGCATCGACGTGCAGCCGTTCGACCGCCTCGGTCCGCAGGCGCGTGCCGACGTACGCCGCACGATTGGCATCAGTGACCACGACTTCGTGGTGGGAGTGGTGGCCGAGCGCGGTGATGAAGCGGCGCAGCGACTGGTACGCAATTCGATCGAGATGCTTCCGGGCGCGCATGCGCTCGTCATCGACCGTGCACGGCGAGAGACGCCGCGTCTCATCGCGGCGTGTGATGTCGTGGTGCACGTGTCGAGCGCATCCGATGTGTCGGCGCGTGCGCTCGTCGAGCCGCTGATCGGACGTCGGCCGGTGGTTGCTGGCGCCATCGGCGTCGCACGAGAGATTGTCGAGAGTGGCGAGACGGGCATTCTCGTTCCTCCCGGCGATGCGAATGCGCTGACGGAAACACTGCGTCGTCTGCGCGACGATCCAGTTCGTCGTGATGAAATTGCGTTTGCAGGACACGCGGATGCGCGTCGGCGCTTCAGTCGACAGTCGATGAACGCGAGCATCACGCGCGTGCTCGACGACGTGCTGAGTGGTGCGAGCGCCATTCCGCTGCCATGAGCACGTCGTACGAGCTGGCGCGCTGCATCGTCTGTCGAAGTGCCGACGCGTGCGAGCTCGCGAGTGCGGACGGCATGCGTGTCGAGGTCGAAGAGCTCTGGAGGCATCACTCGAAGCGTTTGCGTCCGGAGACTCCGCCGCCGCATCTGATGGATCGCGTCGCGTTTTCGCAGCGTCCGCCGCTCAGGCTCGTGCGTTGTACGACGTGCGGACTCGTCTATCGCAATCCAGTGGAGCGACCGTCAGAGCTGGAGGAGATCTATCGCGAAGAAAGTCCGACGCGCGAGGTGATGCGGACGCTGCACGATACCCAGCACACTGCCTATGCGACGCAGGCGAAGCGATTGACGTCGGTGGCGGGCCGTCGCGGGAGCGGGCTCGAAGTGGGAAGCTATGTCGGTGCTTTTCTCGCAGCTGCGCGCGACGAGGGCTGGCAGTTTGCGGGCGTGGACATCAACGCGTGCGCGAATGAATTCACGCGCGGACT
>JBDUCR010000159.1:0-4055 GCA_040003345.1 bacterium
TTCCCATCGCCGCCTGCGCTGGCTTGGGCGCGCTGGGCTCAGCGTGGCCGCTGATCTCTGAGATCCGAGGTCTGATCTCCGATATCAGGCGTTCTCTGACATCAGGCGTTCTCTGACATCATCGGTAGCGTTCAGCGGACCCGCTGGATGGCGCCCCCCCGCCACCCTCTCTACTTTGCACTCTGTAGACCGGGGTGCCTCCGACACGTCCGTCGAAGGCTGAGAGTAAACCCGTAGAACCTGATCCGGTTTGCACCGGCGTAGGGAGTCAACAGATGAAGAGCAACACGCAGATGCGCTTTGCGCGCGATGGCATCATTACCGACGCCATGCAGTTCGTCGCCGAACGGGAGCAGTTGAGTCCCGAGCTCGTGCGCAGCGAGGTCGCCCGCGGGCGCCTCGTCATTCCCGCCAACATGTTCCACCTCGCGGGCTCGCTCAAGCCGATGGCCGTCGGCAAGGTGAGCAAGGTCAAGATCAACGCGAATATCGGGAACTCGGCCGTCACTTCCGACATCGAGGGCGAGCTCGAGAAGCTGCAGTTCGCGGTGAAGTACGGCGCCGACACCGTGATGGACCTTTCGACTGGCACCGCGCTCGACGAAACGCGCGAGGCGATCATCGCGGCGTCGCCGGTGCCGATCGGCACGGTCCCGATCTATCAGGCGATTCAACAGGTCAAGGAAGTCACGGACCTCACCATCGATCTGCTGCTCGAAGTGATCGAGCATCAGGCGAAACAGGGCGTTGACTACATGACCATCCACGCAGGCATTCTCTTCGAGCACCTTCCGCTCGTCTACGGCCGCGTCACTGGCATCGTGAGTCGCGGCGGATCGCTGCACGCCGTGTGGATGATGCACCACCGCAAGCAGAATCCGTTCTACGAGTACTACGACGACGTGCTCGATATTCTGCGCAAGTACGATGTCACGATTTCACTCGGCGACTCGCTGCGTCCCGGCTCCATTCATGACGCGAGCGATCGCGCACAGTTCGCCGAGCTCGAGACGCTCGGTGAGCTCACGCGGCGTGCGTGGGAGAAGGACGTGCAGGTGATGGTGGAAGGACCGGGGCACATCCCGATGCATCAGATCGAGATGAACGTCCGCAAGCAGAAGGAGATTTGCAACGAAGCGCCGTTCTACACGCTCGGCCCGCTCGTCACCGACATCGCGCCCGGCTACGATCACATCACGAGTGCGATCGGCGCCGCGATGATTGGCTGGTACGGCGCCGACATGCTCTGCTACGTCACGCCGAAGGAGCATCTTGGCCTGCCGAACGCGGAAGATGTGCGCAATGGTGTGATCGCATACAAGATCGCCGCGCACGCAGCCGACATCGCGCGTGGGCGCCCGGGCGCAACTGATCGTGACGATGCGCTCTCTCGCGCGCGATACAAATTCGACTGGAACGAGCAGTTCAACCTCTCGCTCGATCCGGAGCGCGCACGAGAGTATCACGACGAAGCGTTGCCGGCGGAATACTTCAAGAGCGCGGAGTTCTGCGCGATGTGCGGGCCGAAGTTCTGTTCGATGCACCACACCCGCACCATCGACGAGCAGATCGAGGTGATGGCGCTGGAGCAGGGTCTCATTCCGAGCACGCGCGCGCAGCGTGAGATCGAGTTCGCCACCGGCGACTAACTTTCCTCCTTTCGAGGATGCAGCGTGCGAGCCATCCGCGTGCACGAGGTGGGCGAGCCGGAAGTGATGCAGCTCGTAACGATCGATGATCCGGTACCGGCGCCTGGCGAGGCGCTGGTACAGATGGAATTCATCGGTGTCAATTTTCTCGAGGTCTATTTTCGGAAGGGGCTCTACAAGACGCCCCTTCCATTCACGCCGGGCTCGGAGGGCGCCGGAATCGTAGTCGCCGTCGGCGCCGGCGTTACCCAGGTAAAGGTTGGCGATCGCGTCGCCTCGCACAATTTCCGCGGCTCGTACGCGGAGCTCGCGATCGCGGCCGCCGATCGTCTGGTCTCTATTCCCATGGGACTCGGCACGCGCGAGGGCGCCGCGGCCATGCTGCAGGGAATGACGGCGCACTACCTCACAACCTCCGTCTTTGCGCTCGAGAGCGGCCGCCACTGCCTCGTGCATGCTGCGGCTGGTGGTGTCGGTCTGCTCCTTTGTCAAATGGGCAGGCGCATGGGGGCGACCGTCATCGGTACCGTTTCAACAGAGGAGAAGGCAGCGCTCGCGCACAGAGCAGGTGCCGAGCACACGATCCTCTATACCGAACAGGACTTCGTAGCCGAAGTGCTTCGAATCACGGACGACGCCAAAGTGCACGTTGTGTACGACTCCGTGGGCGCGACCACATTCCTGAAGAGCATGGACTGCCTCAAGCCGCGCGGCATGCTCGCGTTGTTCGGGCAATCGAGCGGTCCGGTGGCACCCTTCGATCCCAACATGCTCAATCACAAGGGATCGCTGGTCCTCACGCGTCCAACGCTTCACCACTTCGTCGCCAGCGCCGAAGAACTCGCGTGGCGCGCTGGCGACGTGCTCGGATGGCTGCGCGACGGCTCGCTCGAGCTTCGCATCGACCGTGAAGTTCCACTAGTTCACGTGGCCGAGGCCCACCGTGCGCTGGAGGGAAGGCGCACGACTGGCAAGGTGATATTGACGCCATGAACTCGTGACGGCGCCCTCGTGCGATCGCAGCAGACACTGCGCTTCGATCGCGATGCGTCGAGTGCTCGGTCTCATCGTGACGCTCGCTGCCTCGGCGTGCGCACGACACGTCTACTCGGCGCCGGATCCGGCCGAAGCTCGCGCGACGCCGGTCAATGCGAAGCCCGCGATCGTGGTGTCCGCTGTATCGAGCGTCGACGCCGTGGACTATCTGCTCGCGCGCGGAATCCTGATTCCGGTTGCTGGCGCCTCGCTCGGCCAACTGCGCGACAGCTTCGACGAAGAACGCGATGGCGGACGCACGCACCGAGCACTCGACATCATGGCGTCGCGCGGCACGCCGATTCTCTCCGCCGACAGCGGGCGGATCCTTCGTCTCAGCACCAACACGTTGGGTGGGAACATCATCTACGCCTCCGATCCGCTCGGACGCATCGTGTATTACTATGCGCATCTCGACGCCTACCAGCCTGGCCTCGTGCAGGGCGCGATGGTGGCGCGCGGCGATACCATCGGATTCGTCGGCACTACCGGCAATGCGCCAAAGGATACGCCGCACCTGCACTTTCAGGTAATGCGCATGCCAGCAGACGGCAAATACTGGGACGGCGACCCGATCAATCCGTATCCTCTCATTCTTCTCTCGCACGACCCGGCTCGCCCATGACACTCACTTCGAAGGAACGCGCGGAACTCCGCGCCGAGGCACACCACCTCTCGCCGTTGGTGCACGTTGGGCATCACGGGTTCACTGACGCGCTGCTGCAGACGCTCGACGACACACTGCGAACCCACGAGTTGGTGAAAGTCGCGCTCGCGAAGAACAGCGATGTCACGGTCAAGGAATCAGCGCACGAGATCGCGGAAAAGCTTGGCGCCGACGTCGTGCAGACGATCGGTCGGACGTGTACGTTCTACCGCGAGAACACCGAGCTCAAGCGGAAGGCTGGGAGCCCGCCACCCTGGCGAGGGTAGACCGCGGCCGCGTCGGACCAGCACCCGATAACGAGTTGTCAGTTCTATATGGATGATCTGGGCTCGCTTCCTTGTACCGGAAGCGAGCCCTTTTTGCCGCTGAATTCCTTAAACGATGAATTCGTAAAAATACCAAACGCGATGTGCGGAGAGTCACTAAGGGTTCTCCCAAGCGGGCCGATACTACCGAACGCAGCCAATCCTCCCTTCCTGATCGGACTGCTTCCACTAGACGCGTACTGACCGGGCTCTGCCGCTCGAGTCATTGAATACGCTGTTGAGACCTCTGCTGTGGATTCGCTCAAAAAAAATTGAGGCATCGCAATGAACACAGCTCTCACGCGACGCGCGGCGTTCGCGGTATCGCTTGCAATTGCAATCGGTTGTACCACTGATCGTGCGCTACTGCCGACCGTTGACTCCCTTGGAGTACCCGGT
>JBDUCR010000380.1:0-4044 GCA_040003345.1 bacterium
TCCTCGAAGAGCTTCTCACCCGGCCTGGCGCCCGTAAAGTGAACGTCGATGTCAACGTCGGGCTCAAGCCCCGAAAGTCGAATAAGATCAGACGCCAAGTCAAACACTCGCACCGGCTCGCCCATATCGAGGACAAACACTTCTCCCTCAGTCCCGAAGGCCGCAGCCTGCAGCACGAGCTGCACCGCTTCAGGAATTGTCATGAAGTAGCGCGTCATGTCGGGGTGCGTGATTGTCACGGGCCCACCGTCCGCAATCTGTCGCATGAATGTGGGCACGACACTTCCACGACTGCCGAGCACATTCCCGAAACGAACGGACACATAGCCGCAGCGTGATTCAAGTGCGCACTGATGCACCAGATGCTCGGCGATCCGCTTGGTTGCGCCCATTACACTTGTGGGGCGAACGGCCTTGTCCGTCGAGATCAGAACAAAATGCTCAACGTCATGCTGCATGCTCAGGGTGACCACATTCTGCGTCCCGAGCACATTGTTCAGGACGGCCTCCGCGACGTTGCCTTCCATCAACGGAACGTGCTTGTGTGCGGCTGCGTGAAACACAGAAAAAGGACGATGCTCCGCCATGACGCTCGCCATCCTGCTGTGGTCGCGTACATCCGCGATCACGGGATGAATTCGCACACGAGGGAATGAGCGAGCGAACTCCTGTAGCAGCTCGAAAATGGAATTCTCCCCGCGTCCCAGCGCGACAATCTTCTTGGGCTCGAGGCGGGCCAGCTGCCGACAGAGTTCGCTGCCAATAGAACCGCCGGCTCCCGTCACCATCACGACTTTCCCAGTCACGAGCGATGCCAGCTGCGCCATGTCCGTCTGGATCGGTTCCCGTCGCAGTAGATCCTGAATCTCGATCTGCCGAAGTGCGTTGACGCGCTTCTCCCCCGACAGAATTTCATACAGCCCCGGAACGGTGCGCGTAGTCAGCCCCGCATCAGTCGCCTGGCGCAGCACACCGCGGAGCATCCGCCCCGGCGCCGACGGCATCGCGATGACGACGTCCGTCGCCGCCACCTCGCGCGCCACGCGCTCGAGCTCACCCAGTGATCCGACGACGGGAACGCTCTGAAGACGCAACCCGTGCTTTCGCGTATCATCGTCGAGAACCGCAACCGGCATGATGCCCAACTGTGCATTCTCGATCAGCTCGCGAACGATCATACCGCCAGCAACGCCGGCACCCACGATGATCGCCCGTCTGGTGTCGACTCGCCGCGTGCGCCGGTCGCGTCGTGACAACATCCGCACAGTCAACCGAGGCAGCGCGATTGCCGCAGCGCACAAACACGCGTCGAGAAGGATCACGGCATACGACAAGCGATCTGTCATCAGCCCGAGCCTTGGAATCACGAGGACGCCCACGACAATATCCACCGCGGCGCAAGCCATCCCCGCTCCAACAAGAACCTCGACGTCACTCACGCTCGCATAACGCCAGAGCCGCCGATACACACCGACAGAAAACAGCAGCAGAAACTTCAGCGGGAGTGACGACAGCAGAAACACACGGAACACCGCCGTGAGCTCTGCGCTCCAATGTCCGTCGTACCGCGCGGCGAACGCCACCAGCGCGCACGCCGGGATGAGCATGAGGTCGGACGCGAGGAAGGCTCGGTTCCGAAGGCCCGGCAGCCGACTTACAAGAGAGAGCACGTGCGAGTGGTTAGGGTCGAAGCGACGCGAGACGCACCGCGCACGCTCGGGCCAGGGAGAACAGCTAAGTGAAACTCCCTCAAACAGTTAACTCGGATCGGCATCGTTCCGTCCTGAATGCTAGCTGCGGAGCAAGGCAAATCATATACCCGAAGAGCATTTGCCCGGATCTATTCGTCGCGTCCGTCATCTTCGCGTTGCAATGCTCCGAGAGTACTCTCATCCCATGACCAGCCCAGGACAGCGGATGCGCAACGCATCAGCGTCGGATGATCGACTCACCAACGCCCTCGAGCGAACCTCGCTCCACATCGTTGCGGCATATCTGCTCGGCACAACCCTACCACTGCTCTTCTCGACACTTATCGACGCCAGTTGGACGCTACGCCTCTCTCACGCGATCGCACTCGTAGCAGTGGTCTGGCTTGCGGAGAGAAAGCGTCGTCCAACGCCGGCTCGGGCCTGGACGCCGCTGATACTGATTCCCGCGCTGTATATCGAGCTGCGGTGGATCATTGCCGCGGTCGGGCGACCACACGCAGACCGCATCATCGCCGCATGGGACGTCGATCTCTTCGGCTCATCCCCTTCACATGAGCTCGCCATGCGCTGGCAGTCGCAGCCGTTGAGCGAGCTCCTCCATCTGTGCTATCTCGCATACTACGCGATCGTCTTTCTGCCTCCCGCAGTGCTCTGGCTGCAAGGGCGGAGAAGAGAGTTCGCGTTGACCGTGCAGGCGCTCGCTATCGCCTACACAATCTGCTTCGTTGTGTTCGTGGTCATGCCGGTCGACGGGCCTCGATTTCTGTCAGGGCCCTCGATCGCACCGGACGGGCCGATTCGGACACTCGTTGTTCGAATCCTCTCAGCCGGCTCTTCAAAAGGGACGGCGTTTCCGTCGGCGCATGTCTCTGCGTCGATCGTCGCCGGGATCTGCGCTCTTCGCTACTACCGCCTGCTCGGAATAGCCATCATGGTGGTGACTTTCGGCATGATGGTCGGTGCGGTCTACGGCGGGTATCACTACGCCATCGACGTGATCGCGGGTCTCGCTGCCGGGCTTGTCGCAGCGACAATCGCGAAGTCCGTGGAAAGAATCATCACAGCGCGTTCAACAGCGCCTCAATGATTCGCGGTCCTGCGTTTCCGTCCCAACCTTCGGGAACGCGTTTCCGCGCGGGCGACGCATCGAGCGTGGCAATGAGCGACGGAATCAACGTCATGTCGCGGACGAGCTGATTCGTGCCCTCGGTAATCGTGACGGGCCGCTCGGTATTGTCGCGCAGAGTGAAGCACGGAATCCCGAGCACCGTCGTTTCTTCCTGAAGACCGCCAGAGTCAGTGATGACTGCAGCCGAGCGCGTGATGAGGGCGAGCATCTCCTCGTATTGCACTGGTCCGCGAAGGTCGATTCCATCCATGGAGATTCCAGCAGCTGCCAGCTTCGCCGAGGTACGTGGATGAGCCGGAAAAATGACCGGTCGGCTCAGCGCCACTTCGCGAAGACTCTGCATGATCAGCGCGAGACGCTCTACATCGTCGACGTTTGATGGGCGATGCAGCGTAACCGCGATCGGTGCGTCGGACGTCAACTGTGCCGGCCGCTCCAATCCTGACAGCTTCACTGCGCGCAGCAGCGTGTCCACCATCACGTTGCCGACGAATACGATCTCGTCGTCGGGCTCACCCTCCTCACGCAACCGTTCGTCCGCATCGCGCGATGGGGTGAGGAGCAACGACGCGAGTCGATCCGTCACAAGACGGTTGATCTCCTCCGGCATCGTCCGATCGCCACTTCGCAATCCTGCTTCGACGTGTGCGACACGCTGGCCGATCTTGGACGCGACGACCGCTGCGGCGAGCGTGGAATTCACGTCGCCGTACACGACCACCCAGTCGGGACGTTGCTCGAGCAACACCGGTTCGAGACGCTCCATGATGCGAGCCGTCTGCAAAGCATGCGAGCCAGAACCGACGGTGAGGTTGAAGTCCGGCTGCGGTATTCCCAGCGACGCGAAGAACGAGGCGGACAACGCCTCGTCGTAGTGCTGGCCGGTGTGAACGATGACTTGCTCGATTTTGCGAGCGACGCCCGCGCGATGTACTGGCGCCAACTTCGGAAAGTTGGGTCGAGCGCCAACGACGTGCAGAATTTTCAAGTGACCGTCCGCGCCTGTTCTGGGAGGCGGCGCGATCGATTGGTCGGACGCGCCGGAGGCAAGCTACATTGTGGCGTTCGCTCCGTGCCAGTCTCGAGCCACTGCTGAGGTGCTTGGCTGATTCGTGGCGAGACCGTAGTTTGATGAGTGCCTCATCCGGGCCCTTAGCTCAGTTGGTTAGAGCAGCGGACTCATAATCCGACGCGCGTGGGTTC
>JBDUCR010000482.1:0-13703 GCA_040003345.1 bacterium
GAGCGTTTCGCCGGGCGAATAGCTCAGCTGGTTAGAGCGCCTGTCTTACACACAGGATGTCGGGGGTTCGAATCCCTCTTCGCCCATACAATTGAAGTCCCGTCAATCCACTTCTGATCGGTTGGTTGTTCGGATCTGCGGGGCCTGTTCGGTGTACTTCTGTTTAACGCTTTGGAGGTTACGACTGTGAAGGCTCCCCACCGCTCTGCGCTTCTGGTCGCTGGAATCGCCGCGACACTCGTCGCGACGGCCGTTCCGACGGTCGCCAGCGCCCAGCGCCAGCAAGCCCCCGGCCCGGATACCAGGCGCGTACTCGTCACAGCCTTCCGCGGCGACCTCGAAGGTGGTGTGAGGCTCGCTGATGAAGTTCGCAATCGCATCGGCGGCGACTTCAACATTCGCACGCTGATGCCCACCAGCAAGAAGGACATCGAGGCGACGCTGATTCAGTCCGGCTACCGTCCGGACTCGGCGCTCAGCCCGAACGACATCAAGGAGCTCGCCAAGCTCGTTCGCGGCGATGAAGTCATCGACGGCACGGTGCAGAAGACGGGCGCTGGATATCGCGTCAACGCGCGTTTGTTCCTCCCGCGCGACGCGTCGCTCTCGCAGCCGCTCGTCACCAACCTCGAGACGAGCAACCTCGGAGATGCCGCGAAGCAGATCGTTGGCGAGTACGATCGCGCGCGCAAACAGCTTCCCGACGATCAGGCGTGCGTGAACGGCATCCGCGCGAGCACCCCGGTCGTCGCGATCGCTGCGGCGCGCAAAGGAATCTCGGGCTATCCGAAGGCGACCATCGTGCGGCTCTGCCTCGCGAGCGCCTACGCAGCGATGAAGACCACCGCCGATTCAACCGGCCCGTGGAAAGATTCGGTCATATCGATCACCAAGGAGATCATCGGTCTCGACAAGGCCAGCCGCATCGCGTACCAGCTGCAGTACGACGCCTACAAATCCAAGAGCGACACGGCCAACCTGGTGCCGGCGCTGCTCGGCTACATGAACTCCGACCCGACCAACGTCGCGCTGCGCGAACAGGTCATCGCCGAGATCATTCAGCTTGGCCGTGCAGATCTGGCGGTGCCCATTGCGAAGCAGCTCATCGCTGACAATCCGGGCGATCCGCAGTACGCACGCACCTATTGGCTGGTGCTTCGCGCCGCGAACAACTTCAAGGAATCGGTACCTGCCGGCATCGCGTACGTGTCCATCGACACTGCGGCGGCAGACAGCAACTACTACAAGCGCCAGATCCAGGATTTGGGCGCCGACAGCGCCTTTGCCAAGGCGGCTGAGAT
The DNA here is from genome assembly GCA_040003345.1 of bacterium. Lineage (GTDB taxonomy): Bacteria > Gemmatimonadota > Gemmatimonadetes > Gemmatimonadales > Gemmatimonadaceae > AG11. The sequence continues at coordinate 1,302 of JBDUCR010000482.1, forward strand.
GGCGGCGACCGGCTCTGCGAAGTTCCCGAAGAACAGTCAATTGCTCGTCCTCAAGGCGCAGAACGAGCGCAAGGCCGGACAGCTTCCCGCGGCGAAGGCGTCGCTCGAGCGCGCGTTGCAGATCGATGGGAAGATTGCTGGTGCCAACCTGCTGCTCGCGCAGATCTCCAATGACCTCGGCTCCTACGACGACGCGATCAAGGCGGTAAAGGCCGACGTTGCCGCAGACGCGACGAACAAGGAGCGCGACGCGCAGTTCCTCTTCGGAATGGGCCAGCAGGCGTACAAGGCGTTCACGGCGTCGAAGAAGCCTGAAGACTACAAGAAGACGATGGAGCTTCTTAAGGCGTCGGACGAGATCAACGGCAGCGACAACGCGAAGTTCTTCATGGGCGTCTCCGCGTTCGCGATGCTTCAGTCCCAGGCAGAGACGTTGCCGAAGTCGCATTCCTGCGAAGAGTTCAAGGGCGCAAGTGACCTGCTGACGACGGTGAGTCTGAACATGCCGGCCGGTGGCAAGGTGAATCCGGACGCCGCGCGCCAGATCATGGGTGCAGTGCCTCAGTTCCAGGCCTTCATCGACGGTTCGATCAAGAAGTATTGCAAGTGATGTCCGATGGCCTAAGGGCCTGACGGATGCACGGCATGAAGGGCACACCGCTTTGGCTGGTGTGCCCTTTCGCTTGTTCGTCACGTTTTACGTGCCGATGTGACCGGTACAGTCTACTTGGGGTATAACCCTGCAACGCTCTGGCAACGCTTTGGAGGTGTGCCCGTGACTGTAACGCATCGCTCGATGGTGTTGGTCGCTTCATTCGCCGCACTTGTCGCGACGGCGATTCCAGCCGTCGTCTTCGCGCAGCGACCGCAGGTGCCAGGACCGGACACCAAACGCGTGCTCGTGACGGCGTTCCGAGGAGACGTCGAAGGAGGCGTGAAGGCAGCGAACGAGATCCGCGATCGCATCAAGAACGAATACAACATCCGCACGTTGATGCCGACGTCGAAGAAGGACATCGACACGACACTCGTACGCGGCGGATTCCCGATCGATTCAGCGCTCAGCCCGAACGACATCAAGGAGCTCGCGCGCCAGGTGCGCGGAGATGAGGTCATTGACGGCACCGTGCAGAAGACAGCAACGGGCTATCGCATCAACGCGCGAATGTTCCTGGCGCGAGATGTATCGCTGTCGCAGCCCCTCATCGCAAACCTCGATACAAAAGATTTCGGTGACGCTGCCAAGCTGATCGTCGACGAATACGATCGTGCGCGCAAGCAGCTTCCAGACAACCAGGTGTGCGAGAACTTCCTTCGCGCGAGCAACCCGGGATCGGCCATCGTCGCGGCGCGGAAGAGTATCTCCACCTATCCGAATGCAACGATTACACGGCTGTGCATGGCCAGCGCATTTGCCGGGATGAAGACCACGGCGGATTCGACGGGGCCGTGGAAGGACTCGGTCATCGCGATCACTCGCGACATCATCAAGATCGATAGTGCGAGCCGCATCGCGTTCGAGCTGCTGTACGACGCGTACAAGGCAAAGCGCGACAGCACCAACCTCGCGCCGACGCTCATCGGCTTGATGCACTCCGACTCGCTCAACCTTCCGCTGAAGGTACGCGTCGTGACCGAGCTGGTGCTGCTGCACCGGATCGATCTCGCGCTGCCGATTGCCCGGCAGCTGGCTGAAGGAGATGCCACGAATCTCGAGTTCGCGAGACAGTACTGGCTCGTGCTCCGCGCCGCGCACAACTACAAGGATGCGGTGAAGACTGGCATCGAGATCGCGAAGATGGACTCCGCATTCGCGGACTCCGGTTACTTCGACCGCCAGATCGAAGATCTTGTTGCCGACACTGCGTACGCGAAGGCGGCGCTGATGGCCGAACAAGCGTCGGCGAAGTATCCGACGAACACGCACTATGTACTCGTAAAGGCGCAGAACGAGCGCCGCTCTGGTCAGTTACCCGCGGCAAAGGCGTCTCTCGAGAGGGCGCTTACGATCGATCCCAAGGTGAACGGCGCGAACTATCTGCTGGCGCAGGTCTCGGGCGATCTCGGCAACGTCGACGACGCGATCAAGTTCGCCAAGGCCGACGTCGCGATGGATCCAGCAAACAAGCCACGCGCGGGCGCGCTCCTGTTGGGACTCGGCAACGCGACGTACAAGGCCGCCGATGCCGCAAAGAGCGTCGAAGGATTCAAGAAGGCGATCCCGATTCTGCAGGCATCCGACGAGATGGCACCGTCCGCGAACGCGAAGTTCCTGCTCGGCGTGTCGGCCTATCAGGCGCTGTCCGGCTCCAACGATTTGCTCAGAACGTCGCACTCCTGCGACGATTTCAAGGCGGCGAACGATCTGCTCACGCTGGTCAACATCAACATGCCGGCAGGCGGCTCGGTGGATGCGAACACGGCCAAGCTGATCCTGGGCGGCGCCGCGCAGTACGGTCCGTTCATTGATGCGTCCGTGAAGCGCCTGTGCAAGTGATGTAGGATGATAGGATGATAGGATGATAGGACGATAGGAGGATAGGAACGGAGATAGGGAAGGGCACACCGAGACTGCTTCGGTGTGCCCTTCGTCGTCCTATCTTCCTATCGCCCTATCTTCCTATCCTCCAGAAGTTTCTTCCTCTCCCGGCAAATGCAGCACGTGAACGAGCAGATCCGCTCGCCGTGCACGGTAGTCGCACACCTGCGACTCAACGCCCTCGCCGTCCATGTTGACGCTCAGCGGCTCGTTTCCAACGACCTTGAGCCACGGTAGCTGCGCGTAATGAACGCCGGGCAGGCCGAGATGCTCGCCCTTTTTCACCGCCAGCGACAAGCGCGCGAACGCGCCACGTGACATCGTTTCGATGACACAGAGGTCGAGCAGGCCGTCCGTCACACTCGCGTCCGGTGTCATCATGGTGCCGCCACCCGTCATGCGCGCACTGCCCACGGCAAACGCGAGAAAATCCACGTCGAGCCCGAACCCATCGCTCGCAAATGTCGCATGTCGCGCCTGATTCTCGGCCAGCTTCCGCACGGCGGTGATCGCATATGCCAACGGCCCGAGCGACGCCTTCGCTTCAGCGGGAGTCTCCTGCGTCGCCTCGGCGCCGACGCCTCCGGTGGACACATTGAGGAACCGCCGACCGTTCATGGACGCCGTATCGATGCGCACGGGCTTGCGGCGCAGGATAACATCCATGGCATGATCCGCTTCCTCGGGAATTCCCGTCTGTCGCGCAAAATCGTTGGCCGTCCCCAGTGGGATGACGCCCAAGGGGACGTCGCGCCCATCGAGGCCGTTGACGACCTCGTTGAGGGTGCCGTCCCCGCCACAGGCGATCACCACGTCCGTGCCCTTGTCCGCAGCCTGCGCCGCATGCGACGCCGCGTCGCCGGCCCCCCACGTCACGCGTACGTGCACGGCATGCCCGCGCTCGCGCACCCACGACACCGTCTGGCGAAGGTCCGCGCGGTCGGCGCGCGCACCATGTACGACGAATGTGAGATGCTTGCGTGGCGGCATGCGCTCGACCTGACGTGCGGAGTGAAGAGTGAGTCGTGCATCACACGTGTTCTCGAACAAGAATAGCGTGTCTCCCGACGCTTGGTCATCCGACTATCATTCTCCCGCGCTCGTGGAGCCCGTCGTCGAGTTGCTCGGCGGTGGGACGCTCGTCCTCGATGGCACGCTCGGCGGCGGCGGACACTCGGCAGCGTTGCTCGACGCCGGCGTCGATCGAGTAGTCGGCATCGATCGCGACTCCGAAGCACTCAACGCGGCGAGCGCCCGGCTCACGCATTTCGGGAGTCGCTTCGAGGCACATCAGGGCAACTACGCCGATCTGGATCGCATCTCCGCACTGAACGACGTTCGCTTCACCGGTATCCTGCTCGACCTTGGCATCTCCTCGCATCAGATCGACGACGCATCGCGCGGCTTCTCGTTCCGGGAGGGCGCGCCGCTCGACATGCGCATGGGCGCGGACGCCACACGCAACGCCGCGCACATCCTCAACGACGGCGAGGAAGCGGAACTCACGACGATCTTCCGAGAGTATGGCGACGAGCCGAGGGCCGGCAGACTCGCGCGCGAGATCGTGCGTCGTCGAGCGACGCGCCCCTTCGAGACCAGTGATGATCTGGTCGGAGCCATTCGTGCGACGTTCGGCGCGCGCAGCGGAGCGCCCGAATTTGCGCGACTCTTTCAAGCGGTACGCATTGCGGTCAACGACGAGCTGTCCGGTGTCGAGCGCGCGCTGCCTGATCTTCGCGATCGACTCTCGCCCGGAGGCACGATCGCTGTGATCGCGTACCACTCGGGCGAAGACCGCATCGTGAAGCACGCGTTTCGCGCCTGGAGCGAGGACTGCATCTGCCCGCCCAGGCATCCGATGTGCACCTGCGGCGGCAATCGCTCAATGGGCGCAGTGATCAACAGGCGCGCGATGACCGCTGGATCCGAAGAGACAGCTCACAATCCGCGCGCTCGCAGCGCCAGGCTTCGCGCATGGCAACGCGCAAGGTAGCCGGCGGTGGACGTGCACGACTCGCGCTCCTGCTGCTCGGCTTTCTCGTGATCAGCGGCGGCGTGATTCTGCGACGGTCCTTCGGCATCAAGGCGCAGCACGAGCTGCTCGATCTCGATGCGCGCCGCGCCGCACTCGTTGCTGAGCGCCTGCGTCTCGAAAGTGAGATTCGCGCGGCGACGAGTCGAACGCATTTGCAACCGATCGCCGAGCAGCGCCTGCAGATGCAGGTGCCGGCGGCGAGCCAGGTGTTCAATCTGCCGCGAGGCGCGCATGCGACGCCCTAGTCGCGTCGGCATCATCCATCTCGGGCTCGCGGCGTTTGTTATCGCGCTGCTCGTGAAGACGGCCAAGGTGCAGCTTCTCGAGCACAAGCGCTTCGCGGCGATCGGTGTGCATCAGCAGAGCACGGCGCGCACGATTCCCGCCTCACGCGGAGATATTCTCGACTCACGGGGCCAGACCATCGCGCAGAGTCGTGAGACAGTGAAGCTCGACATCGCGCCGCAGGAGGTCCGCGACCTGCGTAAGCTTCGCGTCGCGTTGCAGCGTGCCATGATCCCGCACGAATGGGTAGCGCGCGCCACGGACAGCTCACGTCGGTGGGTATCGCTGCCGGGACGCTATCTCGCTGTCGACGTCGCGACAGTCGTGGCGATGCGTGGCGTGTACTCGACGCCGATCATCGAGCGCGCCTATGCGTTCTCGGAAGGAACACGACGCATCGTCGGGCGCGTTGACGCCGATGGAAAAGCGGTGGACGGCCTCGAGCTTGCGCTCGACTCTCTGCTGCGCGGCACGCCCGGCAGCGCAACGGTGATGAAGGACGCGCGCGGACATCGCTTTGATTCGCCGTCAGAACCACCAACACCGGCGGTGCAGGGGAACAGCGTCGTTCTGACGATCAACCAGGAACTGCAGGAGATCGCCGAGCGCGCACTGGCCGATGCGGTGGCGAAGATGGCTGCCGAGGGCGGTGACGTCGTCGTGGTAGATCCGACGAACGGTGAAGTGCTCGCGATGGCGAGTCATCGCTCCGATCCGCGCAACACGGCGAGCACCGCACTCACGGAACCGTACGAGCCGGGATCGACCCTCAAGCCGTTCATCGCCGCAATCCTGCTCGAGCATGGCAAGGCGCGCGAGACGGACATCATGCCGACTTACGACGGCTCGCTGACGATCAACGGCCGTACGATCACGGACGAGCACGCAGCGAAGGAATTCTCGCTGTCGGACGTCATTCGCTACTCGAGCAACGTCGGCATCGTGCAGTTCGCCGAGCGTCTCTCGGCGCGTGAAGAGTACGAGGCGCTGCGTGACTTCGGCTTCGGCACACCGACGGGTGTCTCGTATCCAGTCGAGGCGGCAGGCACGCTGCGCGCGCCACCCACGTGGTCGAAGCAGTCAGCGAACTCGCTCGCGATGGGTTACGAGATTTCTGTCACGCCACTGCAGCTCGCGTCGGCATATGTCGCGTTCGCCAACGGCGGACAATTGCTCGAGCCGACGCTCGTGAAGGAAGTGCGTGCGCCGGATGGCCATGTGCTCTACCGACACGAGCGCCGAATTGTTCGACGCGTGATCACGCCCGACGTGGCCCGCCGCGTGCGTGAGATGTTGCTGAGCGTCGTCGAGAGTGGTGGAACCGCCAAGCGGGCGGAGCTTGGCAGCTTCTCACTTGCGGGAAAGACGGGTACGCCGCGTCGCACGGTGAACGGGCACTACGCGGCAGCCGAGCATGTTCCGACGTTCGTTGGACTCTTTCCCGCCGACAATCCACAGTTCGTCATTCTCGTGAAGATCGACAATCCGAAAGGCGCGTACCTGAGCGGCCTTACCGCGGCGCCGGTGACGAAAGCAGTACTCCAGGCGGCGCTTGCGTCGCGCAATGCGTCGCTCGATCGGCGCACGCTGGCGGCGAGTCGCCGCGAAGCTCCCATCGATAGCGTGAAGACGAACGCGCTCGAGCTTGCAGTGGCAACCCGCGCGCTGACAGAGACCACGAGTGTGTCGCAGCGCGAGGCACTGCGCATGGCGAAGGAGGCTGCGGATGAAGACAGCGCCGGCATCACGCCGTTCGTCGCGACGATCCCTGCGCCCGCAGCACCGAAGGCCGTACTGGCGGCTCGCGCAGTTCCCGACGTGCGCGGTCTCTCGCTACGGCAGGCGGTACATGCACTTCACGCGGCCGGCTTTCGCGTAAAGCTGGATTCGGGCAGCACTGGCAATACGAGTCCGGCCGCGGGCGCGCTCGCTCCGGCAGGCGCGATGGTTCATCTCGCCGGAGCGCCGTGACCCAGGTTCGTCTCGAGTCCATCACCGATGCGCTCGCGCGCGCCGGCCTTCTCATCGCCGCCAATGGCGTGCTTCCGCAGACGGTAAGCTCGATCGCCGATGACAGCCGCGCGGTACGACCTGGAACGCTCTTTCTCGCCGTGCGCGGATCTGAGAAAGATGGCCACGACTATCTCGCGAAGGCGGAGCAGGGGGGAGCGGTCGTCGCTGTTGTTGATGATCCGTCGCGCACGTCGCTTCCAACGTTGATGGTCACCGACACGCGTCGCGCGGCTGCAGTGTCGGCGGCGGCGTTCTTTGGTGAGCCCGCGAGCCAACTCAGGCTGGCGGGCGTAACCGGTACGAACGGCAAGACGACGACGGTCGGCATGCTGCGTCACCTGCTCGACCAGCCCGGTGAAGCGAGCGCCTCTATCGGCACACTCGGAGTGCTCGTCGGCAGCGACGGTGTGGCGATGGAGGGCGGTGGTGGACTCACCACGCCCGGTCCTGTGGAGCTGCAGCGTGTATTGCGTGCGCTTCACGACTCCGGTGTCCGCACAGTCGCGATGGAGACGTCGTCGCACGCGCTGCATCAGGGACGCGTGGAAGGATTGCGCTTCGAGGCCGGCGTCTTCACGAATCTCTCGCGCGATCATCTCGACTATCACGTGACGATGGACGCGTATTTCGCCGCGAAGGCGATGCTCGTGGGTCTGCTGAAGGCCGACGGCGCGGCAGTGGTGAACGCGGACGATCACGCGTGGCAGATGCTTCCTCATGCGGCGCGCACAATTCGCTTCGGCGCGCACGCCGATGCGGACATACGCGCCGAAGACGCGAGGTATACGTCGCGTGGGAGCACGTGGTCGCTCGTGATCGGCGCGGAACGGCACGAGGTGCGTCTGCCACTCATCGGCGACTTCAACATCGCGAATGCATTGGCCGCGGCCGGGGCAGCGTGGGCAATGCGCGTTACGCCGGCCGACATCGCGAAGAAGCTGTCGACGATGCCGCAGGTACCTGGCCGTCTGGAAATCATCAGCGAACAACCGACCGTGCTGCGCGACTACTCGCACACACCTGACGCGCTCGATCGCGCGCTCGATGCCGTGCGTCCCTTCACGGCGGGACGGCTGATCGTCGTCTTCGGTTGCGGTGGAGATCGCGATCGTGGCAAACGACCCGAGATGGGACGCATCGCCCAAACGAAAGCGGACATCGCCATCGTCACGAGCGACAACCCGCGCACAGAAGATCCCGAGAAAATTCTCGACGATATCGAAGCAGGAATGAGCGCGGGAAACCATGAGCGTATCGAGGATCGCCGATCGGCTATTGACCGTGCGGTGAACGAGGCACGCAATGGTGACGTCGTCATTCTTGCAGGCAAGGGCCACGAGACCTACCAGATCCGCGGCACCGTGAAGTTTCCGTTCGACGAACGCGAGATCGTGCACGAGATCATTTCGGAGGGAGTCAGGTAATGGCGGATGCTGGCACACCACAGGCGAGCGCGCTCCACCAGCCGCTCTTCTGGACACTCGACCGCATTGCCGACGCGCTTGGCGACGGACCTCGCGGCACCACGGAGATCACGCGCATCGAGACCGACACGCGCAACATCGCGAGGAACAGCTGCTTCCTCGCGCTCCGCGGTGAGACCTTTGACGCGCATGATTTTCTCGCTGACGCCGTGGCGCGAGGGGCGAGAGCGCTCATCGTCAGCGACGCGCGTCGCGCTGCGAACCTCGGTGTGCCCGTCTACGAAGTGAGCGACACGCTCGCGGCGATCGGCTTTCTTGCGCGCTATCGTCGGCGCGTATGGGGTCGACCCGTCGTTGGCGTCGTCGGTACGAACGGCAAAACGAGCACGAAGGAACTGCTGCTGGCCGCACTCGGAAGCACACTGACCGTGCATGCGACGGCCGGTAACTACAACAATCTTGTCGGCGTGCCGCTCACGATTTTCGCGATTCCGGATGACGCGGACATCGCCGTGATCGAGATGGGCACGAACCATCCCGGCGAGGTCGAGGCGCTACGGCTGATCGTCGAGCCCGATGTGGTGGTCGTCACGTCGATTGCCGAAGAGCATCTCGAGGGACTCGGCGATCTCGAAGGCGTTCTGCGCGAAGAGATCTCGGCGTGCTTTGGTGTTCCGCTCGCGATTGTGCCGTCGGCACAACCCGAGATTGCCGACGCGGCGCGTCCGCTCGCCATGCGAACGGTAACGGCAGGCCTCGATGGCGGTGACCTGCATCCGGAGTCGTGGGGCATCGACCCCGATGGACAGGGTTGGTTGCAGATGGAGGAGACCCGTGTTCAGGTTCCGCTTCGTGGCGTGCACAATCTGAGGAACGCCATGCTCGCGCTCGCTGTTGCGCGGGAGAGCGGCGTGACGCTCGAAGCTGCGGCGCGAGGAATCGCTGCGATGCCTGCGCCGCCGATGCGCGTGAACTTCGAGTCGCACGGAGCGGCGACGGTGATCAACGACGCGTACAACTCGAATCCGGGTTCGGCGCGCGTCGCACTCGAGCTGCTGGAGCACGCGGGCAACGGTCGTCAGCGCGTCGCGGTGCTTGGCACCATGCTCGAGCTCGGAGGACATGCGGACCGGCTGCACGACGACGTCGCGCGTGCGGCGTTGGCCACGCCGGTCGAGCTGCTCGTTGGAGTCGGAGCGTTTGCCGACGCATTCACGCGCGTAGCGCCAAACGATTCGCGCGTTGCTTCGGGCGCGGATCCCGCGTCGGCGTGGGAGGCAGCGCGTTCGCGTGTCGCTCAGGACGCGGTTATTCTGCTCAAGGGATCGCGCGGCGTACGTCTCGAGCGGTTGGTACCGATGATCTCCGAGTGGGCGAAGGCGTGAACGTCGAAAAGAATCTGCACTCACCCAATCAAACTTGCTCTACTACATCTTCGTTCCGCTGATTCCGCGCTTCCATGCGTTGAACATCATCAACTACATCACCTTTCGCGCAGCGGCCGCTGCCGTGACGGCGATTTTGCTCAGCTTCATCGTCGGTCCGCTGATCCTCGCGCGACTCGACACCGCGGCGAACTATCAGGTGGTACGTGAAGGCACGCCCGACTCGCACGCGCTCAAGACGAAGACGCCGACGATGGGAGGATTGATCTTCCTCTTCTCTGCGCTCGTCTCGACGCTCCTCTGGGCTCGCGTGCTCAGCCACTATGTGGTCATCGCACTGCTCGTGACTGCGGCTATGGGGACCATCGGATTTCTCGACGACTACCTCAAGCTCAAGCAGCGGCGACTCGGCCAGAAAAACGAAGGACTCGTCGAGCGCAACAAGCTGCTCGGACAGGTTGGTATCGGCCTGGCGCTCGGCACATATGTGTGGCTGCATCCCGTGTCGGGACTTCCGGGCGCGTCGACGACGCTGTTGTTCTACAAGTACGTACTGCTGATGCCGCTCGCCGGATTCGGTTTTCTGTACGTGCTCTGGGTCACGTTCGTCCTCACCGGCGTCAGTAACGCGGTGAACTTTACGGATGGCCTGGACGGGTTGGCAGCGGGCCTGAGCGCCATCGCGTTCGCAACGCTCGCGATCTTCGCGTATCTGATCGGACGCGTCGACGCCACACGCTATCTCGGCCTTTATTATCTGGAGCACTCTGGCGAGCTCACGATCTACTGTCTCGCGATGGTAGGCGCGCTGATTGGCTTTCTGTGGTTCAACACGTATCCGGCGCAGGTCTTCATGGGCGACACAGGCTCGCTGGCGCTCGGCGGAGCTATCGGCGCCGTCGCCATCCTGCTCAAGTCAGAATTTCTCCTGATCTTCATTGGCATGGTCTTCTTCGCCGAAATGATGTCTGTGGTCCTGCAACGGTTCGTGTTCAAATATCGTCGCAAGCGATACGGTCTCGAGTACGCGCAGAAGCATCGTGTCTTTCTCCGCGCTCCGCTTCATCATCACTTCGAGGTGAAGGGATGGAGCGAACAGCAGGTCGTCGTTCGGTTCTGGATCATCGGAATCATCGGCGCGTTTCTGGCCCTCACCACACTCAAGGTGCGCTGACATGCCGGTTCGCTCGCTCACGGAAGCGCTGCCAGCCGCATGGACACGCGGCGAGATCAGCGTCATCGGACTCGCACGCAGCGGACGGGCCGCGGCTGAACTGCTGCGTCGCGCCGGCGCGGACGTGTATGCGAGCGACGCCAAGGCTGGTCACGCCGTGCTGCGCGCCGCACTCGCGCTCGAGCCACTCGGCGTCGACGTCGAGCACGGCGGTCACGATCTCGAGCGCATCGCGAAGAGTGCGCTCGTCGTCGCCAGTCCGGGTGTTCCGCCAGAAGCTGCGCCACTCAAGGCCGCGCGCGATGCCGGCGTTCCGATCGTCGGCGAGCTCGAGATCGCGCTGCAGTTTCTTCCGCACGAGCGCTACATCGCCATCACCGGTACGAACGGCAAGACGACGACGACGGCGCTCGTCAACAAGCTGCTCGCAGGACTCGGCTACGACTCCGTGGCGGCGGGCAACATCGGCACGCCGCTGTCGGAGATCGCGCTGCGCAATAAGCAGCCGGATTGGATCGCGCTGGAGACGTCGTCGTTCCAGCTGCACGATACGCCCAGTATTGCGCCCGCTGTCGGCATTCTGACGAACCTCTCGGCGAATCATCTCGATCGCTACGAATCGGTGGACGCATACTACGCCGACAAGTCGGAGCTCTTCCGCAACGCCAGCGAGCGCTCCGTGTGGGTGACCAACGCCGACGATCCCGCCGTGCAGGAAATGGTGCTCGGCGTCGACGGCAGACACCTGCGCTTCACCATCGCCGGCGGCGTTGCCGACGCGTATTACGACCGTGGCTCCGATTCGCTCGTCGTGCTCGGTGAGCCCCTCATCAAGCGCGACGAGCTCGCGCTTCTTGGCGATCACAACGTCGCGAACGCGTTGTCGGCGTCGCTCGCTGTGATGGCCGCGGACGCGTTACATGTGACCCCCAAGTCGCGCGCGCTCCTTGCCGATGCACTGCGCGCTTTCAGTGCGCTCGAGCATCGCATTGAACCGGCGGGGCGCTACGCCGACGTCGACTGGATCAATGATTCCAAATCGACGAACGTCGCCTCTACGCAGGTCGCACTTCGCGGCATGCGGCGTCCCACCGTGCTGCTGCTCGGCGGGCGGCACAAGGGCGAGCCGTACACCGCGCTCGCCGATGCACTTCGTCGCAACGTCAAGCTGGTGCTCGCATATGGTGAGGCTGCGCCGACCGTAGTGCAGGATCTCGAAGGCATCGTCCCTGTCGAGCAGCTCGGCTCGTCGTTCGAGGACGTGCTCAAACGCGCGCGTGATGTCGCGCAGCCTGGCGACGCGGTGTTGCTGTCGCCCGCGTGCTCGAGCTTCGACATGTTCGACAACTACGAAGAGCGCGGACGCATCTTCAAGCAGCTCGCGGCCGAACTCGCGGGGGGAGCGCCAACGACGTGACCGCCGCTGCGATGCCGCGCGAGCGTGCTGCTGCCACCGCACAGGTACGCGAGCGGTGGCGCATGGGCACCGAAGCACGCGGACTCGTGCTCCTGATGACGCTGGTGCTGGTGTTCGGCCTCGCCGTTCT
>JBDUCR010000263.1:0-13655 GCA_040003345.1 bacterium
TTGACGGCTTGAACTTGACCTTCGTGGTGTCGTAGGTCACATACTTGGTCGAATCGGCGAAGAACGACTCCTCGGCGGTGACGAGGTTACGCAGATCCGACTTCATCGCGGCGATGTACGCCTTCGACTTGGTGTTGGCGAACTTCGGAATCGCGATCGCGGCAAGAATGCCGATGATGACGACCACGATCAACAGTTCGATGAGGGTAAAGCCACGGCGGAGATTGTTGCGCATGTTTGAGCTCGGTGCGGGGACGTCGTCGCTGACTGGTGGACCTACTGTAGCGAGACGAGGTGTAAACTTCTGGCCATCCCTAATGCACGCGGGATGCCGCAATCCGCTGCGAGCGCAAATCCTTTGTAACTGCCTGTTATACAACAGCTTAGAAGCAGAATGATCGAGCGCGCCACAACTGAGCACGCTCCCCGAGGCAGGGCATTTTGCAAGGTGTCGTGAGCAATGCGACACTTCGCCCCGCTCACATCGGCTCAAATCTCCCAGTTCGACAATAGAATCCCGTGCGAGGGCGCGGATTCGCCATACCCGTCGAGCGCCATGCGCAGATCAGTCCACCGCACACGCGCCCCCATCGACATCAGCTTTCTATACATCCCCGAATATTCACCCTGCACTCGCCAGGCAACGCGACGCGTTCCGCTGCGTTTCGCGAAATCACACAACGCGCGAATCATCGCATCAAACGACGCCTCGCGCGCAAGCACGAGCTTGAGCACACGCAACTCCTCACGCGTGCGACCCTCCACGAGTGGCGCCGTGTGACACAGCGCGAATCCCACGAGCGTGCTTCCGTCGCGCAACAACACGGTATCGCCGAGCGACAATGAATCGGTGAGCTCGATCTCGCGACGGAAGTCGTAGCCCGGCGCGATGCGGCTCACGAGCGCCTGGACCGCAAGCAGCTCGTCGTCGCGGTCACGCACGCTGAGCCGGCCGAGCAGCTCAGGGGAACGATCGCCACTCACCGCGTCGAGCGTCAGCGTAATCGTCAGCTTCCCCGGCACGAAGCCCAACCCGGAATAAAATCCGATGTTATCCATCGTGCGCGGCATCGTCTCGAGCCCGATCACTTGTGCGCCCTGCTGACGAAGCCACGCAACCCCGCGCTCGACCACCTCCTTCCCGGCCCCGCTTCCCTGATATTCTGTACGCACCGCGAGTGGACCCATCCATCCTTCCACGCCAGAACGATGGACCATGTTGAACGCAGCGATGTCGCCACGCCCATCTCGCCAGATCATCGCGCCCTCGGCGGCGTCTTCGATGGCGTAGCGCCACACCTGCGGATTGAGGTTCGGCACGCGCACGCCAACCATGCCATCGCGCCGGTATCGTTCCGTGAATGCGTCGCTGAATACGACGTTCAGCTCCGCGACGTCTTCCACGCGTGCGCGATGCGGTCCGTCGATCTGCGCCAGTGGTCGCCAACTGCGTGCGCTCGCCATCAGTCCATCGCCTCCGCCACGGCAAGAAGCTCCATTTCCTCGACAGCACCCGGCTCGATCTGCGTTACGACCGAGCAACCCGTCTCTTCGTCATAGCGCACACTGATGACGCGATCCACGCCTTCGCGGACCTGCTCGATGTGCGTGATGAGAATGACCTGCTCGAACCGGTCCTGCAAGCCGCGCAAAAGTTCGACGACGTTCTGCCGGCGCGATTCGTCGAGCGAGCCGAACACTTCGTCGAGAATCAACAGCGAGAAACTCTGCCCCGCACGCTCGGCAATCATCTGCGAGATCGCGAGACGCAGACAGAGATTCGCGACGTCCTGCTCGCCGCCGGAAATCACGTGCTTCGGTACACCATCCTCGATGACCGTGAGATTATAACTGTCGTCGAGCTCCATCTCATCATAGCGCGCGTCGGTGAGCTCGGTGAGGAAGGCACTCGCGAGCTCTCCCATCTCCGGACGCAGTTGCACATTGAGATCGGTGCGCAGATCGGTGAACGCGCGATCGAGCTCATCGTGCAGGCGACGCTGGCGGTCGAGCGCATCCAGCTGCCCGCGCACGCGACGCATCTCCTCACGCGACTGCTCGGCGCGCGTGAGCGCCGCCTGCGCGCCGGACAACTCTCCCGCATCGGCAACAGCGTCGAGCTCCGCAGTCCGAAGCTCTGCCGCCGCTGCTTCATGTTGCGCGCGCAGCTCGGAGTAGCTCTGCTCGGAGAACGACAGTACGTCACGCCGCGCCGACAACGAGGACACGCGCGCCTGCGCACCAGCGACTCCTGCAGCTGCGCGGTCGCGCTCGGACTCGAGCACGGGGCGCCGCTCCATGAGCGTCGCGAGTCGCGTTGCACGTGCATCCAGCGGACGCAGACGATCGAGCTCGCGGCGCGCCGCCGCGTGCCGCACCGCATCGTAGCCCGCCGGAATAGTCTCGCGGTCCTTGTGCACCTGTGCGTAGCGCTGCTCGCGCGCATGCAGATCGCGCGAGAGGCCAGACAGCTCCTGCACCGCGAGCTGTACCTTGGCGAGCCGTCGCTCGAACTTGCCGACTTCCTCGAACGCGGTGCGCCGGCGCTCGTCGAGCTCTCGCACTTCGGTCGGCATCTCCTCGAGCTGCTCGATGCGCGACGTGAAATACTTTCCGTCGGCAACGAGGTTGTCCATCTGCTCGTCGAAGTGATCGAGCACGGAGCGATAGTGATCGTGCAGCGGCCGTTCACACGTTGGACACGTGCCGTCTTCACCCGCGGCAATGAGCCGCTCGCGCTGCTCCTTCACTTCTGCATACTGATCGCGTAGCGCCGCGCGTTTTGTCTCGGCCTCCTGGCGGTCGCGCACCCATTCGGTGCGCTTCGCCTCCAGCTCGCCCTCCATCAGGCCGAGCATGGCGCGCCTCTGCTCGAGCTCCAGCGTCGCCTCTTCCTCGAGTGCGGGCGCCGCGAGGATTTTCTCGCGACGTTCCCGAAGACGACGCACTTCTTCCTCGAGTGCACGCTCGGTCTCGAGCAGCGCATGACGACGGCCTTCGTCGCGCGCGAGCTGGTCCAGTGTCTGCAGCTCCTCACTCAGCTGCGCGAGTGGCTGCAACTCCTCGGCGAGTCGCTGCAATTCTTCGTCAGCGGCGACGACATCAGCGAGCTCGCGGCCGATACGCTCTTCGTCGCGCGCGTACGCCGCCACTTCACTTTCTGCGACGCGAAGCTCCGCGAGCGCTTCCTGCAGCTGTTCGCGCTCCTGCTGCGCCGCGAGCCACCGCGGCACGATGTTCGACATGGTGGTCAGTGCACGCTCTCGACGCGTCGCGCTCATGCGTACGCGCTCGGTCGCCTGCGTGAGACGTCCAGCCGCCTCCGAATGCATGCGCTCGACGTTTGCCGCATCGGGGAGCGCAGCGCGCAGACCTGCACCTTCCGCCGCGATGATCCGTACGCGCTCCTTCACGACGCGCTGCGCCACACGCAGGCGCTCGTAACCGAGTACGCGGCTCAGGAACTGCGCTCGTTCCGACGGCGCCATCGCCGCCATCACGTCGAGCTCCTTCTGCCCAGTGAAATACGTGTTGAAGAACTCGTCGCGACTCATGCCGAGCCGGCGACGCAGCATCTCCGTCACGCCGGTGAGTGAATTCGCGACGGGTGTATCCGAACCGTCGAGGTAGAGCTCTGCTGACGTCAGTCCACGCTCGACGCGATAGCGATGTCCACCAAGCTCGAAGTCGAGCTCGACTTTCACACGCGCGCCGGCACCCGCGCGCAGCGAGCGGATTGTCTCCTTCTTTCCTCGCGCAGCTTCCTGGCCGTAGAGCGCCCACGCAATCGCTTCGAGAATCGTGGACTTTCCAGAACCATTCGCGCCGATGATTCCCGTCAGCCCGCTGTCGAACGTGATGTACGTATCGCTGTGCTGGCGAAAGTTGGTGAGCCGAAGGCTGTTGAGGCGCACCTAGCCCTCCACGCTTGCAGCCGCTTCCGACGACGCACCTTCGCGCTCCTCGGCGTCCTTGAGAAAGCGCAACCCCAGCTCGACGAGCGCCTCACGATCGACGTCGGGCGGAATCACACGCTCACGCAACTTGTCGCGCACGAACTCGGCAAGCGACGGCCTGCGTCCCGGCGATCCGTGTCCCGACGAGCGAATGATCTCGGGACGTCGCGGATCGAGATGAAAGTGCATTGCGCGACGACGGAACTCGCGCAGCTGCCGATGATCGAGCTGCCGCGTGATGTGGCGAGGCAGGTCGCGCACCACGAGTCGCACAACCTTTTCGTCGATACCACCGCGACAGGAGTTCACCACGATCGTGATGCGCTCGTTCACCTCTTCCGTCGTGAGTCCGCGCGCCGAAAATGGCGGAAGGTCCACGAACTCCCGCGACGGTTCGATCGGATGAAAGGTGTGTTTACCAGTCTCGAGATCGTGCTCGATGATGCCCTTCCCCGGCACACCGGCCAGCCCTTCTTCAATTCGATCGCCCCACGTGTTCGTGCTCGTGTAGTCGAGCGATCCGCTGTAGAACAGATTCGGCAGAATCTGTCGATAGACGTGGTAGTGACCGAGGGCGATGTAGTCCCACTGCGACGGATAGAGATCCGACTGCGGAATTTCCGGCGACCACAGCTCCTGCGGCGACGCGAACGGACCAAGCATTCCCTCGACCACACCGTGAAAGACGAGGACGTTGAACCGACGCGTGCCCGGCGGCACCAACTTCACGGTTTCGTTCTGGCTGAACGGCACCGCGAGCACCGACAGATCGAGCTGCGGAAAGTCGAGTGACTGCGCTTCGCCATCGACGACGTGAAGCCCGAGCGGCGCATACAGGCGAAGAATGCTGCTCGTGTCGGTCGAGCGCGGCGTGTCGTGATTGCCCGAGATCATCACGATCTCGGTGTCGGGCAACGCGGCGCGCAGGCGCGCGAACTGACCATACGCGTGCAGGATCGCCGTGTTCGTTGGGCGCACCTGATGAAACACGTCGCCAGCGATGACTACCATCTCCGGCGCAAGCTCGATCACTTTGTCGAGCGCCCGCTTGAACGACTGCGCAACATCGGCTTCGCGCTGATTGATGCCACGCGGAGTCGACCGCTGATACTGGCGGTAGCCCAGGTGCAGATCAGAGAGATGGACGAGGCGCAGAGCTATGTCGGGTCTGAGTCGGGTGAACGGAAAGACGGATGCATATCCTTCGACTCGCTTCGCGCTCAGGATGACGACCGGATGATGCGAAAAATGGCTAACCGGTTGTGCTGGCGGGATTTGAGTGCGTTCAGTTGGGTAGTCTAGTGCAGTTTCCGTGATACGGAAGCCGGAACGCCAACTTCCTCAGTGCTTGTCCATCGTCTTCAACCGCTGCGTCACACGTGTGAGGAATTTCATAGGTGCGAGCCCAACCGACGCTGGTGGCGCGATGACCGAGCGGAGCGTGATGAGCACCCGCGAGTCCGTCATCCAGCCTCGCACCCGATCGAGCTGCATGGCGCCCGCGATCGTTCCACTCAAGTCCACGCCTCGGTTCGTGCTGTCGGGCTTGATGTCGCCATGCATCGAGACGTAGGCGACCGCGCCGTTCTTCTGCAGCGAATCGAGACGAAAAACGGCGCGCACGTGGCCTGATCCGCTGGCGCCCAGCGGTCCGCCCGCCGGGAGCGGCATCTCGCGCGTCCATTCCTCGCCAACCACAACCGCCTTCCGTGGAAAGACGGCGGGCATCGCCGCCAATGCGTCGGCCACGTCGCGCGACACGAGCACACCGCGCGCATCCCGCGCATTCTCGACCGTCCCGTCCACGCCGAGCTGCAGCATCAGCTGCTGTCCCTGCAGCATGCGCTGCGCGTCGGCGATCATCTTCGCTGCGTGCGCGTCGGTACTGGTGAGCTGCGCCGAATCGACGATGGTGAGCACCGTCGTGCTCCACTGCTGCACGGAGCGAACGATCGTGCGCGAATGAATGGAGACGGACGTCGTGACTGAGCGCGACCCCGACGTACCTCCCGGCATGGCCGTGCTTACGTCGGTCTCCTGCGCGAGCCACGTGTGCAGTGTATCGCCGACGTGCGGATGCAGACGCAAGAGCACAGGCGCCAACTCCTGCGCCGGCATCGCACGAGAGATCGCTACGAGCGCGATCAGAACAGCTACGCGCATTCGCTCAGAATCCGTAAGGATCGTCGGCAGGGCCGGCCGGCAGCGGCGCCGGCGTGTTGGGCCGCGCCGCCGTTCGCGGCGCGACGGTCGCACGAAAATGCGCGGAGAAAACCTTTCGTACATCCGTCGGCCGAGTGCGCACGACATCATTGCGCGCGCGGAGAATTTCCTCATCCGTGGCAAGAGCGGTCACGTCCTGCAGCCATCCGAGCGTGATGGCCGGATCCAACTGGCGCAACGTACGCAGCACGGCCGAGTGCAGCGTCGGCGCCTGCGCGGCCGGATACTGACTCACGCCATCGCGCCCGCGCATCACGGCAGGGCGCGGAAAGCGCACGAAGATCGGTTGTGTGAAATGCGGATGACGCACCATCAGTTGTCCCTTCTCCAGCGTAGCGAGCTTGGTCTTGATCGCGGGACTGAGCACGGCGTAGCCCGGAGTTGCCAGCTCGTCGCCATCCATGCGGCCATAGAGCGCCGTTCCCGAGTTGCCGACGACGCGGCGATGTACCTGCGACCTGAACTGTTGCGCCGCGAACAACACGAGCCCCAGATACCGGCCGCGCTCGGCGATATCGAGCAGCATCTTCCTGACATACGTCTCGGGTCCGTCGCCTGGCGCATACTTGTTCAGCTCGTCGACGAAAACCACGACATGCTGTACGCCGAGATCGCGCTTCTCGAGATGCTCGCGCAGCTTGGTGACCACGCGCGCGAAGATCAGATCCTGAGCGTCTTCTTCGACGCCAGCGACGTCGATCACGTACACCGTGCGATCGGAAAAGCTCCCGAAGGGGAGGTCGCTCGTGGCTCCATCGTCGGCAACGAGGCCCTTGCAGCGGAGCGAGATATTCGAGAGCCGATTGCGCACTTTGCGAATCGTTGCGACGTGATGTGTGCGCCAGCTCTGGTCGTCCTTTTTCTCGAGCGCGCGAAGTACGTCCTTGAACCATGCGTCGAGATCGGCGAACGACGTGACGGTGTGCGGTCGCTCCAGCATCGGATCGGCAAACCGCTTGTCGAGTACGTTCTCCTTGATGAAATCGATCAGCGCATCGGCCTTGGCATCGATGTCGTCCTTGTTGAGCAACACTTCGGCGTACTGCAACACCTCGCGCAATCCCCACGTGAGCGGCGTGACGTTCTCGAGCAGCGCTTCGTTGCTGCGGAGTGTGTTGAGCGCGACGCCGTCCGACTTGTATGGCGCATAGTATTGAACGTCGTTGAACGGCGTGGGCGGCACCTCGCACTGTTCGTACAGCAGGCGATCATTGTCGTCGATCTCGCCCGGTAGATCGAGGAAGCAGAGGTCGGGTCCCTTCACGTTGAAGCAGACCGCCGCGATGCTGCCTTTCTGCTCGGGAAAGTGCGTGAAGATCGACTGCAGCAGCCACTCCACCGCGCTCGTCTTCGTCGCGAGACCGGACACGCCAGTGATGTTGAGATGCGCCGCTTCGGGACCAATGAGAAAGTCCGCATCGAGATAGATCGGCGCGTCCGTTCCGCCGGCGCGATAGACGCCGACGGGAATGCCGGTGTGCGAGCCTTCCTTCAGATAGCCATCCATGCGTAACGCGATCTCGACGTCAGCTTCGTCGGCGAGAAAGACGGTGCCCATGGGAACGGGTTGCAATGGTTCTTCAGGGATGTGCCGCAGCACGGCTGCCGTGTAGAGACGAATCTCCGCTCGGCTTGTCTGGTGTACGGGACTGTCTGCCGGGCTGCCGTCGTGACCCATCACGTCGTGGAGTGGCGATGCGAGGTCGGTCCAGCTGAATCCTTCCGTCACGATTCCGTAGACGTTGGGAATCACGCCGTTCACCGGATCGCGCCCAACCACACGCACGATGGTTCCAATTCCGACCGGCGAATCGAGCGCGGTCCAGAAGTGGAATTCATGCGGTGTGTTGGGACGTCGCTCGGTGGCAACGACGCGACCGAGTGGCTGTATGGGTGTCATGCCTGCGTTCGACTCAATTTCAGCATCCGGTTTCTCACGACTCGAGCTTTCGATTCTGTTACGCGATCGCTCGAAGGTATTCCTCACAGTCCCGCACACCGTACACCATCTTGTCCCATCGCGAATCCGGCAGCGCGAGCGGCGATACTTCGGCGAGAACCCACTGCGAGACCTCGTCGGCGCGCTTGCCGATGTTCGCCATCTCCAGCGCGTCGGGAATGGCGATCTCCGCGCGAACGAGACCCCAGAGTGGATCGTGCCCGGACGGGTCCCTTAGCCGTAGATACCAGCTCGCGACCGTTGAGCGGCTTGCAGACGGAATCCGAAAAACGCTCGAACGTTCGCGATGCTTCAGCGACAGCACGGTGCGGAGGTTGTCGTTGTGGACATAGAGCGTGAAGTGACTCTTTACGACGCCGACGGCGATCTCCGACGTCGCTACGCGTGCGCTTCCACTGATACCCCCATCGATGAGAAGAGGATCGCGCTCGGCATCACACCATTGCTCGGCGAGTCGCTGCTCCATCTGCTCGCGATGCGATCGCACTTTCTGGATCGCGGCATCGCGCAACGCGAATGGATGCGCAATCAGATCGGTAGCGCCGGCCGTCGTGTCCACCAGCACACCGCTGTAGTGCTCCTCCAGTGTGCTCCAGGTCACCGACGCGAGATGCGCCCTCGGCGCATAAATTCGCGTCTCGACCACTGGCGCCCGCCACGTGTAGAGCCGATTGTCGCGGCGCTGACGCACAACGGCCGCAACGCTCCCCGATAGCAGCGCCACCCCGCCGCCTGTGTAGCTCGCGACCACAGTCTTCTGCGTTCCATCGAGAAACGCGCGGAATGCCGGAACCGGCGCTCCAACGACCGGCTGCGCGCGAAAAAGACCCTCCTCCAGCAGCGTTGCGCTGATCAGGCGCGGCGCGTCGTTCCCTTGAGAAAGCAGCTCCAGCGCGCTCTCACCACCCGCGGCACGCGCGTCCGGAAGCAGCGCCGCAAGCTGGCGCTGCAGATCGCGCAGCTTCATCGCACCGCCTCCAACTGAGCTCGAATGCACCCTCTCCTCCATATACGCCGCGCGCGCGATTCAGAGCATCACCTGCCTTTCGCCCCGTTCAGCCTACGGGCGATCTTCGGGACGGCAGCCGTCGCCAGCATCCTAACGCTCGCCGTCGGTTGCAACAAGCGCCCGCCCGACGAACCGGGCGCGAAGCAGACGTCGCTCGCCGGCAAACCACGGGCGCTGCTGTTCATTTTCGGCGACCGCGCTGATCCTCGCGTACTGCCACTCGCCATGCTCACAAACGGCGAGATCAAACAGATCTCACTCGACTCGAGCGGCTGGCACAATTTCGATCGGCTGTACTATCCCGCCGGGCAGAAGCTCACCGCATATGTCGACGGAAAGTCCATTGGCGACGCCGTCGTTCGACGCGGAATGTGGGAGGGCAAGGACGCACTCTACAAGCTTCCGAAGTGTCACTCACTGCGGCCGCTCGCAGCAGCGACCGTCGACTCCGCGCCGGCGAACGTGATGCTCGAGCTTCTCGCAACGAGCGATCCCTTGCCCGTGGCGCCGCCACGCGCTGCGCAAATTCCCGCCGACCTGGATAGCGCGCGTGCACTCGCCACTCGCGTCGCGCAGCACGAGGGCCTGACGACGTCGGCGCGCGCCGAGCTCGACGAAGTGATCACCAGCTTCTACACGGGTGCGTCATTGCATCCGACGCTCGTCGCTTCGTACCTCGAGCGCGGTAGTGGTCTGAACGGAAGGCAGCGCCACGTGTTCGTCATCGGCGACTATGTCGACGACGCGCATGGGTACGTGCAGTCGTTCATTCACGTGCCTGTCGATAGCGCGCGCGAATATCGCCGGCTGATCGATCATCTCGACCTGACCGGCGACGGCACGGATGAGATCGTGCTGGAGGGATGGCACGCCGGCAGCGACAGCTTCCTGGTGTTCCTGCAGTTTCGCGGCGGTCACTGGCGCGAGATCGGACGCTCGGAGACGAGCTGGTGCGCGGATCTTAAGAAGAAGAAGGGATGAGGGCACATCAAAACGCTATTCCGCTCGGCCGCTGCGCGGCCTGTCCGCTATTCCGCAGTTGGCGAACAGCGGAAGAGCGAGGCGCGTAGCGCCGATGCGGGCGGAATAGCGGAAGAGCGAGGCGCGCAGCGCCGATGCGGGCGGAATAGCGGAGCCGCCTATTCGACCCCGATATCCCACGCCTGCTGGAGATCCTTCTTGGAATAGGCGCGAAACGCCGTCAGCGTCTGCGTGCGCTGAAGGCCCGGCACCTTCGGAAATGACTCCGTAACGACTCGCGCGATCTCGTCATACTCAGCGACCTTCACGATCGCGACGAGATCCCAGTCGCCGCTCACCGAATACACGTCGGTCACGCCGTCGATCTCGGCGAGGAACTGCGCAGCGGCGGGAATCGAGGCCGGCTCGGCGCGGATGAGAACGATGGTGGTGATCACGGCAGACGTCAGGAAGAAGGAAACGGCGGAACGTTGAGCAGCCAGAGTCCGGCCACGCGACTCTGAGAATCGACTTCGAGAAGCAGATCACGTCCGACCCGCACAGTGCGCACGTCGCGACGAACACCCACGCGAAAATGAATCACACGCTCGTCCTTGTCCGCCTCCGCCGTCAGAGGCGTGTCCACCTCGAGCGAAGCAATACCGGGCTGCGACGCGCGCGCTGGTATCACCACACGCGCATCTTCGACAGACGACGGCGGCGCGAGCGACGGACGCTTCTGTACATCAGGCCACACCGCGACCTCTACGCCGTTAATGCGTCCAGCCGCAACCTCGAGAATGAGCCACGAGCCATCGGTTCCCTCGAGCTCCACGGAGCCAGACATTCCGCCCCCCGCACCAACTCCCTCGAGTCGCGCAGTGAGAATGTCGGTGTCGGTGTCCCATCGGTACGCCACCGCCGGTGCAGCTTCCACCGCCGGCTGCAGTTGCACTGCGACGTTCACGGCGCCTCCATTGAACGGATGACCGGATTTGGACTCGATGCGATATACCGGGATATATCAGTCGCTCCCGTCGAACACTAGCAAGATAGGATGATAGAGGAACAGGAGGATAGGCGCGAGCCGCCACGCCCGACTATCTTCCGAATCGTTGACAATTGATCGGCGCGTGCAGCGCCAGCACCGGATCAGGAGATTCCGTGGAAGATGCAAAAGAGCCGACGGGTGTGACCCGTGGCCAGAACGCCGTGCAAGTCATGCCGCAAGACTGGTCCGCTGCCGAGGGTGTGTTGGCAACCCTCGTCGACCGCATCGATGCGGCGCGCGCCGAAACGCAGTTGCTCGTCGTCACCGCTGACGCGGAACATGCGGCCGCCGCTGCACACGCAATCGTCGCCGTGATCGGTGACCGGCCGATCACAGTGCTCGCCGCAACGGCGAGCCCGCGCGCGGCGCGACTGCTGCGCACGTCGCCTGCCCACATCGTCGCCGGTGCTCCCGCCGAGTTGGTGACGCTGCTACAGGGGTCCGCGCTAAAGCCGGAGAGCGTGCGCGGTATGGTGTTCGCGTGGCTCGACCCGATTCTCGAGACGCCGGATGCCGCGCCACTCGAGACGTTGCTAGGCGAGCTTCCGAAGGATTGCGCGCGCGTCGTGCTCGCAAGCGAGCTCACGCCGGCGTACGAAGCGCTGATCGAGCGATATGCGCGCCGTGCGCGCCGCGATGCGGAAGCAGCGGACGCCGAGAATGTGGCTCCACTCAGT
The DNA here is from genome assembly GCA_040003345.1 of bacterium. GTDB lineage: Bacteria > Gemmatimonadota > Gemmatimonadetes > Gemmatimonadales > Gemmatimonadaceae > AG11. The sequence goes on from JBDUCR010000263.1 coordinate 11,837, forward strand.
GCAGAGTATGTGGCGACGTCGCCGTCCGCACGCGCAACGTCGTTGCGTCGTCTGCTCGACGCGTTGGATCTTCCGCGTGCCGCGTTGTACGCGCGTACTCAGGCCGCGCGCATTGAAGGCATCGCGATCGCGCGCTCCCTGGGGTACGACGACAGCGCTGTGCGTCTCACCACCGGCGGCGAAGCGGCGAGCAACGATCCGCTCGTGCTGCTCGAGCTGCCGACGTCGCGCGAAGAGATGCGTGCGCTCGTCGGTGCCGGAGCGCGCAAGCTGTACGCGCTCGTGCAGCCATCGCAGTTGGCGAGTCTTCGCACGCTCCTGGGCGGCGGTGCGGTATCGCCGGTTGCGCTCATTGAGGCAGCGGAACGGGCGCGGGGCAAGGACGCTGCCTTGCGTGCATCGCTGCGGGACGTCCTAACGTCCGGCGACGTTCGGCGCGAAGTGCTCGCGCTGGAGCCATTGCTGGCTGAGTTCGACGGTATCGAGATCGCGGCGGCAGCGCTGAGGATGCTGGAACAGCAGCGTCCCTCGCGCCCAACGGCGGCAACGGCGCAGGCTGGACCGATGCAGCGTCTCTTCCTCAACCTTGGCGAGAAGGACGGCATTCGCGCGCAGGAAATCATCACGGCAATCACGAGCGAGGCTGGCATTCCCGGCTCGCAGGTTGGACGGGTGGAAGTACGCGACACCCACGCCATTGTCGAAGTCGCGGCGGCGGTGGCGGAATTGGTCGTCGGCAAGATCACCGGTAGCGTTGTACGTGGACGCAAGGTGCAGGCGCGTCTCGATCAGCCGAAGGAGGATCGTCCTGCGCGCAGTGGGCCTCCTCCTCGCAGCGGGCCACCGCGTAGCGGTCCGCCTCGCGGTGGCGCAGATCGCCCTGCTCGGCCCTTCGATCGTGGCGATCGTCCTGCACGTCCGCCGCGCCCATTCGATCGCGGAGATCGTCCCGCTCGGCCGTTCGACAAGAGTGATCGTCCCGCGCGTCCCGGTGCGCCGCGAAGCGGTCCGCCGCGCGGTGCGAGCGATCGGCCCGAGCGTCCGTTCACTCGCGACGCTGGTCCCGCGAGAAAGTTCGATGGCGGCAACGCTCGTCCCACGCGTCCCCGCACGCCCCGCGACGACGCATGATCGGCGACATGTACCCACCCGGCGCGGGCGGGTGGATCGAGGTGATCTGCGGCGTGATGTTCAGCGGAAAGAGTGAGGAGCTCATTCGTCGCGTACGTCGCGCGCTCATCGCCAGGAAGCGCGTGCAGGTTTTCAAGTCGCATCTCGATGAGCGATACGCGGGACTGTATCACGTGTCGAGTCATGATGGACGCACGGTGGAAGCTGTGCCGATCGATTCACCCGAACAGATCGCGCGTCAGCTCGCATCGGACACGCAGGTCGTCGCCATCGACGAAGCGCAGTTTCTTCAGTCTGGAATCGTCGTGCTCGCGACTGCGCTCGCAGCAAGTGGGCGTCGCGTGATTCTCGCTGGTGCCGACACGGATTTTCGTGGGGAGCCGTTCGGTCCAATGCCGCAGCTGCTGGCCGTTGCTGAGCAGGTGGACAAGTTGCATGCGATCTGTGTGATCTGCAGCAATCCGGCGAGCAGGAATCAGCGTCTCATTGCTGGTCAGCCTGCGCGTTACGATTCACCGACGATCATGGTGGGCGGCGAGGAGAGCTACGAGGCGCGCTGCCGAAGCTGCCATTCCGTTCCCAGAATGGACGAGGATCAGGTGAAGCTGCTGTAGGATGAGAGGATGAGAGGACGAGGGGATTGCGTCCGTGGTTGAGTTGTCCCTCTCATCCCCTCGTCCCGTCATCC
>JBDUCR010000130.1:0-13637 GCA_040003345.1 bacterium
TCGGCTCCGATGAGCTGGTGACGATCAATGAGCTCGTCGATCTCGTCGAGGAGATTGCCGGTGTGCACCTCAAGCGCACGTACAATCTCTCCGCGCCAAAGGGCGTGAACGGCCGCAACTCGGACAACACCATGATTCTGGAGCGTCTTGGTTGGGAGCCGTCAACGCGGTTGCGCGACGGTCTCGAGAAGACCTATCGCTGGATTCACGACGAGTTCGTCGCGCGGCACGGTTCGCCGGGGAGTACACGAGCGGTCTCGATCGCCTAGTGCAGCGCCACCCGAGGTCCGCGTGCGCATCGGTCTGAACCTGCTGCCCGTGGTCGCAGGCATTGGTGGTGCTCGGCAATACATCGCGAATCTCGTCGGCGCACTCGCAACACACGACGGCAACAACGACTACGTGGTCTTCACCACACGAGCGAGCGCTTCGCTCGTTCCGAGCGCATCGAACTTCAAGATCATCGAGGTACCACTGCATGCCTCACTGCGTCCACTGCGCGTCGCATATGAGAGCATCATCCTGCCGCAGCTGAATCGTGGGCAGGGGTTGGACTGCGTGCATCACTTCTTCGGCACGCTGCCCTTCTTCGGCAGAGAGCCGACCGTCGTGACCGTGCTCGACATGATGCCGTTCGATCGGCCGCGTGATTTTCACTTCGTCAAGCGCGCGTACGTGAGGTCGATGCGACGAAGAGCCGCGAGCCATGCGACAATGCTGACCCCGATGTCCAATGCGACCGCCGATCGGCTCCATGACATACTCGGCGTAGCGTCGGAGCGCATGATCGTGGTGCCTCCCATCGTTCCTTCCGCCTACTCGGCGCGTACCAAGTCTGATGTCGATTCCTTTCGCACGCGGCGTGATCTGCATGGCGACTTCTGGCTGTACGTCGCAGGCCCGTATCCGCACAAGAACATAAGTCGTCTCATCGACGCGTTCGTTGACCTGCGCAAGCGCCTCGGAGCGGGATGGCCACTCGTCATTCGCGCGGATTCCACCGATGCGCTGGCAAAGCAAGTCGCCAGGACGCAATTGTCGAATCAGATCCGGTTCATCCCGCGACTCGCCGATGATGAGATGCCGCTGCTCTACTCGGCGGCATCGGCGCTCGTGTTTCCATCGCTCTACGAAGGTGGAGGACTTCCGGTGCTCGAAGCGATGGCATGCGGGTGTCCGGTCATCGCATCCAATCTTCCCGCGACGCGCGAGTTCGCCGGAGGCGCAGCGCGAACGTTCAATCCGGAAGATGTTGCAGATATCTCGCGCGCGATGGAAGGGTGTGAACGCTCCGCCGAGTTGCGCGCCGTCATCTCTGCGCACGGGCTCGCGAGGGCAACGCGATTCACGCCCTCGGCTGCGGCGTCGGCGTGTGTCGCTGCCTATCGCGTCGCCGTCACGCGCTGAGCGGAGCACTCACGCGGCCACCGCATCGCCGTCGAGCACCTCTCTCACTCGACCCAACAGTCCTCTCGCTGTGAACGGCTTCTGCAGAAACGCGGTACATGGATCCAGGACGCCACGACGGCTGATGTCGCCATCCGTGTAGCCTGAGATGAACAGCACACGCAGCGACGCATCGCGCGCAATGAGCGCCTCGGCGAGCTGTTTGCCGCCCATCTCTGGCATCACGACATCCGTCAGCAGAAGATCGATGGCGCCGGAATGCTGCGTCGCAACGGTAAGGGCGTCACGACCATTGCGCGCCTCGAGCACCGTATAGCCATGTCGTTCGAGGATGCGTGCGCCAAGTGCACGGACGCCATCCTCATCCTCGACCAGGAGCACCGTCTCGACGCCGCGCGGCGCGAGCGTCGCCATTGTGCCCGATGCAAGCGCCTCCGCCGGTTCGTCGTGCTGTGGCAGATAGACCGTGAACGTCGTGCCTTTGTCCGGCACACTCTCGACGTCGATCGTGCCGCGCAGATTCTCCACGATCGCGTACACGGTGGAGAGTCCCAGCCCCGTTCCCTTCCCGGGCTCCTTGGTCGTGAAGAACGGCTCGAAGATGCGCGCCCTGGTCGCGGCGTCCATGCCCATGCCCGAATCGGCAACGCGGAGCCGGATGTAGCGACCAGGTGCGAGCGGTGGACGAGCAGTCGCGCCCTCGAACAGCTCAGTCGCTGTCGTGATGTTGATGGTGCCGCCATTCGGCATCGCGTCGCCGGCATTCACCACGAGGTTCAACAGCACCTGCTCGATCTCGCTCGGATCGGCGAGCACGCTGCCTAACCGCTCGGTGGGCTTCCACGCAATCGCGACATCCTCGCCGATGACGCGACACAACATCCTCTCGAGGTCGGTGAGCAGCGCGTTGAGGTCGAGTGATCGCGGTTGGCGAATCTGTCTGCGACTGAACGCGAGCAACTGCGACGTGAGTGCTCCGGCGCGAGTCGCAGCTTTCTTGATCTCGCGAACGTCGTCGCGTCGAGAATCGCCGCGCTCGATGTCCGCAAGCAGAAAGTCGGCGTAGCCGTTGATGGCGGTCAGCAGGTTGTTGAAGTCGTGCGCGATACCGCCGGCGAGGCGTCCGACCGCTTCCATCTTCTGCGATTGCCGCAGTTGCTCTTCGCTGCGCACCAATGCCTCCTGCGCACGCTCTCGTTCGCGAATCTCATTCTCGAGTCGTCCATTGGCTTCGCCAAGTGCGTATGCGCGGCGGTCGGCGGTTTGATACAGCTTCATCATTCCCGCAATACTGATCGCGAACAGCACGCCCATGAAAAGTACGGCTTCAGGGAGACGCGAATTTCTCCACGCGAGCTCCGCTTCCGTCGGCCATGCGCGAAGCGTCCATCCACTCCCTGATTCTCCGAGTGACGCGTTCTGTCCCCACGCCGTCTCGAGCGCCTGCGGACCGATGCGCCGAGCGAACAGCTCATGACCGTCCCCAAAGACGGCAATTGAATAGCCAGCGCCTTCGGGTGTCTCGAACGCGCGATGCAGCAGGGAAAACACCGTGTTCTCTCCGACAATGGCGCCGGCGCCTCGTGCAGTTGGTGCGGCCGTAACGAGGATCGCCGCTCCGGACGACAAATAAATTGGCGCGCTCGTCGAGACCCGTCCCGTCGTCCGCGCCGCCTTCGCCATTGCCAACCGCTCTGCGACGACCCGCGGCTCAGGGAGGGCACTCGATGCAGTCCGTTCCGGCAACTCAGCGAGAGTTCGCCCGAGCGAATCGACGAACGCAACCGAGCGAAACGCGCCAACCTGTAGGGTACGAAACGCCTCGACCTGCCATTGCATCTTCGGCAAGGGTCCGTTTGCCACGGCCGCTGCGAGAGTCGTCAGCCTGGTCGCCCGTTGAGTGAGACGACTTGTTGCGAGCGACGCGAGCGACTGCGCCTTCAGCTGCGCCGCCCGCTGTACATCGTTGTGCTCGCGTCGCTGTAAGGCGAATGCGAGTCCGGCGCTGAGCGACAGCACGGCCAGGCCGCTCATGTAAGCAACGGCGCCGTGACGTCGAACGCGATTGGCAAACCAGCCTTGGAATGTCATCGCCCGGACGACGCGCGACTGGTACGACCGTACGCTTCACGCGCGACGATTGCATCCCGTTGCAGTGTCGCCTCCGGAGCGTTGCGCATCGAGAGATACTGTCGCAGCGCTTCTGCCGCTCCCGCCGAATCGCCAGCCTTTTCCGCGAGACGTGCTTCATCGCGCAGATACGTCGACAAGAACGCGGGACGGCCATAAAAGAAATCGCGACGACGCACGGCGAACAGCGCAGCGCGAGTGTCGCCCAGCCGCTCATAGAGACGCGACGTCGCGAGGTTCCCAATGCGGCCGATCATGCCATCCGGCGCCGAGCGAAGGAACGCGTCGAGCGAATCAACAGTGGCGTGCGCGGTCGATCGCTTCTGAATTACCGCGAGCTGCGCGTCGAGCATCAATGCACAGCCGGTGCGAAGAGGTGGGCTCGAGAGCGTGTCGCGTGCATCGAGATTCGTCCGCATGATGCTCGACACACGACGCGCACCTGTCGTATCGCCGAGCGAGAGATACCAGAGCTCGGACAGGCACAGATCCGCGAAGTAGGCGGGATCCTTCCCGCGCTGGTGCGTGCCAGGAATCGGACCGCCGAGTGCAGCCTTGCGACGCAGCGTGAGTGCGGCAAGCTCCGCTCCCGTCGTGTCACCATCCCAGAAAAGCGCATCTCGCACGCGCTCGAAGTTGTCGAAGTTGGGCAGCGTGGCGTGCAACGAGTCGAGCAGGATGTGGCCGCGCGCCGGCCGCCCACGATTCAGCGCGATGTCATGCCGCATCAAGAGATCCATCGACCGCGCGTTGTTGGCGTTAGTCCCTCCGCTTGGCGAATCGATCACGCGTTGCGCCGCATCAATGTTCCGTCCGATCACGAACGGCACCTCGGCGATGGTCGCGCGTGTCATCGCGCTGAGAGAATCGCTTCTGGCGAGGAGCGCGCGCTCGCCGACGAGATCGCCGCGTGCCATGCTCATCGCCCAACGCATGCCATCCCGATTTTCGCTCGAGCTGTCGGCGCGAAGATAGAGTTGTGCGAGACGGACCACGCTCGCCGTGTCACCGCGCTCGAGCTCGAGAATGACGAGATGCTCGATTGCCGGCGAGAAGCTCGAGTCGAGCGCGATCGCGCGATTGAACGCCTCCGCAGCGCGCACATGCGCGTCAGGGATGCCCGCTTGCGCGCCGAAGTGGAACAGGCCGTCGCCAAGCTCGAACTGCGCATCAGCGCGATCAGGCGCGAGTGCGGCGTACCGCTCCTTTGCCGCGATCATGACTGCCCATCCAGACGACGCGGGAAAATTCGGCCCGGCAGTCGCGAGCAGCAGCGCCTGATCGCGCGCGCTGAGGCGCACGCGATGATTCCATGCGACGCTCATACCGTGAAAGCCATCGCGCGGATCACCAAGCCAGCCCGCCGCAGTCGCGAGGCCGAGTCCCGCCAGGGCAAACGTCGAGTCGAGCCCGATGGCTCGTTCGAATTCCTTTGCGGCCGTGGCAAATTTCGCGCGACGATAGAGCGCGGTACCGTCGAGATACGAGCGAAGTGCAGGCAGCGGCACGCCACCAAAGGCGCCAAGGCGCTCACCTTCGCCCGCACGAAGCACGAGCAGTTCACTCGCCAGCTGATCCACCATGGCGGACAGGCTGTCCGCAGGTCCGCTCACCGACTGCGCCTGGTCGGCGCGTCCGTCACGTACCCAGACGAGCGACGCAGTCAGCGTGAGACGCTGCGACGTCCCGGAGATGTCGCCGATGAGCAGCTGTCCAGCGCCGAGGCGCTCCGCGAGCTCGAGTGCCTGCTCGCGCGAGAGGTTTGCCGTGTCTGAGCTCACCGCGCGACGCCAGGCGCTCAACAACGTGCGGGGATCGGAGGAGCGTGGGCCGCCGACGCCAGTCAACGTTGCGGCAAGCAGATCCAGCATTCCTTCGCGGAGATACCGCAGCGACGGATCGGCGCTCGCCAGACGAAATGGAAGCACCGCGACCTGATTCTCGTCGATGTGTCTGGTGCGCGGACGAAAGGCGAACGCACCGGAAATCGCGAGCGCGAGTATGCCAAGCGATACGAGCGTTCGTGTGCGCGGACGCCGTGCCAATCGCGTTGCGACGCGCATGATCGGTGTGCCGCCGCCTGGAGTCGCCGCGCGCTCGAGTGCGTCGCGCACGTCAGCAGCACTCGCTGGACGCGATGCGGGACGCTTCTCGAGACATTGCATCACGAGCTTCGACAGCGACTGTGGTACCGACGGATTGCGCTGCTCGAGCGGCTCCGGAATTTCCGCGATGTGCGCAACGAGCATCTCGTGCGACGATCGCTGTCCGAATGGTGCCTCGCCCGCGAGCAGCTCGTACGCAAGCAATCCCCACGCATAGATGTCCGCGCGATGATCAGTGTCGGGGTCGCCCGCCGCTTGCTCGGGCGCCATGTACGCCGGTGTTCCAACAGCCATTCCGATACCCGTCGCGCTGGCATCGACGTCGCGAAACGCAGCGTTCGCAGCACTCAATGCTTTCGCCACACCAAAGTCGGTGACGACAGCGTGTGGACCGCTCATCAGAATGTTGTCGGGCTTGATGTCGCGATGCACGATGCCGCGCTCGTGCGCATACGCGAGTGCATCGATCACATCGTGCAGCACGCGCACCGCGTCGCCGAGTGACAGTGTGCCACCATTCGAGCGGCGCGCACGCAGCGATTCGCCTTTGATGAAGGGCATGGTGTAGTAGGGCGCGCCCGTCGCTTCGCCTGCGGCCAGAATTGGTACGATGTGCGGGTGCTGCAGTCCTGCGACCAGCTGGATCTCGCGACGGAATCGCTCGCTGTTCATTCCCGCTGCGAGGTCGTGCGGCAGCACTTTCACGACGACCAGCCGATCGAGCGAGTGCTCTCGTGCGAGAAACACGCGACTCATTCCGCCGCCCGTGAGCTCGCGCTCGATGGTGTATGCGTCGCCAAGCGCCTGCTGCAGTTGCGCGCGCAGTATGTTCGCGGCGGAGTCGGCGTTCGAAGGCGTCATGTGTAGCCAGAGTATCGGCAAGTCCGCCCGTGGGTTGAGCGGTCTCGCCGGTGCTCCGCGCCACCCGCACTGAACGAGACGCGCTGGGCTCGCTGGGTGTCCCCGTCACAACACATGTTTGTCGCCAAATGCGGACGAAAGCGGCGATCGTTTGCGCGGGAGCATATGAACTAAACTCTTGACTGACAGCGAGTTACAGAGCAAGCAAGACCATGGCTCCGAAGCTGCCTTTCCTTTCTTCACGTGTAGTGCTTACCAGCCCGTTCAACTGCTCGGTTCGTCCACGGCGTCTTCACGCCGACACTCACAGGGCGTGTCACTTGCAACGTCGTCCATCGTTGGACAGCATCACGCCGCGCGCTGCTTGCGGCACAGCTGAAAAGGAGGCACAAAATGATCAAACTTCGTATTGCAGTTCTTGCCGGAAGCGTGCTCACACTCGCGACGACCGCCGCAGCGGCCCAAGGTCGCGTATCGCAGGTTCCGCCGGGAATGCTGCCGGGTCCGGGACTCTGCCGCGTCTGGATAGACGGATTCCCACCAGGACAGCAGCCGCCAGTGACGGACTGCGCAACGGCGCGAGCGAATGTGCGCGGAAATGGTCGCGTCATTTACGGCAGCGCGTCGAATGGACGGATTTCCAGCGACCCGCGTCTCGATCCGCGCAGTCCACGATATGATCCCGACTACGCAGCGCGAGTGCGCAACGACTATGATCGCGACAGAGTGAGCCGGCTGGGAACTGAGGAGCGCATCCGCTACGAAGCGCGTCTGCGCGAAGAGGAGCGCATCAGAAACGAAGCGATTCGTCGAGAGGCACGTCTTCGTGAAGACCGCATTCGCAACGAACGCCTGCAGGAAGAGGCACGCGACCGCGATCGCCAGCGTCAACGGATCGACTCACGCACACTGAGCGATCAGCGGCGCTATGACGAACTAGAGCAAGCTCGGCGCAGGCAGCAAAAAGAGGCCGAAAAAGCCGAGCGTAAGCGTCAGAAAGAGCGGCGCCGCGACGATCACGACCGCGACGATCACCATAGCTGACGCTTCAACCGCCAGCCGCACGCGCGGCTGGCGGTCAGCGACGCTCGACGGGCAGCGCTGACTGATCCGGCGTCTGCGCGTTCTGCAGGCGCGCCATGAACCGCTGTGCCTCGGAGATCCGCTCGATCTCGATCGACATCGCGTCCACCGCTTGTTCGATGCGCTGGAGCTGATCAGTCATCGCTGGATTGACCGCAGCCCGTTCTCCTTTACGCTCGATACGCCTGCCGAACGCTCGCGCCAACGGCCATCCGATGGCGATGACGGCGCACATGATGAAGAAACCGATGGCCATCTCGACAGCCTGCGGCGGAATCGCGTTATGATCGTACGGGTCTTGTATTGAATAGCCGGGTATAGGCGGTATTGGCGGGATTGCCGGGACGCCGTTTAGAGCGTGCTTCGCATCTCGTACCGCTTGCGCCGCATCACGTTGCGCCTGAGCCTGGTCCCGGACGGCCTGATTTGCGTCCTGAATGGCGTTGCTGATCTCTTTTTGCAGGTCACCGCTCGACGCCAGCGGCGGTGTAGTGGATCGCGTCTGGCTCGTGTGCGGCATGCGGAAGTCTCGAGAGTGCTCAATGAGCGCAGCGCGTCCCGATCAGGACGCGCTGCTCAATGTAGACACTACGATCTGCGCGAGCGAGAGTTACAGCGACGGATAGGCACCCTCACGAGCGAGCAGCGCCGCCTTCCGGGCAATTCCCCAGCGATATCCGCCGAGCTCGCCATCGCCGCGCACCACGCGATGGCAGGGAATCAGAACCGCAATGCGATTGCTTGCACATGCGCGCGCGACGGCACGCGCAGCGGTGGGACGCCCGAGCTCCGCAGCGACAGCCTGATAGCTGCGCGTCGCTCCCTCGGGAATCCGCTGAAGCGCGCGCCACACCTGCCACTGGAACGACGTCGCACGCACGTCGAGCGGAAGCTCTTCTGCCGTTGCGCGTCCCTCGACATGCGCGACGACTGCGTCCACCAGCCTGTCGCTCGCGTCCGTCGAGCGCTCGAACTGCGCGCCCGGATACTCGTTGCGCAGTGCGCCCACGAGCGAGTCCTCATCGTCGCCAAGGGACACGCTGCAGACCCCGCGCTCCGTCACGGCCACGAGCAAGAGCCCAAGGGTCGTCGGCACAGCTGTATAGTGAATCGACTCGCCGACGCCGCGACGACGATACGCGCCTGGCGTCATCCCGAGTGCGTCGTTCGCCGTCTCGTAGACTCGACGGCCCGAGGCGAAGCCGGCCTCGTAGGTCGCGCTGCTGACGGTGCGTCCGTCGCGGAGCGCCGACTTGAGTGCGCCGACGCGACGCTGTTCCTGGTACTGCTTGGGAGACAGCCCGACGATGTTCGTGAAGGTCCGCTGGAGGTGCGCCGGGCTCACGGCGGCCTCGCGCGCGAGCCGGGCGAGCGGCAGCGGCTCGTCCGCGTGGGCGTCAATGTACGAACGGACACGCTCGGCGAGCGCGAGATGAGAATCGGTGCGGCGCGGCATCATGGTCTGCATAAAAGCTCCTCACTGGTGACGTAAGGAGTTTGTCCTCAAGGCGTCATTGGAAGCTATCCGAATAATGCTCGGTAAGTGCCACCAATTACGCGCTCTTGACCTCACTCACGAGCTTCACCAACGACGCTTTGGCATCGCCGAACAGCATGCTCGTCGTCGAGGAATGAAAGAGCGCGTTCTCGATACCGGCAAACCCTGCAGCCATGCCGCGCTTGAGCACAATCACATGCTTTGCGCGATCCGCATCGAGAATCGGCATGCCGTAGATCGGCGACGATTCATCCGACCGCGCCGCTGGATTCACCACATCGTTCGCACCGATCACGAGCGCAACATCCGTCTGTGGAAACTCACCGTTGATCTCATCCATGTCGTACAGGCGATCGTACGGAACGTTCGCCTCCGCCAGCAGCACGTTCATGTGGCCAGGCATGCGGCCAGCCACCGGGTGAATCGCATACTTCACTTCACCGCCACGCTTCTCGATCACCTCGGCCAGTTCGCGCACCGCGTGCTGCGCTTGCGCGACCGCCATGCCGTAACCGGGGATGATGATCACGTGTTGTGCATACGCGAGCTGAATCGCGGCGTCCTCGACGGAAATTGCGCGCACCGGCAGCGCTGAACCTGGCGCCGCGGCGCCCGCGGGCGCGCCGCCGCCGAATGCACCGAACAAAACATTGGCGAACGAGCGATTCATCGCCTTCGACATGAGAATCGACAGCAGAAATCCCGACGCGCCATCGAGCGCGCCGCAGATGATCAGAATGCTGTTGCCGAGCGCGAACCCTGTCGCCGATGCGGCAAGTCCGCAGTAGGAGTTGAGCAGCGCGACGACGACGGGCATGTCCGCGCCGCCGATCGGAATCACCATCAACACGCCGAGTACGGCGGCGATGGCAATCATCGTGTAGAACGCGAATGTCTGCGTCGGGTCGACGATGCAGGTGATGAAGAGCCCCACCGCCGTGGCGAACAGAAGGAAGTTGATCAGGTTCTGTCCGCGATACGTGATCGGCTGTGACGGGATGATCTCCTGCAGCTTGCCGAACGCCATGAGCGCGCCGGTCACGGTGAGTGATCCGAGCAGCACCTCGAAGCCGAGCGCCGCCATGCGTGACGACGCGATGGCGCCGTCTCCGCCATGGAAGGCGGTGTAGTACTCGGAGATGCCGACGAGCGTCGCCGCGAGTGCGCCGAAGCTGAGCGACGCCGCGATACGCTGCGGCAATGCGGTCGTCGGCACCCACATGCCGAGCGGATAGCCGATCAACGCACCCAGCACGAGACCCGCGGCGATCCACCGGTAGTCGAGAATCTGGTGGTTGATCAGCGTGCCGCAGACCGCGAGCAACATGCCGAACGCGGCGTACTGCATGCCTCGGCGCGCGCGATCGGGATGTGTGAGGCCGCGCAATCCGAGAATGAAGAGAACGGACGCCGCGAGGTAGGTGCCTTGCGTGATGTACTCGCGCATCAAGGCTTCGTCACCGCGGCTTTCTTGTGGTCGTCGCGGCGGAACATCTTCAGCATGCGGTCGGTGATGAGAAATCCGCCGACGATGTTCGTCGTCGCGCAGACGACGGCGACAAAGCCGAGCATCGTGGCGACGAGACTATGTCGTCCGCCGGCAGCGACCATCGAGCCGACGAGCGAGATGCCGGAGATGGCGTTCGTCGCCGACATGAGCGGCGTATGCAACAGCGGCGGCACCTTCGTGATCACCATGAACCCAACGAATCCGGCGAGCACGAAGATGTAGAGCTCGAGAATCAGCATTGCATCACGATCAGGAGTTCAGGAAGTTGGACGCGCGACGACCTGTCCGTCGCGAACGACAGTCATGGGCCCGGTGATTTCGTCGGCGGCATCGATCACGAGCTTCGCATCCTTCGACAGATGCGTTACGAGCGCGAGCACGTTCCTGCTGAACATCTGGCTGGCGTGGAAGGGAACGGTCGCCGGCAGGTTGACTGGTCCGATGATGGATACCGCTCCCGCTTGCACCGTCTTGCCAGCGCTGGTGAGCTCGCAGTTGCCACCTGATTCCGCAGCGAGATCCACGATCACAGCACCCGGCCGCATCGTCTTCACCATCTCGGCCGTTATGAGCCGCGGCGCATCGCGACCGGGAATCTGCGCCGTGGTTACGACGAGATCGACCTCAGGCAGATGCTTCGCCAACGCGTCGCGCGTACGATTCGCGTCGGCTTCACTCTGTGCTTTCGCGTAACCGCCTGCTGTTTCGGAGCCTTCAGCGACCAGCTCCGTCGCAATGAAGGTCGCGCCGAGCGACAGCACCTGTTCGCGTGCAGCAGGTCGGACGTCGAACGCGGACACCACACCGCCGAGGCGACGTGCAGTGGCGATGGCCTGCAGTCCGGCGACACCGGCGCCGATGATGAACACCTTCGCCGGCGAAACGGTGCCGGCCGCGGTCGTGAGCATCGGCAAGAACTTCGGCAGCGCTGCCGCACCAACGAGCACTGCCTTGTAACCAGCCACCGTGCTTTGCGACGACAGCACATCCATCGACTGCGCGCGCGTGATGCGCGGCACGAGCTCGAGTGCGAGTGCGGTGATCTTTTGCGCTGCGAGACGATCGAGCAGCTCGCGATTTCGCGAAGGATTCATGAGTGCGAGCAGCGCAACTCCTTCCGGCAGCGCCGCCGCTTCCTCGAGAGACGGCGGCTGCACTCGGCAGACCAGATCAACGCCGGTGTACAGCTCTGACGCCGAGACGACGGATGCTCCGGCGTCGTTGAATGCGGAATCAGGAAAGCCGGCGCGTTCCCCCGCGCCGGCTTGAATCCGGACTTCGTGACCACCCTTCACCAATCGTGTGACGCTGTCTGGCGCGAGGGCGATCCGGAGTTCGCCGGGCGCAGTTTCGAGTGGGACCGCTAGTCGCATGCGCTGAAAATCGGCAGCGCGATTGAATTCTGCTAGGGGATGTTATGGAGCGCGCCCCATAAGGACGCGCAGCGGCCGCCCCAATAGGCCATTTTACAGCTTCGCGACCAGCCGCTCGATCTGTCCCGCGTGCCGGGTCACATGCACCACGTGAATTCTGAATCCGTCGCCCAGATTCATCTTCGGCGCCCAGCGCGGCAATGCCGGAGATCCGATGCGCAGCTTTCGCCAATCGAACGACGCAGCGTCGTCCATCGCCTGAACGAAGCGCATCTCACGGCCGAGCAGCACTTCCGGCACCCCATTGCGAGGTGTTGGTCCGGGTCGAAAGACCTTGGGTCCGCTCAGCGCCTTCGGGTTGAGTAGCGACTTGGCGATCAACCCGCCGACGAAGGACGACTTCCATTCGCGCGCCGGCGCACCCGCATCCTGCCGAGTGTTTCTCAGCAGCGTCGCGAACGGATCATCGTACAATTCGTCGGCGATGACCAGGTGCTCGAGCACCTGGCCGACACTCCACCCTTTCGGCTCCGGATGCTCGTTGAGCTGCGCCGGATTCAGCGGCCGCACCAGCGCGGCAATTCTTTCGCGCGTGGCAATCGACTCTGCGCGAAGCTTCGAATGGAGTTCTCGCTGCTGCATGACGAATTCGGGCGTGGGAGGGTGATTCCTCTGCTATTCGCTTCGGAAGGTGGACGCGCATCGATCCCCGGGCAACGTCCACCCGCTAGTTTTCGTATTCGCACGAGCAATGCTCGTTCCTCACAGGAGATTTTGCATGTCCTCTGTTCGCTTCACGGCTGCTGTCGCGCTCGGTGCGGTGTTCGCCGTTGCGCCCGTTGCAACGGCCCAGATGTCCGGCAGGCAGCCAACCGTGCCGAAGGGCGCAAAGGCGACCGCTACCAACTCCGAGCTGCCTCTCAAGTACACGGGCAAGCCGACGACGCCCGAGATCAGCGCCGCGGATCTCATGACGCGACTGTACATCTTCGCCGACGACTCCATGGGCGGACGCGAGGTGGGCACGGAGTACAACAACAAGGGGACTGCCTACATCGAGCGCGAAGTGCGTCGTCTGGGCCTCGTTCCAGCCGGCGACAACGGCGGCTATTTCCAGAATCTTCCGGTCTTCACACTGTCGACGGATGCGTCGTCGTCGATCAAGATCGGCGACAAGCAGCTCGTGCTTGGCACCGACTATCTGCCGATAGCCAATGCAGAGCAACGCGTCTCCTTCGACGGCGTGCCGGTGGTGTACGGTGGAATGATCAGCGACTCGACGACCTGGTTGTCTGCCGACGACATGGCAGGCAAGGTCGTCGTGCTTGGAGCAGCCGGCGCGCGTGGCGCACAACTGACAAAGGCACGATATGGGCGCGCCACCGCGGTGTTCGTCAACGCGCTCGACCGCTTTCCAGCGAGCATTCGCACACGGATGATGAACAGTGCGAGCTTCCAGCGCGACGCGGCGGCGCAGCCGGGTCCACTCACGGTGTATCTCACGTCGAGCACGTTCGCGAGTCTCTTTGCCGGCCCCACCGATAGCCTGCACACGGGCGCGGCAGGCAAACCGATGAGCGGCGCGATCACCATGCACAAGGCGCAGGCGCCGGGACGCAATGTCGTCGCCATTCTGCCTGGCTCCGATCCGCAGCTGAAGGGACAGTATG
>JBDUCR010000440.1:0-4017 GCA_040003345.1 bacterium
CGCGCGAGCGTGCGCTGACGCGCTGACTCGGTTTTCTCTTCCAGCTTGAGACGCTCGCGCTTCTGCTCGAGCCAACTCGTGTAGTTGCCCTCGTACGGATGACCCTTGCCGCGATCGAGCTCGAGAATCCACTTCGCGACGTTGTCGAGGAAGTAGCGATCGTGCGTAATGGCGACGACAGTCCCCGGAAACTCGCCGAGGAAGTGCTCGAGCCACTCGACCGACTCGGCGTCGAGATGGTTGGTGGGCTCGTCGAGCAGCAGCATGTCGGGCTGCTCCAACAGAATCCGGCATAGCGCGACTCTGCGCTTCTCGCCGCCGCTCAGCACAGTGACGTCTGCGTCGTCGGGCGGAAGGCGCAATGCCTCCATCGCGATCTCGATCTTGTTGTCGAGATTCCAGAGGTCGAGTGTGTCGATGCGCTCCTGTACGCGCGCCTGCTCATCCAGCAGCTTGGTCATCGCGTCATCATCCATCGGCTCGGCGAAGGCCATGCTGATCTCATTGAAGCGATCGAGCAGCTTACGCTGGTCGGCGACGGCGAGCATCACGTTGCCGCGGACGTCGAGCGTGGGATCGAGCTGCGGCTCCTGCGGCAGGTACCCGATCTTGGTTCCCTTCGCGGCCCACGCTTCGCCCTGAAAGTTTTCGTCGACGCCGGCCATGATGCGCAGCAACGAAGACTTACCCGCGCCATTGGCGCCGAGGACGCCGATCTTTGCGCCGGGGTAGAAGGAGAGCCAGATGTCGTCGAGAATGACCTTTGACGGCGGAACGACTTTCCGCAGGGCCTTCATGACGTAAATGAACTGTGGGGCCACGTGAAATCAGGAGAACGGGAGGAGTGGACGACAAGACAAAGGGCTGCGCCCGTGTGCCACGAGCGCAGCCCGATAATCTAACCAACCCTTCGATCAGGTGCGGCTACTTCGCCGCGACGGTGAGCTCCTGCGTCATGCCGTGTACCCAGTGCGACTTCCCGTCCTTCGAGTCGGGAATGAAACAGATCAGGCCGTACTTGCCGGGCTTGAGATCGACGCTGAAGCTCGCCGTGTGTCCCTTCGCGATGCCCGACATGCCGCCGATCGGCTTTCCCGGTGGTGGGCCTTTCATCATGTCTTTCTCCGCCCACGTGCCGACGTCCGCCATGGTCTTGCCTGGCGCAAGCTGGATGACCACGACCTCGTGCGACTGCGCGGCATCGTTCACGACCTCGATGACGCGATGTCCCGCGGTCAGCGGCTTCGAGACGTCGAACTTGAAGTCGCTCGTGCGAATGGTGGCGTCCGGGACGGGCGCGGAGGCGTCGTTCTTGTCGGGCGTCACGGTCAAGGCGCCGATCATGCCCTTCATCATGTGCGGCACGGTCTCGCCTGCCGACGGGATGAAGCACAGCATCACATAGTCGCCCGCGTCGAGCGTCAGTGTGGCTTCGGCAGCGCCGCCAGGGACGGCCGGATTCGGGCCGCCAACGTCAGTGACCCAGGCCGGCGGTGGTCCGGGATTTTTCATCGCGGCGACGAGGTCCGCCATCGTCTTGCCTTTGGCAAGCTTGACGAGTGAGAGATGGTGAAGCTGCTTGCCGTCGTTGACGAGCCGAAAGGTCGTGGGGCCCGACTTGATCGACTTCGGCGCTTCGAAGGCGAAGTCCTTTGCGTGGACCGTCACGACGGGCGGTGCTTTGGGTACAGACACGGTGCCGCCGGCAAGCGCGGCGGAAAAAAGAATCGCGAAAATCATGGTGTGTGGTTGTTGGAGGGAACCGCACTACGAACGTGCGGAAACCCGGGCGAGTCCGCCAGATGGAGTCCGACGAAAACGGCAGTATACGCCCCACAGTTGTGCTGCAGCTATGATCGATGCGACACGACTACATCGAATGGTCCATCTTCATGCCGGCGTGCATGTCGTGACCGGCGTGATCGTCGCCCCACACGACCGCAGGATCATCGCTCTCGAAGACGTTTGCATGGATCATCCAGCCGAAGAGCGTGTCGTGAAATGTGCCGTTCACGGCGTCGCACGCACTCTTGGTCGCGATGGGACTTTCGGGACCGAACAGCGGCTGTCCGTCTCTCCGGTCCAGCCAGCGATCGGACTCACCCTTTTTGGGTGTGCACCAGTTGATGTGCTTGTGCCACCGCGCGATGGAGGTCGGCACGCGCGCATCGAGCTTTTCGGCGCCGAAGCGCTTGGGCGCAGTGAACATCGCGCCGACCAGCACGAACTGTCCGTCGGGCTTCTTCTTGTAGAGCAGTGACGTCGGCTTTTCCGGATCGAAGCGAAAGGCTTCCTGTACGGCGCGCCAGTTGTTGGTGAAGTGATAGACCTTCTGATCCTTCAGCTGCGGCATGAACATCTTGTAGCCGTCGTTCACCGCAGCCGTGGTGTCGTGATACCTGGCCAATGCAGTGCGGAGCTGCGCCGCGATTGTCGCTGCTCGTACAGAGTCGGCGGGAGTGGCGGTGCGATGCGGAGACATCTCCATGTGGAGATCGCCGTTGGACGTCGCGTGCGACGTGGTCGCACTGGAAGAATGATCGTGTTCCTGCGCGCGCAACGCGCTACCTCGCCCGATCACGGCGAGTATGGCCAGGAGCGCGATGGTACGCGCCCGATGAGTGCGGGGGACGGTTCGCGGCATGCGAGTCTCCGGTGGGATTGTCGTTCGGAGATTGGACGACCGAGCTCACCGAATCGTTAATTGTTGCGGTCGCTGGGCGCGCGAGTGTGATGCAGGTTACTTCCGCCTGACGTATCGGCCGTCGAAAGTCGGCTTCCACGTCTTGCCACCGTCGGTGGACGCCTCGAACAGCTGCCGAACCGTATCTGGCGCGACGGCGAAGAATGTGAGCTTCTGCTCCACGCGATTGCCCTTGGCGTCCAGATTCCATCCGGCGAATCGCATCGCGCCGTCGCGGAATTCGCCGGTGTAGTCGAGCACTCCGCCGCTGTCGGCGATCCAGATCTGGCGCCACTTGCCGAGGTTGGTGTCGAAGTAGTTGTAGCTCTTGCCTTCGCCGCCGCGGGCACCTTTCCAGTTTTCAGAGAGGGCGCAGTGTTCGAGAATCGCGAGAACATCGTTGGTGCCCATCTGTTGCGCGGACGTTGGTGCAGCGAGCTGCCAGGGAGTGACGTCCCACTTGCCGATCCAGAAGTCGAACTCCTTGGCCTTGGACATTGTGTCGCAGGGGTGTGGAATTGCTGGCTGTGTCGTTTGCGCGCTCGCGCTGATGGCGCATGAAAGCTGAAGCACGACGACGAATGCGATGCGATGGACAGAGATCATGCGTCGAGCTCCGGGCGATGGTTGTATACAATTCGACCTCGGGAGCCTCGCGCGCGTCACTGAGTGCCCTGCGTGCACGACTACGGCTCTCTGGCGTGTCAGCGCGACGCGGGCTGCGAGGGCAGTCGCACTATTGGTCTCGGGCCGTCTTCGTCGCAATGAGTATGACGCCATTCGCACCCCGAATTCCGTACGCCGACGCGAGGTCCGCACTCCTCAGTACTTCGATCGACTTGATGTCACGCGCCGAGAGGAAGCTGATCGCCTCGCTCAGTGAGCCGGCTTTCGGTATGCCGTCGATGACAAACAGCGGCTCGCGAAGCGCACCACGAACGCGGACGGCAGCGCCACCACTGGAGTTTCGCATGACTTCAACGCCAGGCACGCGACCATCGAGCATATCGAGGAGCGTGCGCGACGAGCCATGCGTCGTGAGATCGCCCGGAATCGATGCGACAGAACCTGCCACGTCTCTGCGCAGCAGCGTTGTGTAGCCGATGTTGACCGAGTCGGAGGGTTCAATGCGGCGTGGCATGACTGAGTGCGTCGCACAGCCACTCACAATGATCGAAGCAATCAACGGCGATACACATCTGAGCCATGATATGTTCGGCATGAGGACCTGACCTCCGAGTAGGCGCCAACCGCGGCCGCCTCCGCACGGAGCTCCCGTCACGCGGCCAGCTCGATGCACATCGTCGAGCTAGTGTGGGACACCCGATCCGCTG
>JBDUCR010000528.1:0-4012 GCA_040003345.1 bacterium
TCGTTCACGATGAACCAGAAGTACTTCAACTACCTGAGCGGCCTCACGATGACCAACGAGGCGTTCAACGATTTGTTCGGCGGACCGCCTCGCGTCGCGGAGACGAACCTCACGCAGAAAGAGATGGATCTCGCGCGGTCGGTTCAGGTGGTGACCGAAGAGATCATGATGCGCATGGCGAAGACGGTGCACCGCGACACGGGCATGGAGAATCTCTGTCTCGCGGGCGGTGTCGCGCTCAACTGCGTGAGCAACGGCAAGCTGCTTCGCGATGGCCCATTCAAGAATATCTGGATCCAGCCCGCCGCTGGCGACGCCGGGGGCGCACTCGGCGTCGCGCAGTTGATTCACCATCGCTACCTGAAGCATCCGCGCACGGTGACGCCGGGCAAGGACAGCATGAAGGGCGCGTACCTCGGGCCGTCGTATTCCCCCGAGGAGATCGAGACGTTTCTCAAGAAGACCGGCGCGTCGTACGAACGACTCGATCGCGATGCGCTGCTTGCGCGCACCGCCGAACATCTCGCCGACGAGAAGATCATCGGCTGGTTCAATGGACGACTCGAATTCGGCCCACGTTCGCTCGGCTGCCGCAGCATCCTCGGCGATCCGCGCAGTCCGCGCATGCAGTCGCAGATGAATCTCAAGATCAAATTCCGCGAAGGATTTCGTCCCTTCGCGCCGAGCGTGCTGCGCGAATATGTGTCTGACTACTTCGAGATGGATTGTGATTCGCCGTACATGCTGCTCGTCGCGCCAGTGAAGAAGGAGCGGCAGATTCCGATGCCCGATGGCGGCAGCAAGGTGTGGGGAATCGAGCAGCTCAACCTGCTGCGCTCCGACATTCCGGCCATTACGCACATCGACTACTCGGCGCGTGTGCAGACAGTGAGTCGCGATACGAATCCGGACTACTACGATCTCATCGACACGTTTCGCGGGCTCACTGGCTGTGCTGTTGTAGTGAATACGTCGTTCAACGTGCGCGGCGAGCCAATCGTGTGCTCGCCGGAAGATGCCTACCGCTGTTTCATGCGCACGCACATCGATACGCTCGTGCTGGGACCTTTCCTGCTCGAGAAGGCCAACCAGACGCAAGCGAAGGAGGACGTCGAATGGCAGCAGGAGTTCCAGCTAGACTGACCGCGGCTGAAGGCCGCAAGTTTGGTCTGACCGTCGGCAGTGCGTTCCTTGTGCTGGGGACAGTCGCGATGTGGCGCGGAAAGCGTCGCACCGCGATCGTGCTGCAGTCGCTCGGTGGAGTGCTCATTCTCGCCGGGATTTTCATTCCGACGATGCTCGGGCCGGTGGAGCGCGCGTGGATGGGATTGGCGCACCTGATCTCCAAAGTGACGACGCCGATTTTCATGAGCATCGTCTACTTCGTGGTCATCACGCCGATCGGATATCTGCGTCGTCTTTCTACTGGGGGAATGGGCGCGCCGAAAACACCGACCGCATCCAATTGGAAAGCACATACTCCCGCTGTTGCAGTCCGCGAGAGTATGGAACGTCAATTCTAGATCAGGGGAGACACCGTGGCACAAGCACAAGGCGGGCTGCTCGGCGAGCTGTGGGCATTCATGCGGCAGCGCAAGAAGTGGTGGCTGCTGCCGATCCTCATCGTGTTGTTGACGCTCGGCGCACTTCTCGTGTTTGCCCAGGGCTCGGCGTTGGCGCCGTTTATCTATACGATCTTTTAGGCAGCGCAGGTCCGCTATTCCGGCATCTGCTATTCCGCTATTCCGCCCGCATCGCGCCTGCGGCGCTCGCTCTTCCGCTGTTCGCCAACTGCGGATAGCGGAAGAGGCCGCGGAGCGGCCGGGCGGAATAGCAGAAGAGCCGCGCTAGCGGCGTCTTCGTGCAATCGCAGCGCGTCCGGCGCGCCCGTTCCACCACATCATCACGCCGGTAATCGCCTGACCTGCGAGCACGAGCGCGGCGACTAGCCACACCGCCTCGGTCGGCTTGCCGAGCACGTCGCCCGTGTGCACCGAGCGCATCACGTAGCTGAGCGAGCGGCCGATCGGTGCGCCGCGAGTACTCACGACAAGAAGCACAGTGCCGCGATACCGATCGACATACACGCGGCTGCGTCCTCCCGGTGTGCGATCTTCGGGAAACCGCATCGCAAACGCGAGCGGCTGATCCGACTTTGCCAGCGCAGAGATGTTCATGATGTTCGCGCCAGGCAGCGCCGCGACGGCGGCACGCGCGGCGGAGTCGATCGCGATGCGCGTAGCGCCGTTGCTCGCCGGTGGCTGCTTTGGCGTCGGCGTCCGGGGTGCGGCGTCGAGCTTGAGAATCGCGTCGCCCAACGGCTCGTAGTGAATCACCATGCCGCTCAACGTGATGGCGAACAGCACGAGCGACGCAATGATGCCGAGGGAGTGATGTATGTCGAAGACGATACGCTTCCACGAGGCGCTCCAGCGAATGCGCCACAGCTTGTCGCGCCACCAGATGATTGCTCCCGTGATGACCAGCAGCAGCGCCGCGATCGTGACGATCCCGACGACCTCTTTTCCGATTTCATCGGCGAGCAGTGAGACGTGCAGTACGTGGAGACGACGCGGCAGCGTTCGGTTGAAGTCCTGCCCCTCGCGCGTGCCCAGCACGCGGCCCGTGTACGGATCGACGAAGACATTCGTCCCAGCCGCCTGAAACGAGTACGCACGGTCCGCGATTGCGCTTGGTGTGATCGCCGTGATGGGACCCTTCGACAACGCGGCGAGCGCGCGCGTGGTGAGCGTGTCGAACGAAAGCGGCTGCGTGCCCGGCGTTACCCGCCAGAGTTGCGGATTGAGGCCGCGGTCGATCGCACCCTCGAATACCAGCGCACTACCAGTGAGCGCGAGGACGAGGATGAAAACGGATGTCACGAGCGCAAGCCAGCGGTGGAACACGATCAACGCTTTGTGCATACCGGGACGCTACGTCATTCGTAACGCATTGAAAAGAGTGATTGGCTGGCGCGGCGGACGACTCGCCTTAGCTTCTTCATCTACGTTCATACTGCAAGTGCCGGCGCACGACAAAAGGAAGCCCGATATGCGCACCCCTGACCAGTCCGCTCTAGCGGTCAGCCTCAAGCCTCGCGATGACGAGATCGACGTCTTCGCGTTGACGCATGCAGGTAAGGTGCGCCCGGACAATCAGGATCACTTTCTGCTCGCGTCCATTCACAAGCGCGTGCACGTGATTCTCACGAATCTCTCCGAGCAGGCGCAGATGCCGATGGACGATGAGCGCCTCGCGTTCGTCGCCATGGTTGCGGACGGTGTGGGTGGCGCAGAGGGCGGCGAAGAGGCGAGTGCCACTGCGCTGGAAACGGCAATGCACTATCTCGCGAGGAGCACCGACTGCTATTACCGCGGCGACGGCAGCGACGACCACTTCATCAACGCGCTGCAGGCAGCCGCGATGGAGAGCCACCGCGCCGTGATCGCCAAAGCGCGCGAGGTAGCCGAAGGCCGCCCGATGGCCACGACGCTCACGCTGTGGATGGGCGTCTGGCCCTGGTACTATCTCGTTCAGGTCGGCGATTCGCGCTATTACCTGTATCGCATGGGCAAGCTGACGCAGGTCACGCGCGATCAGACGATCGCGCAGGAGCTGCTCGATCAGGGCGTGTTCACGCGCAGCATGGCTGAGCGATCCCAGTACTCGAACGTTCTATCCAGCGCGATCGGCGGCGAGGCAGCGGTGCCGGTGATCACGCGCATGCGAGCGGACTGGAACAACGTGCATTTGCTGTGCACTGATGGCCTCACCAAACACGTGTCCGACGTGCGCATCGCTGAAATCCTCGGTAACATGACCTCGTCGCGTCAGGCGTGCGAGACGCTGCTGCAGGACGCGCTCGACGCCGGTGGCACGGACAACATCAGCATCATCGTGGGTCGCGCCATACCGCATCGGTAGCGCGCCTTGTCATCCCGCAGGAGCGGAGCACGCTGTCATCCCGCAGGAGCGGAGCACGCTGCCCGTAAGATCGGAGCACACTGTCATC
>JBDUCR010000029.1:0-4010 GCA_040003345.1 bacterium
GGTATTCATGAAGTTTGTGTATTCCTCTGCGTTCTCTGCGACCTCTGCTCTCCTCGGCGTCGAAGAATCCGTCCCTGAGCGTTTCCTGAAATCGCAATTGACCTTACATGGCGAAAGTCCTGCAGCCACGACATCTTCGTCCAATAATGATCACCGAGTTGCAAACCCCACGCTCGGTCGGCGAAGTCATTCGCGTGTCGACGGCTCGACGTTGAATGGGCCGAGTGCTCGAGGTGCCCGTGCTGGTTAAGCCGACCTGGGAAGCGACGAAGAACGGACAGCGAGCGAAAGTCTATTCGATTACCGCGAAAGGCAGAGAGCAGCTCGCCGAACAGCGTGAAAGCTGGCACCCTTCTCGGGCGCGTCGTCGGCCATTCTCAATGGTTACTTGAGGCTTCGCATGCTCGACGCTATTCGGCAGTGGTGGCGCGTCACCTTTGGCCGCGACACATTCAATCGCGAGATGTCGCGCGGTATGTCACGCGCTTACTCTACAAGTGGCGCTCGGCGCGGGTTCGGCAACGCTAGTTCGGTGCAGAATAGGGGTCACACCGCATTTGGCGGCACATGGATCGACTCGCTGCGCGCGGACTTTCGATACACCGTTCGCGGTCTGCGTGCGGCGCCTGTCTTCACGACGGTTGCCATTCTTTCGCTCGCCGTCGGCATCGGTGCCAACACGGCGATCTTCAGCCTGATCAACGCGGTGATCCTCAAGTCGCTCCCGGTGGAGCGACCTGCGGAATTGGTGCAGTTCGTCCTGACGGACAGCACCAAGCCGACGCTGCCCGGGGCCGGACAGAGCTTCCCGAATTCACTCTGGGAAGCGTTGCGCGATCAACGTGCTGGCCCGAGCGTGTTCAGCGGCTTCGCCGTGTCCGGTGCGACGGCGTTCGACCTCGCAGAGAACAGTGAAGCCAGACTCGTCTCGGGCGTCTGGGTGAACGGCGACTATTTTCGCACGCTCGGCATTCGTCCCGCGGTGGGACGTCTGATCACCAGCGCCGACGACGTGCGCGGCTGTCAGCCGACAGTCGTGGTCAGCAATGCCTTTTGGCGGGCGGAGCTCGGCGGTCGTTCCGACGTGATCAACACGACGCTTCGCATCGGGCAGCGGCCGTTCACGGTTATCGGGGTCGCGCCAGCGTCGTTCTTCGGCACCAATGTCGGCCTCGCTCCCAAGCTGTACGCGCCGATCTGCGCAGTCGGAAACGAGCGACTCGACTCGCGCTCCTTCTGGTGGCTCAGCGTGCTTGGGCGGTTGAATGGTAGAAGGTCTCTTGTACAGACCAACGTGGCTCTTGGCGCGATGTCGCGGGACCTGCTCGACGCGTCGATGCCGCCCCAGGGCGACAGGGCCGCCTCTTACGCGCGACGTATCCGCGTCATTCCTGCCGGCAAGGGCATGTCGTACGTGCGCGACCAGTACGCCTCTTCGCTCGTTGCGTTGATGGGAATGGTGGCGCTCATACTGCTGATCTCGTGCGCCAACGTCGCGAATCTCCTGCTCGCTCGTGGCATGGCCCGCGGCCGAGAGACGGCGATTCGCATCGCGATCGGTGCATCGCGTGCGCGCCTGTTGCGACAGAATCTTACAGAGGGCGTTGTGCTCGCCGCGGGTGGAGCGGTAGCCGGCATCGGGCTCGCGCACTTTGGCAGCCGCATCCTGGTCGCCCTGCTTGGCAGGGGCGCCTCAGCGTACAATATCGCCGTCGATCTCTCGCTCGATGGTCGTGTGCTCGCATTCACCATGGCCGTCGGTGTGGCGACGGTCATGATCTGCGCGCTGGTGCCGGCGTGGCGATCGACACGCGTCGATCCACAGCTGGCGATGAAGGCTGGCGGGCGTGGCATGATCGAGGGTCATTCACGATTCACCATCGTCAAGACGCTCGTCGTGCTGCAGTGCGCGCTCGCGCTGATCCTCGCCGTCGGTGCGGGATTGTTACTGGGTACCTTCACGCGACTGACGACGCTCGATCCCGGATTCCGTGCGGACGGAGTGTTGATCATGTCCGTCGACATGCACCGCGTGAAGGCGGAACCGACCGTCTATCCATCGCTGCAACAGCGCTTGCTCTCCGAGCTACGTGCGCAGCCCGGATTGCGCGAGGCAAGCGTCTCCGCTCTGACGCCAATCGGAAGGGTATTGTGGTCCGACGAGGTCGTCGCCGACGGTGTGGGCGTACCGGGCCAACACGCGCCGCAGGTGTTGTTCAACAGCGTGAGCGATGGCTTCTTCCGCACGATGGGGACGCGCCTCGTAGAGGGTCGCGACTTTGGAGTGACGGATATCGTCGGCGGACCTGCAGTGGCCGTTGTGAATCGCACGACGGCCCAACGGTACTTCCAGAAGGCGTCGCCGCTGGGTCGCACCATCCGCGTACTTCGCAACGGCAAGCCTGGTGCGCCCATCGCGATCGTCGGTGTCGTCGAGGATACGAAGTACTTGAACCTGCGCGAAGATCTGCAGCCGATCGTTTATCTCGCGTCGTCGCAGGACTCGACGACATCGGAGAACGCGGAGTATGAGATCCGAGTCAGCGGATCCGCGAGTGCGGCAATGGCTCAGGTAAAGGCCGTTGTAGAGCGGGTAGACGCCAGATACTCACTGAAATTTACTTCGCTGTCCGACCAGCTCGCACAGTCGCTGCTGCAGGAGCGGATGCTGGCGGCATTGTCCGGATTCTTCGGTGCGCTTGCACTGTTGCTCGCGATGCTCGGCCTCTATGGCGTCATGACCTACATGGTCGCCAGACGTCGCGTCGAGATCGGCATCCGTGTTGCACTCGGCGCGGCGCGCTCGCGCATCGTGGGTCTCGTGCTGCGCGATGTCTTCCGGACGACGATGCTCGGCGTCGTGCTCGGCGGCGTTGGTGCGTTTGCGCTGGGCCGGTTGCTCACCGCGTTCCTGTACGACCTCTCGCCCGGCGACCCGCGTACGCTGCTCGCGGCCATGGCACTCCTGACCGTTGCGGCACTCGCGGCGGGAGCAATTCCTGCGCATCGCGCGGCGACGATGCAGCCTACCGACGCGCTTCGCGAGGATTGAAAGCATTCCGACCGTGGCGGTCTGGCGTCGTTGATCGCCGGTAGCTGCGACAGCGCTCGACAAACCAGCCTCGATCACTCATGCAACTTTTCGTCGGCGTCGCTCTTCAAATTGTTGTCGCATGCGCGCACGATCGAGAGGCGAAAATCGCTGCTCATGTCAGATTCGAAGCCGAATCGAGTGGCTAGCGTGATAGCGAAAGACCAGATGCAACGACATCTTCGTCCGACGATGACTCGCCTATTGACCGCCCCTTCACTCGACTCCATCAACGCGGCTCGCGCCCGGCTCGCCGGCATCGCCGTGCGGACGCCGCTCCTTCGCTTGCCTGGCGAGGCGGACATTCATCTCAAGCTCGAGAATCTGCAGCCGATCGGATCGTTCAAGCTGCGCGGCGCAGCGAACGCGATGGCCGTTGCTGGCGACGCTGCGATGGCCAACGGTGTCTACACCGCGAGCGCCGGCAACATGGCGCAGGGAGTCGCGTGGTGCGCGCGGGAACTTGGCGTTCCCTGTCGCGTCGTCGTGCCACAGCACGCACCGAAGGCAAAGACCGACGCCATCGAACGCTTGGGCGGCGAAGTCATTCGCGTGTCATTCGAAGAGTGGTGGCAGACGCTCGTAAACAAGGGCGCGCCAGGAATGGATGGCTTCTTCGTGCACCCCTTTGCCGACGAGGCGGTGATGGCCGGCAATGGCACCATCGCACTCGAGATCTTCGAGGATCTCCACGACATCGATGCCATCATAGTGCCATACGGCGGCGGCGGGTTGTCGTGCGGCATTGCTGCGGCAGTCCGCGCGTTGAGTCCCCGCACGAAGGTGTTCGCCGTCGAAGTGGAAACGGCCGCTCCACTCACCGCGTCGTTCGCTGCAGGCACACCAACGCCCGTAACGCGCACACAGACTTTCATCGACGGCATGGGCAGCGGCGCCGTGTTCGACGAGATGTGGCCGC
>JBDUCR010000283.1:0-3992 GCA_040003345.1 bacterium
CCGAGCTGCAAGTCTTCTTCATTGCCGACGAGCACGTCGACGTTCTCGACGATGCGCTTGATCACCGACTGCGCCTTCTCACCACCGCCCCAGATATTCCAGAGCTTCGCGCGATAGTTGAGATCGAACGACGTCACGGCACCTGCGTCATGCGCCGCTTTCATCGCTTCGATGATCAGCTCGCCCGTCGTGTCCGACAGCGACGCAAAGATGCCACCGCTGTGAAACCAGCGCACGCCGCCGGCGAAGATCTTACCCCAGTCGAAGTCGCCGGGCTTGAGCTGCGCTGCCGCCTCGTTCGACCGATTGTAGAACACGACTGGCGCGCGCACACCGTGTCCACGATCGCTGTACACGGTGCCCATGTTGGGACCGTTCACGCCATTGTGCTTGAACTGCTTGTAAAAAGGGCGCACGCCCATCGCGCGAACACGCTCGCTGATGAGGTCACCGATGGGATAATCGACCATCGCGGAGACGATGCCCGTCTCGAGCCGAAAGCAGTCCGCCAGATTCGCCGCGCAATTGAACTCACCGCCACTGACATGGATCTGACACTCCGTCGCCTTGCGAAACGGAATCAGCCCCGGGTCGAGACGGTGAATCAGTGCGCCGAGTGAAACGAAGTCGAGCGATGCGTCCTGCTTGATATCGAGGCCGTGCTTCACGACGTGCCCTCGTGTGATTGAGTTGACCATTGCGTGTGGAACGTGCCGTCGCGATCGGTGCGACGATACGTGTGCGCGCCGAAGTAGTCGCGCTGCGCCTGCGTGAGATTTGCCGGCAGACGCTCGCTGCGATATCCGTCGAAATAGGCGAGCGATGCGCTCAGCGCGAGCACTGGAATGCCCATCCCGATCGCTGACTGCACGAGAAAGCGCCATCCATCCTGCCGACTCTCCACCGCTTCGCGGAACGAATCGTCGAGCAGCAGGTTGGTGAGATTCGGATCGCGCTGATACGCAGTCATGATGTCGCCGAGGAGACTCGCGCGGATGATGCAGCCGGCGCGCCATATCTTCGCGATTTCACCGATGTTCAGATCGAACTTGTATTCGGCAGACGCCGCGCGTAAGAGACCAAGGCCCTGCGCGTACGACGTGATCTTGCTCGCGTACAGCGCCTGTCGCGCCGACTCGATGAGCCTCGTACGATCGCCTGTGAACTCCGCACTCGGCCCGCGGATCACGCGACTCGCTTCAACGCGTTGTGGTTTGAGGCTGGAAAGAATGCGACTCTCGACTGCGGCGTTGATCGTTGGAATCGGAGCGCCGACGTCGAGTGCATTCTGGCTCGTCCACTTGCCCGTACCCTTGCTCGCCGCTTCGTCGAGGATGACGTCAACCAACGGCGCGCCAGTATCAGGATCGGTGTGACGCAGTATCTCCGCAGTGATTTCGATGAGATACGACTTCAGCTCGCCGGCGTTCCACTCGTCGAACAAGTCGGCGAGCTCGATGGCGCTCATGCCGAGTCCGCGATGGAGCACATCATAGATCTCGGCGATGAGCTGCATGTCGCCGTACTCGATTCCGTTGTGCACCATCTTGACGTAGTGCCCCGCGCCCCGAGGGCCCATGTATGCGACACACGGCTCACCGTCGTCCGCCTTGGCAGCGATCGCGCGAAACACCGGTGCCGCGAGGTCCCACGCTTCGCGCTGTCCGCCGGGCATCATGCTCGGTCCCCAGAGCGCGCCCTCTTCGCCGCCGGACACACCGGTGCCGATGTAGACGATGCCCTGCGCCTCGAGCTCGCGCGAACGTCGATCGGTGTCCATGAAGTACGTATTGCCACCGTCGATCAACATGTCGCCAGGCTCGAGCGAATTCTTGATGCCGGCAATCGCGGCGTCGACGGGCGCACCGGCCGGCACCATCATCATGATGCGTCGCGGACGTTCGAGCGCCGCGATGAACGACTCGAGTGTCGTGCACGCAACGATGTTCTTGTCAGCGTACTTCTCGCCGAATGCCTTCGCCTTCGCCGCATCGACATCAAATCCGGCGACACGAA
This sequence comes from bacterium, assembly GCA_040003345.1. Lineage (GTDB taxonomy): Bacteria > Gemmatimonadota > Gemmatimonadetes > Gemmatimonadales > Gemmatimonadaceae > AG11. The sequence goes on from JBDUCR010000283.1 coordinate 2,017, forward strand.
ATCCGTTGCGCTCCATGTTCAACGCGAGCATGTGGCCCATCACGCCAAGCCCCATGAACCCGAAGTTCGCTTTGTCTTGCAGAGTCATTGTCGTGTCATCCCCACGTTGTCATGGTGCCTGCCCTTAACGAAGCGAGCCTGGAGAGCTGCATTCGTTTCATCGCACCCGATACAGCATCTCGCCTGCCTTCGGCACAAAGAGAATGCCTTCGTCTTCGCGATTCTTCCATTCGTCGAAGTTCACGCTGGCCGGATCGAGATAGCCGACGTTCAACCGTGCGCAGTCCTCCGGCGAGATGCGACTCGCCAACGTCACGCGCACATTTGGCCGTTCGACGTCGCCGTCCATCACACCCGACCCGCGCAAATGCGTACTGTGTGCGAGTACGCCGAGCGGAACGTCCTTGAACCGATTCCAGTTGGCGAGAAAATAGGGAAGGATGTGATAGCCGATGTCGTAGATGTGATGGCCGTGCACGAGACTCACCGTATCGAGGTGCGGCGCGAAGATCACGACCTCCCCACCAACCGCAACCGCCGGCTCGAGTTTGTACATCGCTTTCGCGCCAGTCCACAGCTCGTCGTACATCGGCGGCGCGCACGACAACACACGCTGAAACGGCGCATCGCTCCACCGCACATGACGCTCGGCCGATAAGTCCGCGGCCGCACTCCACGCCGAGCGATGATCGCCGATGAAGAGTCCGGCGAGACCAGGTCCTTCAACGGTCAACGCAATGAGCGTCACCGGCGTTTGGAGTCGCTCGGCAGCGGCGTGAATCATCGAACGCACCGGCGTGTCCTTGATGCCGATTGTTTTGACGACGCCGGCCAATGCGCCAAGCCAGTGCGTGGCGTCGATCATCTCGCTGCCGGAGATACCGGGGAAGAGATACTTCGCACCACCTGAAAATCCGACGACTTCGTGCGGAAAGGTTGGGCCGAGAATGAGCACGTGATCGTGTTCGATCGCGGCCTTGTTGAGGCGGATCTGCACGCGGTTCGGCAGCGATGAGTGCCAGTTGTCGCCGGCGAGTGAGCGAATTTCGTCCTGTTCCATTGCGCCAAGCGTCGCCAGCTCCGACGGATCGCTCCACGCATGGTTGAGCAGGTTGACGCGAGCGTATGTCGTGGTGCGTTCGTGCTCGTCGATGCCGACGAGGCGATTCATGCTTTCGCGCGAGAGTGCGGGATGCGTTCCGAGTGCGACCATGACGTCGAGCTGCTTGACGTCGTGCAGGATCTCCACCAGCGCGCGAAAGAGAAACGGCAGCGGCAGCGAGCGCGTGTGATCGGGCACCAGCAGCAACACGCGCTCTCCGGCGAAGTTGCCGGCGAGTCCGCGCTCGAGTGTCTCGCGAATGGTGTCGGGGGAGAGCAGGCCGGACGGAGCGATTGCCTGCGCGTGGAGAGTGCTCACTCACTCATCAGCTGGAGGTCCGAAGCGGCGTGACGGAGGGAATATACTACAACGTTTAAGCAACTCTGGGCAGAGTGTGCGCTGGTGCGGGGAAAAGAGGCGATCATGAAGACGCCGGTCCGAGAAAATCCTCACGTATTGGAGTGAACACATCGAGCAGTACTCCGCCCTCGAGCGCTTTGACTCCGTGCGGAACGTCGGACGGCACGTAGAAGCAATCACCTGCAGCGAGCTCGCTGACTGCATCGCCGACGCTGACCTCGAAGCGACCCAAGAGAACGTATGTCGCCTGTCGATGCGGGTGATGATGTAACACTCCCACTGCGCCGCTCTCGAACTCGACGCGCACGATCATGAGATCGGTCCCATGGCCGAGCACCTGGCGACGGACGCCTTCTCCTGTTTTCTCCCAGGCAATTTCAGCCGAGCGAACGAATGGTCCAGTAGTCATAGGAGGAATGATGGTGGCTCATGCGCGGTTTCGGGAACTACGGCAAAAGCATTTGACGCAGAGGGTGCAGAGGAACTGAAACAGCCGCAGAGCACGCAGAGGAAG
>JBDUCR010000216.1:0-3965 GCA_040003345.1 bacterium
ACACGCTCGCGCGCTCGCCACCACCAATGACGTTCGTACAGCTCGCGATACTGCGCGCCGTAATCAGTGTCCACGCCTGATCACCGCGGCGTGCGCGTCACGTTGCTCAACACGTAGATGGGCCGGCGCTTCGTCTCCTGATAGATGCGACCGACGTACTCGCCGATGATGCCCAGGAAAAAGAGCTGAACGCCGGTGAGGAACGTCATGAACAACATGAGTGACGTGAAACCGACCGGTGTCTGGCGCAGGATGAGCTTCGCATAGAGCGTGTACAGAGAGAAGGCCGCGGCGATGAGGATGGCGCAAAGGCCGATCAGCGCCGCTGCGCGCAGTGGAACGATCGAGAAGGAGAAGATGCCATCTGACGCGAGCTTGAGCAGCTTCATCGGACCGTAGTTGGTCGTGCCCGCAAAACGCTCATGTCGCTCGACGATGAGTCCCGTCTGACGAAAGCCGACCCAGCTTCGCAGTCCGCGCAAATACCGATGGCGCTCCGGGGCTTCACGCATCTGCTCGACGACACGCTTCGTCATGAGGGCGAAGTCACCCGAGTCCAGCGGCAGCTGCGTGTCGGCGAGCGACGACATGAGCCGATAGAAAACGAAGTAGCTCGCACGCAGCAGCAAGCCTTCCTTGCGCTTCACCCGCTGCGCATACACCACGTCGAAGCCTTCGCGACACTTGGCGAGCAGCAGGGGAATCGCCTCCGGCTGATCCTGAAGATCGCCATCCATCGCGACGACGATGTCGCCAGTGACGAAGTCGAGCGCGGCGCTGAGCGCGGCCTGATGTCCGAAGTTGCGCGACAGTGCGACGACGACGAGACGGCTGTCTGCTTTGGCGGCTGCATCCAGCAGCTCGAGCGTGCGATCGGTGCTTCCGTCGTCGACGAGCACGATCTCATGCGGGCCGCCGGGAATGCTATCCAGCACCGCACCGACGCGGCTCAGGAGCTCGTGTACACCAAGCTCCTCGTTATGCATTGGAATCGCGACCGATACGCGCACGTCATCGCTCATCGTCGCGCGCGTCCCTTGAAGTAGACCATGTTCCACAATGTCACGCCACCGACGCCGAGAGGGTATGGCTCGAACACAACTGGCTCGAATGCGCGAGTGAAGATCTCACGCCATTCGTCCAGCGGACGCGGGTAGTCGCCGCGATCGGCGCGGGCGAGAAAGCGCGAGACGGACGGCGCCTCGGGCAACACCAGATCGAACACATGGATGTGGCCGTCGTCGGACAGCAGCGTTGCGAGATGCGCGAGAATTCGCTGTGTGTTGGGCGTGTCGATGTGATGGAAGAGACTATTCGCGAGAATCAGATCGAAGCGCTGCTCGGGCGAGACCTCGTACGTCGTCACGTCGGCGACGATGAACTCGCGGCCGTGGCGCTTGCGCGCACTCTCGATGTACGCCGGATTGAAGTCGATACCGAGGTAGTCAGCGCCGGCGAAGTGCTGCGTATTCGTACCGGGCCCGCAGCCGACATCGAGCACTCGGCGCACACGCGACAGATCGTTGTGAGCCAGCAGCGGGGCGAGTTTCCGTTCGGCGAATGGTGCCTGCCAGACGCGATACGCCAGCGTGTTCTCCATGACGCGCGCGTAGCTCTTCATCGGCGACGCTGCGTGCGGAGCATGTGGTGTTGTCCGGGAGCCTCGCGATGGTGCGCGAGCGAGAGCGTAGAGCGGGCCAACAGTTCCTGGGGAAGCGAGGACAGCGCGGCGTATTGAAAGACGCCCGGCGCGGCTTCACCGTAACGTCAGTCGGCTGCGTTGCCCTGGTCTGTGTTCGGCGTGGAGAGCAGGCGTTCGTAATGCGAGCGCACGACACCGTAGCACTCGCATGACTTCGCCTCCAGTCCCTTGCGGTCGAGTACCGTGACGTGGCCGCGCGAATAGGTCAGGACTCCGCGTTTCTGCAGTGCACGCATGGCGACGGTCACGCCGGCGCGCCGGACGCCGAGCATGAAGGCGAGGAACTGATGGGTCAGCTCGAACTCCGCGTCACCGACGCGATCATGTGTCATGAGGAGCCAGCGTGCGCAGCGTTCTTCGAGCGAGTGCGTCCCATTGCACGCAGCGGTCTGCGCCACCTGAATGAGGAACGCTTGCGTGTAGCGAAGCAGCAGACGACGCAGTGCTGACGGCTCCTCCACGATCTCGCGAAATGCGCCGACTTCCATTCGCCACGCGGTGCCCGGAATCTGGCAGATCACCTGCAGCGGCTCGACTTCCGCGTCGAGGAAGATTGGAAGCCCTGCCATCCCCTCGGACCCTACCGTTCCGACTTCCACTGCGCCGTCGCTGAGGTGGCTGACCACCGAAAGGACCGCGCTCTCGGGAAAGAACACATACTCAGCCGGTTGATTCGGCTCCGTGATGACTGTCCGCACCGAGATCTCGATCAACTCGAGATTCAACGCGATGCGCTGCCTCTCCTCCGGTGGGAGGGCGCAGAGCAGCCAGTTGGTCTCAGGGGAGGCCGACATGGAAGAGCTTTGGGCGAAGAGTGTGCTTCGGTGCGCTGGACGTGGTGTATTCAACGCATTGCCGGCTATTTCGCGGCTGCGTCGAAGTACACAGAAAACATGAGCGTCAGTGCTCGCGAGTAATCCGCGCGCGACAATCCGCTGGAGTCACCCGCGAGAATGCGCCCTTTGATCTCCTGAAAAAGTGCGATGATCGCTTCGACGGGCGCATTGCCGGACCGCGCTTCGTCGTTGACGCGAAGCAGCGCCGCATCGAGCGCGTTGTCGCCGTGCGCCTTCATGGCGTGCATCGCCAACCAGAGAGAGTCGCGCGTTTCATTGGTGAAGGTGTGCAGGTCGCGAACCTCGGTCTTTGTGGTTCGCGATGACGATCGACGAGGCTTGGTCAGCACCATGCGCACTGAGGCAACCGCACCGTTTTCCTGTCTTCGGTTACGCTCGGCGAGCGTTCGTGCTTTGCTCAGCCGCGCATCGAACCGCGTACGTGAATCCTCGGCTACCTGCGAATCGCGGTATTCCTCCAGCAGTTGCACCTCGTCGTCACAGCGGCCCATCGCCCGGTACTGCGCGGCCAATCGGCCACAAAGCCACCCGGGCAGCGGCTCGTGCTGCGATCTGCATGTCTCGAGCGCTTCCTGCAGGAGCTCGATTGCATTTGGCTTGTCACCAAACCGGTGGCTGGTGTCGGCCTCTCGCACCTGATCGGCGATGCTGCCGGTAACTGACGGCGACAAGTTTCTGTATCCTGGCATGGGCAACAGCTTCGTCCGGTGACCGGGAAGTCGGCGATCCACGCGTTTTGAGACGCCGGGAAGAAATCATAAGATGTGCGCGACGTCAGGCAAGGGGTAACTCCATAAGCGATAACAACTTATGGGTCTTTATGTGTACGGTAGCGTACGTACCCTCTTTGGCGCGGGGAGGGCAGGTTGAGGGAGGCATTTGCGGCGAGCGGCCGGAAAGTTCTCCATATTGGTCGACCACGCAGGCGTGGCGTCGAGGGCGCGCCTGCGGTTTCCATAAGTCGGCGAGGGTTCAATGCTCATTGAAACGCTGGTGGGAGCGGGGGTCGTGCTGATCCTCGCCGCGGTTCTGTTGAAGCGCGCTCGCATGCGCCGATTTGCGCTCATCGGCGCGGTCGTGAGCCTGATTGCCGCCGTCGTCGCTGATCCTGATATCCTCGTGTCGTTCGCCGATCGGGTGTCGATCATCCTCGATGGGGAGATTCCCGACTCCGGACCCGAGTAGCCAACGTGCACGGTGGTATGCCTTCGTCTGGTACTGCCGGATGTCCGAAATCTGATTTCCGAGATCAGAAGTCAGCGGCCACGCCGAGCCATGCGCGCCCAGGCTGGCGCTGGCGGCGATGGGAAATCAGAAGCGGACGGCGGACATGCGACATCAGCGGATATCTGAGCCTGGCCGTTTCGGCATTGTTCCGAACGCTGCCGTCTGCCTCTGATTTCCCT
>JBDUCR010000364.1:0-13377 GCA_040003345.1 bacterium
ATCAGCGCCCAGAACAGCATCGATCCCGCCTGCCCGCCCCAGAATGCGGTAAAGACGTAGATCTTCGGCATGTTCGCGCTGGTGTGCGACGCGACGTACGTCAGCGAGAAATCATGCGACAGCAGCGCGGTCCACAGTCCGATCGACGCGAGGATGATCATCAGCGTCGTGGCGTACAGTCCACGCCGTCCGCTCGCGACGAGATCATCGCGCCCGAGTGACCCGCCGGCGAACGATGTTACGCCAGCCCAGGCCGCCATCAGCAATGCGACCCACAACGACAGCTCGCCAACGAGAATCACGCGCGCGCCCCTGACTTGTAGCCCGGTGTCTGCTTGTACTTCTCGGCGCCCGGTGCGCCCGGCGCATTCTCGTAGCGCGACGCGCACTTCGCGAGCAATGTCGTCGCGTGGAAGGTGCCGTCCTGACCCATGCGTCCTTCGACGACCACGTCGACGCCGTCCGTAAACGTGTCCGGTGCAATTCCCTTGTAAACGACAGGAAACGCCTTCGCGCCGTCAGTGACGTTGAACGCGTATTCCTTGCCGCCCGGAACGCGCTGAATGGAACCCGCTACGACGCGCGCGCCCATCTTCACGCCGGTGTTCCGGAACGAAGGATCGGCGTCGAGCTTTGTGGAAAGCTCGGTGGGCGTCAGGTAATACATACCCGTGTCCTTGATGGACGTCGCCATGAGATACCCGGCTGTGCCGAGCACCAGAGCGCCACCAAAGAGGAATTTCGTTCGAGCCGACGTCATGAGAGGACCCGCGAAAAGAGAGAACGACTCGTCCAATATAGCGAGGCCGTCGGGAGTGCCCAGATCAGCCTTTACCTTACATATCGCAATTCAGCGCTGCGTCCGGACAAGAAGAATGGTCGCGGCGCCAGCGCCCGCGGCGTCCCACGTCACATCACGCATGCTGAACTCGCCCTTCACGCGCAAATCGTGAAGCTCTTTCCCGACACCGACAGCAGCCGTCGTTATCGACGCACCGGCCAGCGCAGCGCCATGCGGCAGTCCTGTCGTCCTGAGCGCGCCATAGGACATACTCTGCACGAACGCCGAGGCAAAGAAGTGTTGCAGCTTGTCCGGTGCGATCCACCGGTCGCCTGGCAACGCCATTGGTGCCAGCGAGAAGACGAGAAATAATCGAGGCATCAGGCCACACTCCTTCGACGCCGCTCGACGCCAAGGCGCCGTCGAATCAGCTCGAGCGATCGATCGAGCAACGCGCGATGCTCCGGCGCATGGATCCAGCTGCTCGCACCACTCGGATGCGGCAGGGGAATCACGATCGAGCGCACACCCTCGTGCTCGACATCGTGTTCGCGGCCGACAACCTCGTCGAGAGGCAATGTGCCGAGAAATCGGTCGATCGCCAGTCTGCCGACGGGAATGATCACGCGCGGCCGGATGAGACGAATTTCATCCGCGAGCCAATCGCTGCATTGCGCACGCTCTCGTGGCGACGGCACACGATCGCCACGACCGGCCGGATGCGGACCGGGATAGCAACGCGTGATGGCAGAGATGTAGAGCTCGGCGCGGGCCGTCGGTTCGTCGAGCCCCGCTTGCAGCAGCCAGCGAAAGAGCGTCTTCCCCGCGCGGCCCGCGAAGGGACGTCCGCCCGCCATTTCAGTCTTTCCGGGAGCCTGGCCGACCAGCATGGCGCGCGGCGCACGTGCCGCGGAGACGATCGGCTGAATTCCAGGGCCATTGCTGCATCGACGACAGGCGCTGAGGCGCTCACAGTGCGCGTCGAGCGCGCGGGCGAGCGGAAGTGAAGCGCGCGATGCGATGCGTGACATCTCGTCTCTACACTCTCGGTGCGGCCGGGTGCCCATCGGCGGCGAACGAATACGGCGCGCGCATGATGCCCCGGTCGGTGATGATTGCCGTGATCAATTTGGATGGCGTGACGTCGAACGCCGGGTTGTACACGGAGACATCATCGGGCACGAGCTTCGAGCCGTTCCATTCGCGAAGCTCCTCCGCGTCGCGGTGCTCGATCGCAATGTCGTGCCCGGTTGGGGATGCTGGATCTACGGTGCTCCACGGCCCGGCGACGTAGAACGGGATGTCGTGATAACGCGCCGCGATTGCCAGTGGGTACGTGCCGATCTTGTTGGCGACGTCTCCATTGGCGGCAATTCGATCAGCACCGACGATCACGAGATCGACCGCGCCGTCATGCATCAGCGACGCAGCCATGCCGTCGGCAAGCACGGTGACGGAGATGCCCGCCTGCGTAAGCTCCCACGCAGTGAGACGACTTCCCTGCAGCAGCGGACGCGTCTCGTCGGCAAACACGTGCACGCGCCGTCCCTGTTCGGCGGCGAGGTAAATCGGCGCGAGCGCCGTTCCGATTCCGCCGGTCGCAAGTGCACCGGCGTTGCAGTGCGTGAGCACGCTCGCGGTCTCCGGCAGGAGCGTGAGCCCGTGCTCGGCGATGCGGCGGCACATGGCGCGATCTTCCTCGAGGATGCAGGTCGCCTCGTTGCGTAGCGCGGAAAGGACCTCACGCGACCCGCCCGGTGTAGACTCGGCGGTGCAACGCATCCGATTCATCGCCCAGGACAGATTCACCGCCGTCGGACGCGTAGCGCCGATGCGGGCACTGTACGCATCCACAGTGGCAATGAGGTGTTCACGCGGCTCGTCACGGTGCCGGCCGAGGGCGACGACGAGTCCCATTGCGCCGGCAATTCCGATCGCTGGTGCGCCGCGCACCGATAGCGTCGAGATTGCATCGCACACATCGTCCGCGGTGCGAAGCTCTCGGCGCACAAGTTCGCGCGGAAGCCGGCGCTGGTCGATGATCTCGACCGCATCTCCGTCCGCAGACCAGCGTACTGCTTCGACAACCGTCATATTTGCAAGTTAGCCCACGTCATCCCGCAGGACATTTCCACTCCGATCTACAATATGCGACTCATTCCGCATCTCGCGGTGCTTCTCCTCGCGCTGCCTGCGTTCGCGCAATCGCCAAACCTCAGCGCGCGGTTGCCGATCGACACCAGTGTTGTCCGCGGCGAGCTGCCCAACGGCGTCCGTTACCTCATCCGTCGCAACGCTCTTCCGCAGAAGCGCGCCGAGCTGCGCCTCGTCGTCAACGCCGGCTCCATTCTGGAGACCGATGCGCAACGAGGCGTCGCGCACTTCGTCGAGCACATGGCGTTCAACGGCACGAAGCACTTTCCCAAGGCCGACATCGTCAACTTCCTGGAGCGTTCGGGAGGCCGCTTCGGCGCCGACCTCAACGCCTATACCTCCTTCGACGAAACGGTCTATCAGCTTCAGATCCCCACGGACACGGCGCGCCTCGTCAACACGGCGCTCGACATCCTGGAAGATTGGGCGCACGACATCACCTTCGATCCGGTCGAGCTGAAGAAGGAACGCGGCGTCGTGATCGAAGAATGGCGCACCGGACTCAGTGCGGAGACGCGCGTGCAGAACAAGCAGTTCCCGGTGATGCTGCACGGGTCGAAGTACGCCACACGCCTTCCGATCGGCACCAAGGAGAATCTCGAACGCTTTCCGGCCGCGCTGGCGCAGCAGTTCTACCGCGACTGGTATCGTCCCGAGCTGATGACCGTTGTCGCCGTCGGCGACTTCGACGCCAAGGAGATGGAAGCGTCGATCCGCGAGCGCTTCGGTCGTATTCCCAAGTCCACGAATTCGCATCCGCGTAGCTATGCGGCAGTGCCCAACCATGACGAGACGCTCGTCTCCATCGAGACCGACAAGGAGTACCCCAGCTCGTCTGTTGCCCTGCTCTGGCTCAGAGACAAAGACAGCACGCGCACGGTCGCCGACATGCGTCGCCAGTTCATCTCGTCGCTGTACGACGGCATGGTGAACGCGCGCTTCGGTGAGCTTTCACAGCGCCCCGATGCACCGTTCGCGTATGCAGGCTCGGGGCGTGGCTCGTTCGTGCGGACGAAGGACGTCTATCAGCTCTATGCCGGCGTGAAGGAAAGTGGATTCGAAAGTGCGGCCGAAGCGTTGCTCGCCGAAGCGGAACGCATCTCTCGGTTCGGTTTCACGCAAACAGAGCTCGATCGCCTGCGCACGAACTACCTGCGGAGCCTCGAACAGGCGTACGCCGAGCGCGCGAAGACGAATTCGTCGGTGTTCGCGGGCCAGTATGCCAGCGCCGCGCTCGCGGGCGATCCCATCATCGGTATCGAGAACAGACAAGCGCTCGCGAAACAGCTCCTCCCGACGATCACGCTCGCCGAAGTGAACGCACTCGCGCGGTCGTCGTTCACCAACACGAATCGCGTCGTTCTCGTCGCCGCGCCCGCCAAGGCTGACGTCAGGATGCCGTCTGCGAAATCGCTACTCGCCGTTTTCGACAAGGCGAAGAGCGCCAACCTCGTGGCGTTCGTTGATTCCACGTCTGCGGCGCCGCTCGTTCCCGCGCCGCCGACACCGGGCAAAGTGGTTTCAGAGCGCACGCTCGAGGGCACTGACATTCTCGAGTGGAAGCTTTCGAATGGTTCACGCGTGCTGCTCAAGCCGACGGATTTCAAGGAAGACGAAGTGCTGTTCTCGGCATATAGCCCAGGCGGCGCATCGCTGCTTCCCGACAAGGACGTCGTCAATGCAGACCTGAGCAGCGTCGTGCTGTCCCTCAGCGGGGTCGGCGAGTTCAACCAGATCACGCTCGGCAAGAAGCTCACGGGCAAGCGTGCCGGCGTCCGCGCGTCGCTCAACGAGACGAACCAGTCACTGAGCGGATCGGCATCGTCGAAGGATCTCGAGACGATGTTTCAGCTCATCTGGCTCCGCATGACGCAGCCGCGCGTTGATTCCAGCGCCTTCCTCGCGTTCAAGAACCAGATGCGCTCGGTGATGGCCAACCAGCGCAACACGCCGGAATCGGTGTTCGAGGACACGATCACCGTTACGATGGCGCAGCACAATCCGCGTGTGAAGATCATGTCGCCCGAGTTGCTCGACTCGGTGAATCTCCGTCGCGCGCTCGACATCTACCGCGAACGGTTCGCCGACGGCAGCGCGTTCACGTATTTCTTCGTCGGAAGCTTCAAGCCCGATAGCCTCCGTCCGCTCGTCGAGCAATACATCGCCTCGCTGCCTGCTCTACATCGCAGCGAAAAGGCGCGCGACGTCGGCATTCGTCCACCCGTGGGTGTCGTCGAACGGACCGTCCGGATGGGCGTTGAATCAAAGGCGCAGACGGAGCTCGTCTTCACCGGCGAATGCAAGTACAGCTACGAGAATCGCGTGACAATCAACGCGCTTCGCGATCTGCTCGACATCCGTCTGCGCGAAGCGCTGCGCGAAGACAAGGGCGGCACATACGGAGTGAGTGTTGGTGGCAGCTGCCACAGCATTCCGACGGAACGCTACGAGCTCGAAATCTCCTTCGGCAGCGCCCCCGAACGCGTCGATGAGCTCGTGAAGGAAGTATTCAGCGTGATCGACAGCGTGAAGGCAGGCGTCGTCAGCGACTCGAATCTCACGAAGATCAAGGAGATGCCGCTTAGGTCACACGAAATCGCACTTCGTCAGAACGGCGCATGGATCTCCTCGATGGCCGATGCCGACGAGGATGGCCGCGATCAGGGCGACTTTCTACGATTGCCAGCGCTGGTGAACGGCGTTACGCGAGAGAAGATTCGCGATGCGGCTCGACTGTATCTGCGCAGCGATCAGTATGCGCGCTTCACACTGCTGCCGGCCGACAAGAAGAAGTAAGGCATCCAGTCAGTGATGCATGTGCTCACCTCGCAATGCAGCGCGACGCACGATCAGCGCGGAGTCGGCTGCATTGCGCTTGAGACCAACTACATACGCTGATTCCGCCGCCGCGGGACGTCCCAGCTGCTCCAGCGCGACGCCGAGATAGAGCGCGGCAACCGTCGCCGTCTCTGAATGCAGCAACGGCGTTGCCGCGCGGACGACAGCCTGCGCCCCAGATGCTCGACCAACCGCGTCGAGATAGAGCGCGACGAAGCCAGGCTCCGCGCGCGCGTCGCCATCTCTGAGCAACGGGGCAAGCGTGAACGCAGCAGGACCGAACTTGCCAGCAGAGTACTGCGCCTGTCCAAGCTCGAAACGAATCTGCCGATCCATTGGCGCCATTTGGAACGCACGCGCCAGCAGCGACAGCGCACGCGCCGTGTCGCCGCGAGCACGGGCATCCATGCCGAGGAGCTTGTAGCTGAGATGCTCGTTCGGCTGCGATTCTGCGAGCCGTGCCCAGAGCGATCGATGGCTTCTCCACGCGATGGCGTAGCTCGTACTCACGAGCATCCCACGCACGATCACAAGCGTAATCACGACCATCGCCACGCGTCGTCCGAACTGCGGCAGACGATTGAGCGCCCACGCGATCGCGAACGCCGCGCCAACCGTTGCGCCGAATAGCGTGCGGTCGGAGAGAATCTGGCCCGTCGCTGTCACGAGATTCGACGCAGGAAAATACGTGAGCAGCACCCAGCCCAGCGCAACGAGCGGCCGTCGATCACCGCGTCGGGCAAGAGTAACGCACAGCGCCGCGAGCGCGACAACGATCGTGATGCTCAGCAGCGCAAATCCGGTCCGGTGTGCTGGAATGATCGTCGGCCCATAGAACGGCGCCAGATCCGTTGGCCACGCGAGCATCCCGGCGATCCTCGGCCATAACGACAACATGACTTCGACGCGCTGCGGTGCGTTCAGATTGCTCAACCCTTGCGCAGCGATCGACGCATGCGACACCGGTGCGCCGAGCACCACGATGCGCTCGAGGAGAACCACCGCAATGCCAACGAGTGCAGCCAGCGACGCGCGAATATTGCGCCGCGCGAACGCAGCGATCGGCTCCGCGCTCTGTGTGCGCTGCCACCCCCACACCGTCAGCGCCGCCAGCGGCACCGACAGCAGTCCGGATTCCTTCGCACCGAGTGCCGCAGCGGCGAGCACACCGACGGCCGCGGCGCGCATCCAGTCGCGCGACGGGTCGTCCGGCGTGGGCTCGATGCGGCCGATGGTCCACACCAGAGCCACCGTGCACAACACAACCAGCAGCTCGGAACTGTTCGCGACGCTCGCGATCGCTTCGACGTGCAGTGGCTGCGTTCCGAACCATGCCGCTGCGACAAGCGCGGCACCAGCGCCGACGCCTCGACGCAACATCCACCACACGGCGAGTACCGTGAGCGCGGCGAGGATGAGGGCGTAGATGTGCATCCAGCGCGGCGACCCGCCGGTCGCATTCCATACGGTGGCGAGCAACGCAATGTGAAATGGGCGATAGAGTCCCAGCGCATCCACCCCGTCCGACGGCCAGTACGGCTGCGACCACACGTGTAGCAGCGAGCCCCAACCGCGAATGAGGACGTTATCGCGGATGATCGATGTGTCGTCGTACATGAACGCCGCGCGCAACGTCGGCAGCAGTGGCGCAACGGCAAGCACGATAAGGACGAAGACTTCACCCGGCCGCCGCCACCTTGCCAACGGTGTCATTCTTCGCGACTGCGCGCACGCTTCCGCCGCTCCGGAAAATGCGAATCGAGGAAGCGTATGAGTGCGCGCTCCTCGGGCGAGTGCGCGTACGTCTCCGCGCGCGACGAATAGCTCGGCGGCAGCTTGATCGTCTCGCCCTCGTCCACGTATCGCGCGACGACCATCGGATGCACATACGAAGACCGGCAGATCGCCGGCGTGTTCCCCAACTCCGACGCCACGAGCCGCATCGTCGTCATGACGTTGCGCTTTGCCTCCGTGGGTGAGCTCGCCGCACCAAGTTCGGCGAGCACGGTTGCGGCGCGCAGCGTTCCGCCCCACGTACGAAAGTCCTTCGCGCTGTAGGCGACGCCGAGCGTGTCGTGGAGATACGCATTCACGTCGCGTGCGGTAAGGTCATGCCACGCTGAGCCTTCGTGATAGCGAAAAAGTCGGGTGCCTGGTGTGTTCATATGCCGCTTCACGAGTCGAGTGAGCTCGCGATTGGCGACGACCTGCCGCTGCTTGATCGATTTCTTCCCCACGTAGTTGAACACTGCGCGCCCATCAGCGATTTGCACGTGCCGCTTGCGCAGTGACGCAATGCCGAAGGTCTTGTTCTCCGTCACGTACTTCTCGCTTCCGATGCGGAAGAAGCTCTCGCTGATGAGACGCACGACAGCCGCCGCCGCGGCGCGCCGTGATGGCGTGCTGGAAGATGCGTGTGTCTTGATCCGTTTGCGCAGCGCAGGCAGTTCCTTCGCCATCTCGCGAACGCGATAATACTTGCGCAGCTGCCCTCGCTCCACCGCGCGCGCGTGATACCGATATTGCTTCCTCCCCTTCGCGTCGAGTCCCCACGCCTGCACCGCGGCGCTCGCGCTCGCGGCAATGTGCACGTTCTTCCACGCAGGAGGGATGGCGAGCATGCGAATGCGATCGAGAGTGCGTTCGTCGCGCACGAGCTTTTCGTCTTTTCGCTTGTAGCGGAAGTTGGTCTTGCCACCTTCACGCGTGATCCATTCTGCCATGGCGGGCTGGAGGGCAAATTGTGGTCCTGTCTCTAGATTCAGGACGAGGGGATGACGGGATGAGTGGAAGAGGGACTGACTGACTACGCTCTCTCTCGCTCAATCTGTGCGTATTCCCGCCGTCCGCTCATCCACTCATCCTCTCATTCCGTTTCATGCCCTACGAGCTTCTCACATTCGAGGTCGTTGACCGCATCGCAACGATCACGGTGAATCGTCCCGACAAGTTGAACGCGCTGAACGACGCCACGATGAGCGAGCTCGGACGAGCCATCACGGAAGCAGTCGAGCGCGACGACGTAGGCGCCGTGTTGCTCACCGGTGCCGGACGCGCGTTCGTCGCCGGTGCAGACATCAGTGAGCTCGTCGATCAGAGCGCGGTGGAAGGTAAGGCACGCGCGGAGCGCGGCCAGAGGACTTTTCGCATGTTCGAGACCTCACCAAAGCCAACACTCGCCGCGGTGAACGGCTTCGCACTCGGCGGCGGCTGCGAGCTCGCGATGTCGTGTCACATCAGAATCGCATCGGAGAAGGCAAAGTTCGGGCAGCCTGAAGTGAAGCTCGGCATCGTGCCGGGATACGGCGGCACACAGCGATTGCCACGGCTCGTTGGCAAGGGACGCGCGCTCGAGTTGCTCCTCACCGGCGACATGCTCGACGCGAACGAAGCGTATCGCATCGGGCTCGTGAATCGCGTCGTGAGCGCGGAGTCGCTGATCGAGACAGCGCGTGCAACGCTGACGACGATTCTCGCACAAGGCCCGCTCGCTGTTGCCCTGTGCATCGAAGCCGTGGATCGCGGGCTCGACATGGGACTCGACGACGCCATCGCTCTTGAAGCGTCGTACTTCGGAATGCTCTCGGCCACAGCCGACAAGGCCGAGGGAATGCGCGCCTTCCTCGAGAAGCGGCCGGCGACATTCACGGGCGCGTGACGAACGTGGCGGACGCTCGCGTCGTTCTGCGCTCCCTCGCGGTGCGAGACTTCCGCAACCTGGCTCGCCTCGATATCGCCTTTCCCTCCGCTGGCGTCGTCGTCATCGGTGACAACGGCCAGGGGAAATCGAATCTTCTCGAGGCGATCTACTATCTGCACCTGCTGCGCTCCGTGCGTGGCGCGCGCGATGTGGACGTCGTTCGATTCGGCGCGGCGGGCTTCCACGTGTCCGCCCACGCCGACGGTGGCGCGAATCACGAAATCTCCGCCGGCTTCGAGCGGCAGGGCCGACGCAAGCGGCTCAAGCTTGGCGGCTCCGAGCCGCAGCGATTGAGCGACGGGCTCGGCGCTCTGCCGTGCGTGCTCTTCTCGCCTGCCGACGTCGAACTCGTTGCGGGCGCGCCCAGTGCCCGGCGTCGCTATCTCGACATTTTGCTCGCGCTGTCGTCGCGCCCCTATCTCTTCGCGCTGCAGCGCTATCGTCACGCGCTCGCGCAGCGCAACGCAGCACTTCGCGATGCCATGAAGTCCGCCGGAGCAAAAGCGGAGCAACGCATTGCCGTATGGGAAGCACCGCTTGCCGAGCATGGCGCGGTGTTATGGCTCGAGCGTGTGCAGTGGGCGGAACGCGCTGCGCCGAGATTCGCGACGGTGTGTCAGGCGATCGGCGAGCAGACGAAAGTGTCGCTGCGATATGCGTCGCAACTCGAGCCGCCGGAACGCACGCTGCCAGCTGTGGCGAGCACTCTAGCCAAGGGGCTCGAGGAGCGTCGCTCGCTCGACATCCGGCGCTGTCTCACGCACACGGGTCCGCATCGCGACGATCTGGCCTTGCTGCTCGGCGGACGCGAGCTACGCGCATTCGGATCGGCGGGGCAGCAGCGTACTGGCGCGATCGCACTGCGATTGCTCGAGGGCGAGACGCTGCGCGAGCGACTCGGCGTCGCACCGATGTTGTTGCTCGACGATCCCTTCGCCGAGCTCGACGTGCATCGGTCGTCGCGCATTCTCGAGTTGTTGGCCGAGCAGTCGATGGGGCAGACGGTGTTGACGGTGCCGCGCGAGAGCGACATTCCGCCGGCGCTCACGCAGCTTTCCCGTTGGCACATCGCGGATGGTGTCGTGACTGGTGATGAAACGGGCAGACACGCAGGTGCGGCATGACTCCGCCGAAGAAGAAGAAACCGGAGATGTTCGGCGACGTGCTCGCAAACGTGCTGGAGAGCGCGGGCATTGCCGGGCGAGTGGAGCAGGCGGGAATCATTCCGGAATGGAGTGCGCTGGTCGGAGCACAGATTGCGAATGTGACCGAGCCGCAATCGATCGCCGCGGACGGAACGTTGTTCGTGTATGTGGCGACGAATGCGTGGATGATGGAGCTTTCGCTGATGGAGCCCGAGCTGTTGCGTGCTTTGAACGCGAAGCCCGATCGCATTGCCGTGAAGAAGATTCGGTGGTTGCTGCGGCGGGGATAAGAATTGCGTAGATGGGCGTGATGCGCGTTGTTCGGCGAGGAAGAGCTACTGATAGGATCGGATCAGACGGATTGCGCGGATTTACGCGGATCAGGATCGCAACAGCATTTTTTGGAGTGAGTTCGCAGAGAGTCATTCCACCGTTCAGAAATCATCTAAAGGCAGTATCCGTTAACATCGGCTGTATCCGTAAAATCCGATTCTAAGCAGTCCGAACAACGCCTTTCCTACCCGCATTTCCGGCCAATCGATGCATCAGATTTGCCAACCGCCCAAGTCGTTATAGTGCAACGGCTTACGCGGCACAATTTCTGTTGCATTCAGCCGGTAAATAGTGTAGATTTGCAAGTCTGTAACGGGGGCCTTGTTTCGGCTCCTGTTCGGTAGGTATTCTCGGCACATTTTCGAGTGGAGTTGATGACCAAACCGAACGACAAGCCTGCGAACGGCGAGTATGGCGCGGGCCAGATAACTGTACTGAAAGGCCTCGAGGCAGTTCGCAAACGCCCGGGCATGTACATCGGCTCGACGTCCGAGCGAGGGTTGCATCACCTCGTCTACGAAGTCGTCGACAACTCCATCGATGAAGCGCTTGCCGGGTTTGCAGACCGCGTCAGCGTCATCATCCACGCGGACAACTCCATCGAGGTGGAAGACAACGGACGCGGCATTCCCGTCGACATCCATCCCATCGAGAAGATTCCGGGTGTCGAGCTCGCGATGACCGTTCTGCACGCCGGTGGCAAGTTCGACAAGGACTCGTACAAGGTCTCCGGAGGCCTGCACGGCGTTGGCGTGTCCGTCGTGAACGCCCTCTCCGAGATCCTCAAGGTGTGGGTGTGGCGCGATGGCAAAGAGTACTACATGGATTTCATGCGGGGCGACACGCAGACCAAGCTCAAAGTGCTCGGCGAAGTCGGCAAGAAGAAGGTGGGAACCAAGATCTGGTTCAAGCCAGACCACCTGATCTTCACAGAGCTCGTCTACAACTACACCACGCTGGCGTCTCGGCTCCGCGAACTCTCGTTCCTGAACAAGGGCGTCACCATCACGCTCAAGGACGAGCGCCTCGGTGAAGAAAAGGAGGAGACGTTCCTCGCGAAAAACGGCCTCCGTGAGTTTGTGCAGCACCTGAATCTCAATCGTAAGGCGCTGCATCAGGAAGTCGTCTATCTCGAGACCATGAAGGACGACGTCGGCATCGAGCTCGCGATGCAGTACAACGATGGCTATCAGGACATCGTCTTCTCCTTCGTCAACAACATCAACACGCACGAAGGCGGCACGCACCTCACCGGCTTCAAGAGCGCGCTCACGCGCGTCATCAACCAATACATTCAGAAGTCGTCGCTCTCCAAGAAAGACAAGGAGACCGTGCTGTCCGGCGACGACGTGCGCGAAGGCCTCACCGCCGTGTTGTCCGTCAAGGTCAAGGAGCCACAGTTCGAGGGTCAGACCAAGACCAAGCTCGGCAACTCTGAAGTCGAGTCGGCAGTGAAGACTGTCGTGAATGAGTGGCTGGCGAGCTATCTCGAGGAGCACCCGCGCACGGCCAACATCGTGATCGACAAGGCCATGTCGGCGGCGCGTGCACGCGAGGCGGCACGAAAGGCACGCGACCTCACACGTCGCAAGAGCGCGCTCGACGTCGGCAATCTGCCCGGCAAGCTCGCCGACTGTCAGTCCACCGATCCCGCGCTCTGCGAGATCTACCTCGTCGAGGGCGACTCGGCAGGTGGCTCCGCGAAACAGGGACGTCGTCGCGAGTTCCAGGCGATCCTGCCGCTGCGTGGCAAGATCATCAACGTTGAAAAAGCACGCATCGACAAAGTGCTGTCGAACGAAGAAATCCGGACGATCATCACCGCGATCGGCACGGGCATCAAGGACGAGTTCGACGTCACCAAGGCGCGTTACCACAAGATCATCCTGATGACGGACGCCGACGTCGACGGCGCGCACATCCGCACGCTTCTGCTGACGTTCTTCTACCGGCAGATGCCGGAGCTCATCGAAGCGGGCTACGTCTACATCGCGCAGCCGCCGCTCTTCCGCGTCGCCAAGGGCAAGGAGGCGTACTACGCCTTCGACCTCAAGGAGCGCGACGTCATCGCCAAGCGACTCTCCCCCGACGGCAAGGCTGGGCTCAACATCCAGCGCTACAAAGGACTCGGCGAGATGAACGCCGATCAGCTCTTCGACACCACCATGGATCCGAACACGCGCACGCTGCTCAAAGTGAACGTCGATGACGCCGTGATGGCCGATGAAGCGTTCCGCACGCTGATGGGCGACGAGGTCGAACCGCGCCGCATCTTCATCGAGGCCAACGCCAAGTTCGCATCGAACCTGGACATCTGAACTCAGGCTGGCGAGTGGTTGCACAATGGCGGGCGACTTCCCAAGTCGCCCGCCATTGTTTTCACACGCACATTCTAAACTGGTTGCACGCCTGCCAGCAGGATGGAG
>JBDUCR010000053.1:0-13363 GCA_040003345.1 bacterium
ATCTCGTGTGCATGATGGCCGAGGGCGCGGGCTTCGAGGTGTACGACATCGGCGTCGATCAGAGTGTCGAGAAGTTCATGGCCGCCGCTGACCGGGTGAATCCAAAGATCATCGGCATGAGCGCCCTTCTGACGACGACGATGACGTACATGAAGACGGTCATCGACGGCTTCGAGGCGGCGGGGCGAGGCGAGATCAAGATGGCGATCGGTGGCGCACCGATCAGCCAGATGTTCGCCGACGAGATTGGCGCGGACGGCTACGGACAGAATGCATCGGCGGCGGTTGATCTCTTTCTGCGCCTTGCGTCTGGCAAGGACGCAGAAGCAACCCTCCCGGCCGTCGCCCCACGCGAGCGGAACGTGCCTTCACCAACCGCGATCGGAAAGCGATCGACGTACAAGATCCTCTACTGGCAGGAAGTGCCATCGCAGGTACGCGCCGAAGACGACGCGGGAAACGACGTCAGTATGGAGCTGCCGCCGAAATTCGCGCTACGCATCGACGCGCTCGCGCAGAAGCGCGGCATCACTGGCGCTGACGCCTACACCGCCGAGTGGAAGTGGAGTGACGACGAAGAACGCGACGGCTCCGCGCATGACGTGGCATTGGCGGTGATCGCCGAGTTGGAGGCGAAGGCGAACTGGTAGATGCGTTCGACGCTCACGATAAACGGCATCACCACTGACGCCACCGACGATTCCCAGTCGTTGTTCGACTACGCCGAGTCGATCGGCGTGCACGTGCCGACGTCGTGCATCAAGAATGGAAAGTGCAAGGAGTGCATCGTCGAGGTCACGGAGGGAATGCACTCGCTGTCGCCGCGCACTACGCCAGAGTCGCATCTCGATGGACGTTTTCGGCTCTCGTGCCAGAGCCGCATCGTGAACGATCGCGGCGCTGTGGTCTGTCATACGATGCGTCGTGGACAGATGAAGATCGAGCGTCATGCACTCGGTCTCCCCGTAAGCGCTCAGCCGTGGAAGCTCGAGCCCGCAGTGACGCGCGATGACGATCGCATTCTCATTGACGGAATTGAGATCGCGCGCTCGACTGGTCCGATTCACGGAATCGCGATGGACCTCGGCACGACGACCATCGTGATGCGCCTGCTTGATCTCGAGACGGGTGAGCTGGTCGCGGACGCGTCGTTCGAGAATCCGCAGCGCTTTGGCGGCTCTGACGTGATGTCGCGCATTCACTATGACACCGGACACTCCGGCTATCTGTTGATGCGCACGCTCGCCGGCTATCTGACGCACGCGATCGAGGCGTTTCCTGTCGATCCGCACACGATCTACGAGATGGTCGTCGTCGGCAACGCGACGATGCGCGACATCTTCTTCCGGCAGAGCGTCTATTCGATCGGCCAGAATCCATATCAGTCGATCACCGAGATCGAGATGGCGGACGGCAAGCGTACGACGACGAGTCTGGTGAGCACGGGACGTCGCTCACTGCTGCCGATTCACCCGAAGGCGCGCGTGTACGGCGCGCCGGTGATCAGCGGACACGTTGGCGCCGACGCTGCGGCGTGCATGCTCGCGATCGATCTCGCGAACGAAGAGCGTCTCGTCGCGTTGATGGACATCGGGACGAACACGGAGTTGATCGTTGGCAATCGACACCGCATCATGGCCGCGTCGTGTCCCGCCGGTCCGGCGTTCGAAGGTGGCGCGATCGCGTGCGGCATGCCTGGTCTCGACGGTGCAATCGAGAACGTTGCCATCAACGACGACGGTACCTTCACTCTCGGCGTCATCGGCAATGTCGAGCCGGAGGGAATCTGCGGATCCGGGCTCATGGATCTGATGAGCGAGTTGTTGCGAACGGGACGGATGAACCAGATGGGTCGCTTCGACGACGGTGTCGACCGTTACACACTCGACGCCAAGCGTGGAATTTTCTTCACCGAGAGTGACGTCAACGAGCTTGCGCAGGCGAAGGGCGCGAACGTCGCCGGACTGCAGGTCGTGTTCAATGAATACGGCATCGCCTTCGACGACATCGACGTCTTCTATCTTGCGGGTGGCTTCGGGCGTCATCTCGCGATCGAGGCGTCGAAGCGCATCGGGCTCATCCCCAACATCGCTGCGGAGAAGATCGTGCAGGTCGGCAACGCAGCCATCGAAGGCGCATGCATGGCGCTGCTCTCGATGACGAAACGACGCGAGCTCGAGGAGATGGTGCGTCGTGTCGTGCATTGCCGTCTCGAAACGCATCCGCAGTTCTTCGATTACTTCGTCGAGGGGTGCCAGTTCAAGCCGGTGCAGACCGCCGAGCATCAGGGGACGTCGGGATGATCTTCATTTCCGACACGAGCCCTGACACGAACGTGCAGACCACGGAATACCAGCGGCTGCTCGGCTACCCTCGCGAGCGCGAGCTCGAGGAGCGCGCACTCGAGTTGTCGAATGAAGCACGCGGCTGGTATGCCGAGCATGGCCGGCCATGGGTGTATGCGCGGCAGTCCGAGAGTCTCGACATTCACGACGATGCAATTGTCATCGACGGCGTGCCGTTCGCGAGCAAGCGATTGCTCGCGATGCTGCGCGACGCCGACGCGGAGAGTGTGGTGCTCGTGGCCGTGAGTGCGGGTGAAGAAATCGAACGCGAGGCACACCGGCGCTGGCAGGACGAAAAACCCGACGAGTATTTCTTCCTCGAAGTTTACGGCTCCGCGGTCGTCGAGCATCTCGTCATGATGGCAGGCGCGCGGCTCTGTGCATCTGCGGATGCGGAGTCACTTGCTGTGTTGCCGCACTACAGTCCCGGATATCCGGAGTGGGACATCGCTGATCAGTCGCGTCTTCTCGAACTTATCGCGCGACACGCCATGCTCCCCGTGCCGGGCGCAGTGCACGTACTCGATTCCGGCATGCTGCGGCCAAAGAAGTCGTTGCTTGCGGTGTTCGGATTGACGCGACAGACCGATCGCGTGCGGAAGCTCAGCGATCTCACGCCCTGTCAGAATTGCACGCTGTCCGGCTGCGAATACCGGCGCGCGCCGTATCTGCGTCCGCGCCGGCGATCGGAAGTGGAGTCGATGCGGCCGGTCAGCGACACGTTGTCATATACGCCACGCGGCCAGCCACTCGACGGCGATGCAAAGTATTCGGTCAACGTGAAGGCGCTTCGTCGATGGGTGTCGGAGCGACTGTCGCTCGTACACAACGACGACGGCACTTTCGACGCACAGTTCCGTTACGATGGCACGACGTGCAACAACCTGGGTCATGCGCTCGCATTTCAGTATCACGTGAAGATTGGTGCTCGCGACGATCGATACCGCATTCTCTCGCAGGAGTGCGCACCCGTGGCTGGCGACGACGGGTACACATTGATGTGCCGATACAAGAGCGGCGCACCACAGCTCATGGCGTCGATCGAGAGTGAGAGGCCGCTGCTTGGGCAGCCGTTGAACGACGTGCTGTCATGGCGCCGAGCCTCCACCGGGCCAACCTGCTACTGCGAGAACGAGAGCCGGCAGCAGAAGTGGGGAGCCGTGCTCGAGACGATTCACTACGCACTCGTGCAGCGCGAAAAGCAGCTAAACGAGCTTTCCCTTCCGCCTCAGTTTCAAAGTCGATGAAGAAGTCGTTGCTGGACGCGCTCAAGGACGGACCGCTGCTTGGTGACGGCGCCATGGGCACACAGCTCATGTTCGCCGGGCTCGAGCAAGGCAACTGCGGCGAGGCGTGGAATCTTACACAGCCGGAGAAGGTGCTCGAGATCCAGCGTCGTTACGCCGACGCAGGGTCGGATTGCATCATCACGAACACCTTTGGCGGCTCGCGCATCATGTTGAATCGCCACGGGTATGCCGGTGACGTTCGCGCCATCAATGCGGCGGCTGTCGACATCGCGCGCCAGGCATTCGGCAATCGGGACGGCTATGTGCTGGGCGACATCGGCCCGTTCGGTGGGCTGATGGAGCCGTATGGCGATTTCACGGAAGATCAGGTTCGCGCTGCGTTCGTCGAGCAGGCGAGTGCTCTCGTGGATGCGGGTGCTGATGCGATCATCATCGAGACGCAGACCGGACTCGAGGAGCTGGGCCTCGCCATCGCCGCGTCGAAGGAAGCCGGTGCTGCGTGCATCATCGGATCGCTCGCGTATGATGTCACGCTCGACGGCTCGACCTTTCGCACGATGATGGGAGTTGATCCGGAGCGCGCCGCGGAGTTCATGCAGGACGCCGGCGCCGATATCGCCGCGCTCAACTGCGGTACCGGCATGGACATGCAGTGGGCACGGATGGCCGTCGAGCGCTACAAGCAAACGACGGGGCTTCCGGTCATGGCGCAGCCCAACGCGGGGCTTCCGCGTCTCGTTAATCTCAAGGTTGTGTACGACGAAACGCCCGAGCAGATGGTGCGTGGTGTCGTGCCGCTGCTCGAAGCAGGAACCAGCATCATCGGCGGCTGCTGCGGTAGCACGCCGGAGCACATTCGTGCATTCCGGATCGCCATGGACCAGTATTTCAGCGAGCAACCATGAAGCAGAAGCTGTGCGACGTCAGTGCCGCAGCGCTGGACAAGCTTCCGGCGCAGACAGGCGACAAGTCAGGCATCGGCGCGCACTACGTCGACGCGTTCATCAAGCCGATGAATGCAACGCTGTCCGATGGGATGACCGTGAAGTGCAAGCGACGCGGGCTCAAGATCACCATCACCGCCGGTCCGAAGAAGGGCGATGGCCTCATGCGGCGGCTCGACGTAAGCGCCGATCCAGTAGTGATGCTCGACGCTGCGCTCGGGGAAGCGGCGACAGCGGCGGGCGTGTTACTGAGCGTCGAGGACGGCGCAATTTTCATCGACGTAACATGACCTGACATGACGACGACGCTCATTCTACCGGGGCTGTCCAACTCCGGCCCCGAGCATTGGCAGAGCCTGTGGGAACGGTTGGACGCCACGTGCGTTCGACTCCAGCAGGCGGAGTGGGAATCGCCCGCGTGCTCGGATTGGGTCGCAACGCTCGATGATGCCGTGAAGAATCTTGAATCGAATGCAGTGCTCGTGGCGCACAGCTCATCGTGCGCGCTGGTGTCGCATTGGGTCCGCGTCGCACCGAAGGAACATCTGGCGCGCATCGTCGGCGCGCTCCTCGTCGCGCCTTCGGACCCGGACGGTCCGAGCTATCCAGTGGGTCCAACCGGCTTCTCGCCAGTGCCACTCGAGCGCCTGCCGTTTCCCAGCATCGTCGTCGCCAGCGAAGACGACGTTTATGTAACGATGTCTACGGCGCGGCGATATGCTGACGAATGGGGGAGTGAGCTCGTCTCCATTGGGAGGGCCGGCCACATCAACAGCGCGAGCGGTCTGGGCGCGTGGCCGGCCGGCTATGCTTTGCTCGAGCGACTGCGCAGCTCGTCGCCGAGTGGAGCCCTGACGACGGAGACGACCGATGGCGTTGCAGCCCACGTTGAACACGAGCCGCCTCACGCTTAGGCCATTCCAGCTGGTCGACGCACAGCGCGTGCAACAGCTCGCGGGCGCGAGAGAAGTCGCCGACACCACACTCAACGTTCCGCATCCCTATCCTGACGGAGCTGCCGAGAAGTGGATTGCATCGCATCAGCCCGCGTGGGAAGCGGGAACGGGCGTGACGTATGCAATCACGGACCGGCAAAGTGGCGCGCTGTATGGCGCCGTCGGACTCGTCATCGCGCGCGAGCACGAGCGTGCAGAGCTGGGCTACTGGATTGCCGTTCCATTCTGGAACATGGGCTACTGCACCGAAGCGTCGCGCGAGATCATCGCGCTGGCGTTTGGACCGCTGCACGTTCATCGCCTGCAAGCGCAGCACCTTCAACGAAATCCCGCATCGGGACGTGTGATGCAGAAGCTCGGTATGCAGCACGAGGGATTGCATCGCGAAACAATCAGAAAGTGGAATCGATTCGAGGATATCGTCATGTACGCGATGCTCGCCCGTGAGTGGGTGGTGATGAACGGCCGGAGCAGATGACACTGCCCAACGTGTCCGACGAGATCGTCCGCTATCGCCAGCTCGACGACGCACAGATCGTTG
The DNA here is from genome assembly GCA_040003345.1 of bacterium. Taxonomy (GTDB): domain Bacteria; phylum Gemmatimonadota; class Gemmatimonadetes; order Gemmatimonadales; family Gemmatimonadaceae; genus AG11. The sequence continues at coordinate 6,037 of JBDUCR010000053.1, forward strand.
CGACGATCGCGCGATTGCGTGATCGCATCGAGGAACGGTTTCCCGGATCGGGTCTTGGCAGAGTCGGCGCGGAGTTGTTAGCGCTCGCTCAGGAGTCGGCGGATTGCATAGCGTATCTGCGCCGCCCCAACTGGCCGCTCCGCATCGGCGTGGGGTTCGCGATCATCGCGATCTTCGGTACACTCGGCGTCATGGCGACGACCGTGCATTTGCCAACGCGCGTTGATCGCCTCGCGGATTTCGTGCAGGCGGTCGACGCGTCGATCAACGATGTCGTGTTCCTCGGGGTCGCCGTCTTCTTTCTCGTCACGGTGGAGATGCGGCTCAAGCGTAAACGCGCGCTCGCGAGCCTGCATGAACTTCGGAGCGTCGTGCATATCGTCGATATGCATCAGTTGACGAAAGATCCGGAGCAGGTGCTCTCCGGTCGGTCGGATACGGCGTCGTCGCCGGAGCGGACGATCTCGCCGCCCGAGCTCGGGCGCTACCTCGACTACTGCAGTGAGCTCCTGTCGCTCGCGAGCAAGGTGTCGGCGTTGTTCGCCCAGCACTTTACGGACCCCGTAGTACTTGCCGCTGTCAACGAGATCGAGACGCTGGCGAACGGCTTCTCGAACAAGATCTGGCAGAAGATCACGCTGCTCGACCGCGCGTTGGCGCCCGGTGTTGCGCGGCGGAGCTCGTGAACCGGTTCGCGCGCCAGCGTTGTAGTGCGGCGCGCGACAATGTGTCGCGCGTATGCGACAGCCGTACGCTTCCGTAAGCTGTCGCTCGCCGACTACGTACGGGTTGCGAAGTAGGCCGCAAGTCCTCACCATAGAACGACCTACGCGGTTGTGAGCGGATGGTCGACCCATCTCGCAACTCGGCGAAGTCAGGCGGGCGCCGCTGGCGCGGGTCGTGCTTTTCAACGGCGCACCTGAGTTGCTGCCGCAGCGCCGATTGCGCACGAAGTACGAGGCCCCCCCAAGGATGCTCGGCGGTGCCTGCGGCAGCACTCCGGTCCACTTTCACTTCGCGGCCACGCTCACGGGCGTCGTCGCGTTTTTTTTGAGGGTAGCGCCGTTCTCACTCTCGTGCGAGCGAGACCGCAGGTGCGGCGACCCAGAATTCGACGCACGAACCTGCTCGCGACGCTATCTTGCGGCACGTCGCACGCCGTGCGATTGACGCGTAGTTCCTTGCAGTCTCTGCAGTTCGAATGGAGCAAGCATCGCCAGTGGCAAAAAAACCAAACTACGATTTCGAAAAACGCAGAAAGGAGCTCGACCGAAAAAAGAAGAAGGAAGACAAGCGGCAGGAGCGGTTGCAGCGTCGCCAGGATGGACTACCCGACGTTCCCGACGGTGAAGTACAGGAAGAACAAGCGGACGGCGTAGCCGGCGAGTAGTCACGCGTCGTCACGCGCAGCCGAAAGTAGTCAGCGGCTTCGCAGCGCACGTGTGAGCATGCGGTCGAGCCCTGACGCGAATGCCTGTTTGTCGCGCGTGCTGTAGCCTTTCGGCCCGCCGGTCTCCACTCCGCCCGAACGGAGATCGGCCATGAAGTCACGCACGGACAATCGCTCGCCCACATTCTCCGCAGTGAACTCCTGGCCGCGATGGTCCAGCACGGCGACGCCTTTTCGCACAAGCGCCGCTGCCAGCGGAATGTCCGCCGTGATCGCGACATCACCGGATTCGGCGGCAGCCTCGATGTGACGGTCAGCTACATCAGGTCCGCCATCGACACGCTCGGCAGTCACGAATCGCAATCCGAGCGGCAGTTGAATGCGCTGGTTCGCCACGAGTATCGTTGCGAGCGAAAGTCGCTCCGCCGAGCGGAATACGATCTCCTTTACGTCGCGCGGTGCCGCGTCGGCGTCGACCCAGAGTTTCATCTCGCAAGGTAGTGCGTCCGTCGGGCTCGAGACGGATCGGGCCGCGACCGACCACGCCGGCCCGACGCGTTTGTCCGCGTCGGGCCGGAGAGCGCATGTCATCGCGACTCACGGCACCGGCGGTGCCGCTGGCAGGATGCTGGTGAGCTGCATCTCCTTCACGCGCCACGTGCTGCCCAGCTTCACCACGATGCGCTTGTGCCGTCCGCTTTGCACGCCGGGTCGGGTCGGCACCGTTCCGGGAGGAAGCGCGGTGAAGTTGGTCACATCGTTGTCGACGTCCACTACGGCAGCGTTGTCGCTCAGGAACGTGATTTTTCGAATAGTGCCCTGTGTGTGGCTTCCCTTGAACACGCCAGCCAGCGACGCAGTGTGATTCGCTCTGATCGTGGCTGCCCCAAGCGCGAGCTGTCCGCGGCCGTTGATGAACTCCGCGTCTTCGGTGAAGGTCGCGGCCAACGCATTGGCGTTGCCGGCGTTCCACGCAGCATCCCATGCGGTGACCACAGCCGTCACCCCGGCCACGTCGCCCCTTTGCGTCGCGACGTAGGAGGATGCGCTCATCGGCGTATGTGCGTCGCTCGACATGCCCGGTTGGGACGACTGCACCTCGGTCGGCGTCGAGCGATTGCAGGCTCCGAACAGCAACGCGAATGCGACGGCGGCCGCAGGGAAGGTTAGTGCGCGGTGAACTGACGCTGTGCGATTCGCGAAGACGTTGCGCGTGCGGTCATCGATAGCGCGCGAATGACTGGTCATGATTGGATCCTCGGGTTATGGTGCGTAGCGCGGTTGTGCCATGGTGAACGGGGAGCAGGTTAGGCCCGAGGCGTCGGCGGATCCTCGGCGCGGCCCCGGCCGATCCTCGGCATTCACGACTGCGGCATTGTTTTCCCGCTGTCGCGCATTGGCGCGGGTGGTCGATGTTCCGATTGCGGACATTTGGCGGACTGACACTCGAGCGTGACGGCGCGCCCTACGCGGGACCCGCTACTCAACGCCGTCGTCTGGCGCTCCTTGCGTTGCTTGCTGCCGCCGACGGTGCCCTGAGTCGCGACAGGCTGATGGCGCTTCTCTGGCCTGAGGCGGATCCCGAACGCGCGCGACACTCGCTCGACGATGCGCTCTCGGCGCTGCGCCGCGAGCTGCGAAGCGACACGCTGTTTCTTGGCGTTGCCAGTCTCCGCCTGAATCCCGAGTTGATCGAGAGCGATGTCGCTGACCACGCTGCCGCAATCAGGCAGGACGACAATGAGCGCGCAGTGGCGCTTTACGCTGGACCATTCCTGGATGGATTCTACGTGCCCGCCGCTGGCGACTTCGAGCGCTGGGCATCGGCCGAGCGCGCCCGGCGTGCACTGGCGCACGCGAACGCGCTCGATGCGCTTGCTACCGCGGCCGCGGCACGAGGAGATCGCGCTGCGTCAGTTCGGTGGCGTCAGGCGCATGTCGGCATCGATCCACTCGACACGGCGGCTTGCCTTCGTCTTCTTGAGGCACTCCGGCTCGCCGGGAGTCACGCTCACGCCCTGCGCGTCGCACGTGTGCACGAAGCGCTTCTCCGCGAGGAGCTCGGTGTCGCGCCCGGCGCCGAGTGGTCGGCGGCAGTCGACAACCTGAGAGCCGAGCTGACGCGCGAACCCGATCCGGCGCCCGTCGCCGCAGCCGCGCCGGTCTCGCATAGCATTGCTCCAGCCCAGGACAACGCGGAGCAGGTCGATATTTCGGTGTCAGAGGGCACACATGTCCCCACCGCGGAGCCAGGTCGCGCGCCGCATCGAAAAAAATGGACTGCTCGCGTGCTCGCGAGCGGTGTCCTGCTCCTCGCCGGAATCGGCGGTTACGGCGCCTGGAGGGAACGCACAGCATCGTCGCGAACCGTCGCGACCACGACATCAGCGCCCGCCGTAGCGGCACGTACGTCGATAGCGGTGCTGCCATTCGCGCACGCTGACGGTGCATCTTCCGACGAGCCCTTCGCCGATGGACTCACCGACGAGCTGATCAGCGCATTGAGCAAGGTGTCAGGGATCCGCGTCACCGGACGCACCTCGGCGTTCGCGCTCAAGGGTCGCGGTCTCAACGTTCGCACCATCGCGGACACACTTGGCGTCGGCTCGGTGCTCGAGGGAAGTGTTCGACGCGAGGGTGACCGCCTTAGAGTGACGGTGCAACTCGTGAGCGCGCGCGACAACGGCGTAATCTGGGCAGAGACGTACGACCGCAAGCTCGCGGACGTATTTGCGGTGCAAGGGGAGATTGCCCACGCCATCACGAATGCGCTCCTGCCGACTCTCGGAGGCCGGGTGGTGCAAGTCGACGGTGTGCGCGTCCGCGACCTCGCGACATATGAGCAGTATCTCAAGGGGAGATACTTTGCAGGACGTCGCACGCCAGGCGACTTGCGCCGCGCTGTCGGCTACTTCGAGCAGGCTGTTGCCAACGACTCCACGTTCGCGCAGGCATACGCCGGACTGGCCGACGCTCGTGTACTTCTCGTGCTTCTGGGTGACAGTCCACCGCGGGATGAGCTGCCTCGTGCGCGCGCAGCCGCCGCCATAGCGATCCGGCTGGACCCTACTCTCGCCGAAGCGCACACCGCACTCGGCAACATTCTCGAGGCCTTCGATTGGGATGCGGCAGCGGCGGACAGGGAGCTCGCGCGCGCTGTGGAACTCGACCCCGGATATGCGACGGCGCAGTTGTATCATGGCATCCATCTGCTGAATCGAGGGCACTTCGCCGAGGCGATCGCTCGGCTCACGCAGGCGCGCATTCTCGATCCGCTCTCGGCGCCGGTGCGCATGCAGCTGGGGCGCGCGTATGTGTCGGCACATCGCCCGGACGTTGCGCTGCCGTTCCTCCAATCGGCCGTCGAGCTGAGTCCGGAGTTCACTGCCGCGCATCTTCAGATCGGCGACGCGTATCTACAGCAACACAACTATGCGTCGGCACTCACCGCGTTTCGCCGAGCGGCGGCGCTCAACGGAGGACGCGACTCTGCACAAATCGCATTCGGCCTTGCAGCAACGGGCCAACGCGATTCTGCAGCGCGCCTGCTCAGCGCGCTGCTCGCTGAACCACCGCGACGCTATCTGCCGCCCGTGCCGGTCGCGAAAGCATTCGTCGCGCTGGGCGACATGGACGCCGCGTTTCGCTGGCTCGAGCGGGGGCTCGATCAGCGCGCAGCGCAGATGCGCACCATCAAGGTCACGCCTGCATTCGATCCGCTGCACAGCGATCCGCGCTGGGCGAGATTGCTCCGTCGAATGAACGTCGAGCTGTGACGTGGCGACGGTCGACCCACAACCGGCGGCAGCGTGCGCGCATCATTCCATGCATCGCTTTCCATCAACAGCGAAATCTGTATTTTCCCCGAGGCCGAATTTTGCGGAGCTACGCATGATCACAGGTATGCACGCGCTACTGTACTCCAGCGACCCCGACGCGACGCGCACATTTTTTCGCGACGTGCTCAAGATGCAATCTGTCGACGCGGGACGCGGTTGGCTCATCTTCGCGATGCCGCCCGCCGAGTTGGCGATCCATCCTACAGACGAGGAGCACGCGCCGGACATGTATCTCATGTGCGACAACCTCGAGAGCACTCTCGCTGAATTGCAACCCCATATCGAGGTGACACGCTCGGTGAGTGAACAGCGCTGGGGCAAGCTCACGGCGATTCGCATTCCCGGTGGCGTCGAAGTCGGGCTCTACGAGCCTCGTCATCCGACGGCGCTTGCACTGGCTGCCGAAGTGGCCGCCCGCTACGCGGAGCCCATGCGATGATGCGCGATTCAGGCTCGCACAACGGCAGCGCCATGATCGCCGACCTGGTCGACGAATACAATCGCTACCGAAAGATCGGCGAGAAAGCGCTTGCGCAGACTCCGGCGCGCGCGCTGAACGTGATCCATGCACCGGATGGCAACTCCGCTGCAATGATCGTTGCGCACATGAGTGGGAATCTCAAGTCGCGTTTTACGGACTTCCTCACAACCGATGGCGAGAAGCCGTGGCGCAATCGCGACGAGGAATTCGAGAACCGCGAGTGCACGCGCGCCGAAGTGGGAGAGATGTGGAACGCCGGCTGGTCCGTGCTCGAAGCGCAGCTCAACGCGCTCACCGATGCCGACCTCTCGCGCGTGGTGACGATCCGTGGACAACCATTGAGTGTACACGCGGCGCTGTGCCGCTCGTCCGCGCATGTCGCCTATCACGTAGGGCAGCTGGTGTTGATCGCGCGGCTCACTGCCGATACTCCATGGCAGTGGATCTCTATTCCGAAGGGCGACTCGATCGCATACAACGCGGATCCGAAGTACGAGAAGGGTCCGCGATAGAGTCATCCCTCCCAACCGTTCGGTGGGTTCGGGTGTCGAAGTCGTAAACCCACCTACCGCGCTATGCCTCTCATCCTCCTTGCCCGACTGCTCGTGCCCCGTAGTCTGGCTGTCGTCCTGGGGCTGGCACTGACCTTCGTCGCTTCGCCGATGCAAGCGCAGCAGACCACTCCTACATCAGGGAGTGACGCGCGACCCGTTGCACATGCCGCGATGCGTCGAGAGCCAGTCGTCATCGACGGGAAGCTCGACGACGCCGCCTGGAGTACCGCGGAGGTGATCAGCGATCTCCATCAGCAGGTGCCGGATGAAGCAAAGGCACCAAGCGAGCGCACCGAGCTTCGCATCTTGTACGACGCGAGCGCCATCTACATCGGCGCACGCATGTTCGATTCGCAGGGCGGCAAAGCCGTACGCAAGCTACTGGTGCGTCGCGATCAACTGCTCGATGACAACGCATCGGACAAGATCGCACTCGTGCTCGATCCCTATCACGACCGACAGACGCGCGTCTGGTTCGAGCTCAACCCACTCGGCGTCAAGGGCGATCATATCAACGGCGACGCATCGTATGATCCCGTGTGGGAGGGCGCGGCGAACATCGACTCGCTCGGCTGGACGGCGGAGTTCCGCATTCCGCTCTCGCAGCTGCGCTTTCCGCGCGATTCCGTGCAGGCGTGGGGCTTACAGATCTGGCGCACGCTTGCGCGTCGCAACGAACAGGACATGTGGGCCTTCTGGAGGAACAACGAGTCCGGCGGCCCCGGCTACTTCGGCACCATCGAAGGACTCGCGCTCACGGAGCAGCCACGTCAGCTCGAGCTGATGCCGTATGTCGTCTCCAAGAGCAGTTTCGCGCTACCGGCCGCGGGCGACCCATTTCGGAGCAAGCAGGAGATGACCGGCCGAGTCGGCGGCGACATCAAGTACAACATCACGTCGAGCCTCACACTCGACGCAACGGTGAATCCGGACTTCGGCCAGGTCGAGGTCGATCCCGCTGTCGTGAATCTTTCGGATTTCGAGACGACGTTTCAGGAGAAGCGACCATTCTTCGTCGCGAACTCGTCGGCGTTCTCATTCGGCGGATTTTCCTGCTTCTTCT
>JBDUCR010000033.1:0-3932 GCA_040003345.1 bacterium
CGAATCACGGCGTTGAACACCGGAATCTTCTCGAGCACGCGCGCGCCGCGCTGCTGGCGTCGCGAGTCTGTCGACGCGACATCCGCCATCGCGAGCTTCTCCTCCTTGTTCTGCCACACGCGGCTCAGCTGGGAGAAGAATTCGCGCGTCGTCTCCGTCAAATAGAGCGGCTCCGTATGCGTCGAGAGCCTCGCGAGCGCTCGGCCGAGTCGCGAGATCACGTTGCCTTCGAGCGGAATTGACGCGTGCCCGCCCGGACCATGCGCCGTGACGGCAACGACGTGCGACACCTTCTCCGTATTCTGCACCGCGACATACAATCGCTTTCCACCAACGATGCGAGTGCGTCCTCCTTCATTGAGCGCGAATTCGGCTTTGATCAGCTCGGGATGGTTCGCGATCAACCAGCCCATTCCGAAGTCGCCGCCCTGCTCTTCATCGGAATTGGCAACGAAGATGACGTCGCGCGAAAGTGAGCCACCCTTGTCGATCACATTGCGCTTGAGCAGCAACATTGTTTCCAGATTCGCCGAGAGCATTCCCTTGTCGTCGATCGCGCCGCGGCCGTAGAGGTACCCGTCCTTGATCTCCGCGGCGAATGGATCGACTGTCCACTTCGCCTTCTCCACACCGACGACATCCATGTGTCCCATGATGAGCACAGGCTGCTTGCTGCCGTTGCCCTTGAGTCGCGCGACGAACGCGGCGCGGCCCGGCGCCGGCTCGAAGAGGTGCGTCTCGATGCCTGCCGCCTTGAGCGTGCTGTCGAGGAACTTCGCGACCTGCATCTCATTGCCGGGCGGATTCACCGTGTTCAGGCGAATCATCGTCTGAAGGTGCGCGAGCGTTTCCTTGCTCGCGGCGGACCAGTCGGGCTCCTGCGCGGCGAGTGGCGAAGTTGCGAGTGTCATGAATGCCGCGAGAGCGAAGTGTCGCCTGAGTCGCATGAACGGTGATGAGGGAATGCCGGAACTGCGGAAAGAGCGGGCATGCGAAGGAGCCGATCGAAGCGGCAGCCTTCTATGCAATCTATCCGTATTCCCGACGCCACACCTTCGGAGTTCAGCTGCGCACTAGGCGCACCGCGACCGTCAGGGCTTGAATGACGCCTGCGTGAAATTCAGTTTCGTCAGCGGTAGTATCTCGAAGTTCGACGCGCGCACGAGCTCGAGACTGTTGTTGTACTGGTCCTGCACCACGATCCACGTTCCATCCGGAGACCAGCTCGGTCCGCTGTACTGGTCGTATACGTGTGTGAGGGAGACGCGCACGTTCGTCCCGTCCGCATTCATGACGGCGAGGTTTGTGGAGAAGTTCAAGCCCTGTCCGAGAAAGAGAATCTGCGTTCCATCGGGAGAAAACTTCGGAAAATCGCCACGAACGCCGAGCGACTTCCTGGTCATGCTCGCGACATCCATCGTGGTGATGATACCGCCACTGTTGAACACGATCTTCGTTCCATCGGGAGATGGGCTTGGTTGCGTGGAGACGACCTGCCCCCCGGACGATGTCAGCTTCGTCACGCCGGAGCCATCGGCCTGCGAGCGCCAGATCTCCGAGTAGGAGCTTCCCGCTGGAAGCCCGGCGAAGAACAGTTGCTGCCCGTCCGCCGAAAAAGCGGGAAAGAACTTCGTGCTCGGGCCCGCACCGACAGCGACGAGGGTCCGCACGCCGGCGAGATCCACGGTGTACAATTGGGCGTTGCTGTCAGGATTGCCCTCGTAAAACACCACGCGCGTGCCAGTGGGATTCCACCGCGGCAACATCACGCTCGATGCCACGGCGGTGAGGCGCGTCAGTCCCGTGCCGTCGAGCTTCGTCGTGGAGATGGTGCCCTGCGTGACACCGACGATGGTGTAGTCGGGAACAATGGAGACGCGTGAGGTATCCACGAACGCACCAGACTTGATCGTGATCACCGCGCGACCCGCACTCGCCGCCTTCACGATACCAGCGGCATCAATCGTGGTGTAAGGCGTCAACGACGCAAAGATCGGGAGCTCCGTGCGTGCATTGCCGAACACATCGCCCGCTGATGCGCCGAGACTATACGTCGCACCGACCGTGACGGCGGTGTCACGCACGCTCATCACGATGCGGGCGGCATTGCCCGGACGCACCGTGAACCGCGCAGTATCCTTGACGCCGAGCTCGGGCACCGTGATGGCGACGCCCGCAGCACCCGCAACCGTGCCGAGTTGCACGAGCACCCTCGCTCGTCCCGATGCGTCTGTCGAATCCGCGATGAAGGTCCCGTACTGGTCACTGGTCAGGCTGGAGATCAGAACAGGAGCTTCATAACGGCGCAGCGGAGCAACAGACGGAAGTGCGTCGAACCGGATTACCACGCCTTTCTTCAGCACGCCGTTCACGCGCACTTCAATGATGAGTGCCTGCGCCAACTTCGAGTTGACAGTGTCGCTCGCACCGGCGCCGCTCACGATGGTGATCGGCTTCGTGATCGCTGGATCTGGTGACGTGCCCGAATCACCGCCGCACCCGGCGAGCATCGCCCACCCAACAATGCCAATGTCTCTGATATGACTGCGTTTCATGACACGATCGCGAAAGGGGAGGAGCACGCCGCGTGGACGCCGTAAGATACAGCTCACTGCCGAAGCGACAGCTGAAAAAAGGACGACAGCACCGGCAACGCGAGCGCCTCGCTCGTCGTCGGGTTGACGAGATACACGCCATCGAACGAACGCGTAATGAGCCATTGTCCATCGCTCGTCCACGCAACGCCTGCCGAGTTGTCGATGTACATCGGCGGAAGCGTGGTGATCGCTCCGCCCGAAACACTCGCTACCGACAGCTGACTGCCGATGAAGGCAATCTTCTGTCCGTCAGGAGAAAACACGGGCAAAGTTCCTCCTGAGAAAGTCACCTTCGCGCCGGTCGCCAGTGTACGCACCACGATCATACCATCTTCGCTGTACGCGATTTGGGTCCCGTCAGGTGACGATGAGGCCTGCCTGTGCTGCGTTGCGGCGCCATTCGTCGGCGTCGTGATCGGCGTGAGATCCGTTCCATCTGGCTTCACTCGCCAAATGAGCATGGGCGCGCCGCTCGTCGCGCGCCCGTTGAAATAGATGAACCGTTCATCCGCGGTGAAGCGCGCAAACTGAGCGCTGTACATCGCTGAGCCGTCGACCAGCTGACGACGGGTTCCTGTGGAGTCGACGATATAGACGACGCCGCTGTAGCCATCCCTCGACTCATGGTACGCCGCCATTCCGCCTGAGCGCGTGATGGACGGATAGACGGCGGATTCAGTCGTCGCACCCAGCATCTTCAGGTTGCCGCCGTCCAGATCACTCGACACGACGTAAAACTTGTTATCAGGCGCCGTGTACAGCGCAACGATGGACACGTTGGGAACGGCGGTGAATCGCGCAGTGTCCGCAAAGCTGCCCGCGCGCGCGACGACGAACCCTCGCCCCACCGTGGTGCCGGCGGTCACCACTCCCGTCGAACTGATGGATGCCGCGTTGCTGCCGGCATCGAACGTGACCTTGTCGTTTCTCGAATTGCCGAACCGATCGGCGACAGACGCGCCTGGCGAGTAGGTGCCTCCCACACGCACGGACGTATCGCGGACACTGAGTTGCAGGCGCGAGGCGTTGCCAGCTGTCACCGTATAGTGCACCGTGTCGGTCGCGCCGATTTCCGGTACCGTAATGACCAGCCGCGCGTCTCCTGCGATGCTGCCGAGCATTACTTGTGCGCGCACACGTCCGCTCGCGTCGGTGGAGTCGGCGAAAAAGATTCCGAACTGATCACTCGTTAAACGCGTCACAAACGCAGTCGCCTCGTGCGGGCGCTTCGGGTCGCTGGAGGGAACGACTTCGATGCGCACGATCAGTCCCGCTCGGGCCACGCCGGCGACACGCGCTTCGATCGTGAGTGCCAATGGGAGAAGCGCGCCCACG
>JBDUCR010000301.1:0-3929 GCA_040003345.1 bacterium
ATGTCGGCGTTGGTGACGTTCGTGCGCGAAAGATTCTCGTCGCCACGAACGTTCTCGCCGCCGACGACGTCGCGACTCGTGATTGGTGACAGCTCGCGATACTCGGGTCGCGCCAGCGTGCGTGAGCCTGAGAAGCGGAGCTGTTGCGTCTCTGAGAGCTTTACGTTGAGCGCGAGCGACGGCAGCAAATCATTCCAGAGCTTGTTCGTGAAGACAGGCGAGCCAAGCGTCGAGAACGCATCGACCTCGAGGCGATCGCTCTCGTAGCGCGTTCCCCCGATGACACGAAACCGCGTACCAATCGGCAGCTCTGTCATCACGAAGCCTGCGCTCAGCTTGTCGCGGGCAACGTACGATCCGCCCTGCGACAATGGGCCGAAGGTGAAGACATTCGATCCGGCCGTCGTGAAGCGGCCGTCGAAGATCTCTTCCATCGGCAGCTCACGCATGGCGTTCGTCGCACCATTCGCACTGAACGAGTAGGAAAGACTTTGCGCATCGCGCGATGTCGCGCGATAGAGCCCGCCGAATTTGACCGTCGCCTGCGCTGCGGCTGGACCGAAACTCACCTGATACTTCGCCGAGTATTCGTGGCTGTTTTCGTTGAGGTCCGAGTAGGTGCGCACTGCACCACCACTTCCACCACTCAACCAGCGCAGCACTTCAGGTCCGCCTGGTGTATCGCGCTCGAACACCTGCACGAACGCGGAGCGATCCGGCTCGTAGCGGCGCACACCGCTCGCAGTTGCCGTCCACTCGATCTTCTGCGATTCCCCGATCTGATGCTCGCCGGCAAGCTGTCCGGAGTAGATGCCGCGCTCCGTGTACTGCATGCGCGTGATCTTCACCGGAATTGCGTCGGCAGTGAATGAGCCGACTTCGACGCGTGCGTCGTTGTCCGCCGAGCGATTGAACAGACCGTTGAATGAAAGGCGCGAACCGTCACCGAGGAGCGTGCTGAGATTCGTGAGTCCGCCCCACAACACGCTCTGGCTCGAGGTCTGCCCGGTAAACCTGTCGGTCTCGATGGTCTCACCCTTCGTCGTTCCACGATCGGCGAGCGCGCGAATCTGCCCGTCCTTCACGTCTGTGCCAGACGAGATCGAGCCCGACAGCAGATAGCCGATGCGATGTCCGAAAAGCACGGGATCGTTTCCGCCAAATGACGCTGAGCCATTCAGGAGTGGTGAGCCAGTGCTGAACTTCGGCGTCCATGCGTTGCGAAACGAGCCGACCAGCAGATTCACGTCGCCCTGATTGAGATTGACGTTCTGCAGGTTGCCGAGGTTGCGAACGATCGCTGGCAGGTCGCGCTGGTGGTTTACCATCGCGAATGATTCGCCGCCGACGGTCGTGCCCGTGGGCACGTTCGCGCCGGTTGCGCCGTAGGCATAGCCACTGCCAAGCTGCACCGCGCCACTTCGACTCGCCGGAAATTCCTTCGTCTTGATGTCGACCAGCGCACCACTGAAGTCACCCTGTTGATCGGGGGTGAAGGTCTTGGATGTCGTGATCGCCTGGAGAAGCCCGGCAGGAAACATGTCGAGCGGGACGACACGCTTCTCCGGCTCCGGGCTCGGCACGCGCGCGCCATTCAGTGAGCTCGTGGTGTAGCGCTCACCCAAGCCGCGCACGAAGACGTACTTGCCGTCCTGCACAGTCACGCCGCTCACGCGCTTTACTGCCTGCGCTGCGTCGCCATCAGGACTCTTCGCGATCTGCTCCGCAGTCACCGAGTTGACGACGCCGACCGCGGTGCGCTGTGCATCGATCGCTTCGTTGACAGTGCCTCGTTCCTTCGATGCCGTGACGACCTGCGCAGTGAGCTGCACGGTCGACGACGTGAGCGTGATGCTCTGCTCGAGTGTCTTGCCGACTTCGACGACGAGGCCAGTCACAGACTTCGACGCGTAGCCGATGCGTCGTGCCTGCAGCGTTATAGTGCCGACTGGTACGCCGACGAGCGTAAAGTGTCCGTCGAGACCAGAACGTGCACCGAGTGCGGTGCCGGCGATTTGAACACCGGCTTCCGCGATGCCAGCGCCAGTGGTCGCATCGACGATGCGACCCACAATGCGGCCGGTGGACGTGGGTGTCTGTGCAGAAAGGAGCGCAGGCGTGAGCATCGCGAGCAGCGCAGCGGCGCGGAGCAGCGAGAAACGGCGCATGAGCGTCAGATGAGTCGGTGGGGGATGGCTCGTCAACCCGTCCGGGTGACAGCCCGTGACGTGTGGTTAAGGGTGTCCCCGTCCCGTATCCTTCACCCTGCGTTCGTGCATCGGGCGTGTAACGACGGCGGTCTCGTGCAAACGATGAGGGTTGCACGTCACATTCGCGTCACGACGCGGCTACATGCGCTATTTCACTCGCAGTGTCAGAGGCCTCCGACAAACCTCTCGACGAGCGACTCGAACTGCCCCGCTACTCTCGTAGTCGTCTCGAGCACCTCCTCATGCGACAACGGATGCAACGACATCCCTGACGCAAGATTCGTCACGCAACTGATGCCCGCAACTCTCATCCCAATCGCGCGCGCGACGAGCACCTCCGGCACCGTCGACATCCCCACCGCGTCAGCTCCAAGCGTAGCAAGCATCCGCACTTCCGCCGGCGTCTCGTATGCAGGACCGAGCAATCCTCCATACACACCCTCCTGCAGCGCAACACCCAGCCCAATCGCATGCGCGCGCAACTGCGCACACAACGCATCGTCGTACGGCGTGCTCATGTCCGGAAAACGTGTGTCGCCCGGCTCGAGTACACCACTGAGCGGATTTCTGAACATGAGATTGAGGTGATCGCGAATCAGCATGAGATCACCCGCGCGGAATGTTCGGCGAATGCCACCGGCAGCGTTGGACACGAACAGGATCGGCGCACCGAGTGCATGCAGCACACGAACGGGAAATCCCGCGAGCGCGGCGGCATGGCCTTCATACATATGAAAGCGACCAGCGAGCGCGATCACTCGCCTTCCGGCGAGCGTTCCGCTAATGAGCTTGCCCGCATGTCCGACAACCGTCGCCGTCGGAAAACCTGGAACCTCGGCGAACGGTACGGCGATCGCACCTGCGATCCGCTGGGAAAGCCCTCCGAGGCCGGAGCCGAGTATGACACCGGCGACCGGCGCTTCATTACCGATACGCTGACGGATTGCCGCTGCGGCGCGCAACGCCGCGGCCGCACCATATGCGCTCTCGGTCATGCAGCCACCGTTCGCAGCGCGTTGATCTCGCGCTGCGCGTCGGCGACAAGCTTCATCCGCTCCTCATACGGAAGGAAGGAGCTCTCGAAGCCATTCAACGCTACACGGGCCAACTCGTCAAAGCCGAAGTCGAGCTCCTGTGCAGCGTGCAGATACTCGTCGGTGAGAGTCACGCCGCTCATCAGCCGGTTGTCGGTATTGAGAACAACGTTGAGACCGCGGTCGTAATACTCCCTGAACGGATGCGCGGCATATGTCTCCGCAACCCGCGTCTGCACATTGCTCGTGAGACAAATCTCGAGTGCGATGCGACGATCATTGCAGTAGTCCGTCAGCGACGTGTCTTCAATGAGGCGCGTCGCGTGCCCGATCCGATGCGCACCGCAGATGTGCACCGCCTCGCGAACGGATTCGGCGCCATCGCCTTCGCCCGCATGGCACGTGCACGCCATGTCGTGCGACCGCGCATACTCGAACGCCTTCCGATGCGCCTTCGCCGGATTGCCGACTTCACCACCAGCGAGATCGAAACCGACCACACCGCGATGCTTGTACGCCACCGCGAGCTCCGCGAGCTCCTGCGACACACTCGGCGACATGTTGCGAATGGCCGTCACGATGACGCGACCCTTCACGCCATGCTCCGCCTCGGCGCGCTCGAGGCCGCGCAGCGGCGCCTCGACGGCCTGCTCGAGCGACAGTCCTTCGCGAACATTCAGCACCG
>JBDUCR010000135.1:0-3918 GCA_040003345.1 bacterium
TACGAATCGAGATACTGATACGCCGCGAGAAACGCTTCCTGCACGAGATCCTCGGCGTCTTCGCGCTGTCCGACTACTCGATACGCGAGCTGGAATGCCTGCCGCATGTACGCCTGCACGAGCGCGTTGAAAGCAGTGTTGTCGCCTGCGCGTACACGTTCCACGAGCGAGACATCACGTGCGCGCGCGGCCGCCCGATCCTCAGCCGCGGGAGCAACCGAGGCCTCGGGCGGAATGGGGGACGTCACCAGGGTGCGAAGCGCAGCCGATGCCGTAGGTCAACCCTCCGGCGGACGTCCACCACCACCACCGCCGCGCCGGCGCTGCATGCCGTCGTTGCCACCAAAGGCATCGCGCGAGCGACGATTGTATTCCTCCTCGGCCTGCTTCTGCGCGTCGCGCTCGAGCTCCGCGGCGCGCTTCTGCTGATTCTCATTGAGCAGCGCCATCACCTTGATGCGCGCTTCGGCATTCGTCTCACGCACGGCTTCGAGCACCGGTGCGATCGCGACGCGACGCGCCTCGATCTCGTCGCGCTGCTCCTGGCTGAGATCATTGATACCATTCGCCGGACGACGTGTTGGCCGCAGCGAGTCGAGTGTCTTGAGTCGCGGCTTGTTCGCCGAATCCTGCGAGGTGCGAATCACGGCGAGCGCCGCGTTCTGGACATCCGTGAGGCCAAGCTCCGCCGACCGTTCGAGCGCGAGGGCCGCGATGCCGGGCGGAATAGGCGGAGCGCCACGCGTCCCGATGTCTTCCTGATTGTTGTTGCGCTGCGAGCTGCGACTGCCGCCGTACTGTGCCTGCGAGAGTGATGTGATACCGACCAGCGCAGTCATCGCGATGACGACGGCATGTGTGACGGGGCGACGCATACGATCCTGCCTCTTCGATGTAGTGTGATCCGGCGCGGTGGGCTGATTCATGGCGCCATAGAGTATGCACCAACTGATGCGAAAGCGTTGGTGGCACGAACAAAGGGGCCGGCGACAACTCGCCGGCCCCTCGTCATACCCGGCGCCTCTCGGCGCGGTCCAGCGAGTGGTGATCAGGATGTGATTCTGATTTGCAGCGGGCTATTGAGCGTGACGGAGACGTTGCCGCCGTCGGGCAGACAGCCTTCGTAGTTGGCCGTCCCAGCGGCGACGCCGGCGCCCGCCGCGGCACCAGCCGCTGCGCCGATGAGCGTCCCCTTGGTGCTCTTGCCAAGAATCTGGCCGGCGATTGCGCCGATGACGGCCCCGCCGACGACCTTCTGCGCGTCCTTGGCCTTGGGCTCGTTGCGAACCTTGTCGACATCAGCGCTCGCGACGCTCGCAGAGACCGGATAGGTCTTGCCACCGACGTTCACCGACTTGACGGCGAACTCCATGACGATGTGATCGTTCGCATTCTCGCTGCGCTTGAGGTTCGTGACCTCGAGCGAGACGGTGGCGCCGGCGGGAATGGTTGAACCATTGGAGCCGGTGACCGCGTTCGCGAGCGTTGCCGTGAACGTCGAGCCGACGTGATGCGTGTTCGTGCAGATGCGCTCATTGGAGCGAAGCGCGAGCGTCGTTCCGGAGGCGATTGTCCCAACAGAGCCGCCACCGCTCGTACTGGCGGAGCCGGACGGATTCGTCGTGACGGTGTTGCCGGATGCCGTCGTGGTGGGTGTGGGCGCGGGCTTTGGTGGAGGCGTCGTCACGCGCGGCTTCGGCGCAGGTGTCGTGCGCATCGGCGGAGTCTTTGTGAGCGCGGACTTCGGTGCGGGCGCAGCTTCGGCAGGCGCGGCGGGTACGTCCTTCAGCGCGGGCTGAGTAGTGGTATCACGACCCGCGAGCTGAAGGTCCTTGTTGAGACTCGGATCGTTGGCGAGCGCGGAATCTGTCTTGCTCTTTTCCGAGGCGGTGCATGCGGCAAAAACCAACGCGAGCGAGAGTGCGAGCGGCATGCGAAGTCCGCGAATATACTTGGACATGTGTTCCCTCCAATATGTGGTGCGACGGCGAGGTCGAATGCAGCAAATTATGGTGTCACAACAACTTGACCTGATCGCGAAATATCCGTAAGTGGCAAGAAACCTGCCAGCCGCGTCCGCCTTGCGGCGACTTCTGCCGTACTACAGGCCCTATCGCCGGATGCTCGCCACCGGCCTGATCGTGGTCGTCGTCTCATCGGCGATTGGTGCCGTTGTACCCTGGTTGCTCCGTTCCGGCATCGATCTGTTACACCAGGGCGCGCCGATGCGGCGCGTCTGGCTCATTGCCGCAGGAATAGTCGCGACCGCGCTCGTCGGCGGTGCGCTGCGTTACTGGATGCGGGAGATCCTGAACGGCCTCAGCCGACACATCGAGTACGATCTCAGACAGGCGCTGTTCGAGCACCTCACGACGCTCGACCCGGGCTACTTCGGCCGCACACGAACGGGCGATCTCATGGCCCGTCTCACGAATGATCTGAGCGCCGTGCGCATGGCTGCCGGCCCGGCGATCATGTACCTCACGAACACGATCTTCGGCGCGACGTTCGCGATGGTGTTCATGCTGCGTATCGACGCGAAGCTGACCGCGCTCGCATTGGTGCCGATGATCCTGCTCCCAGTGATCATGATCCGGATGGGCGGCGCCATTCATCGTCGCTTCGAAGCCGTGCAAGAGCATTTCAGTTCGCTCTCGACGCAGGCGCAGGAGAACTTCGCAGGTGTACGCGTCGTTCGCGCCTACCGCCAGGAAGACGCCGAGATCGCGCGCTTCTCGGCGTTGAACGAGACGTACGTGATGAAGAACATCGCGCTCGCAAAGCTGTACGGCGCGATGAATCCGATGTTCGGACTTCTCGCTGGATTGAGTGTCGCTGTGGTGCTCGGATTCGGAGGAGCGCTCGTTGTGCGGGGGACGATCACCGTCGGTGCCTTTGTCGCCTTCGGCTTTTACCTCACGAGTCTCACGTGGCCGATGATCGCGCTCGGCTGGGTGATCAACCTGTTCCAGCGTGGTGCGGCGTCGATGGGACGTCTGCTCGAGGTGCTCGACGCAGCGCCGGTGATCACGTCGCCAGCGTTGCCGAAAAAGTTGCCGCGCGCCGACAGAGGACGTTCGATCACGTTCCGCGATGTTGGATTTCATTTTCCAACGGAGCAAGGTCGTGAGCCGCGCTGGGTGCTGCGGCATGTGTCGTTCACCGTGCCCGCTGGTGGGACGTTGGCAGTCGTCGGCGCGACCGGGAGTGGCAAGAGCGCGCTCATCGATCTCATTCCGCGACTGAGCGATCCGCAGGAGGGCGAGATTCTCGTCGACGGAATTCCGCTGCGCGAACTCTTGCTCAGCGAGCTGCGTGGTGAGATCGGCTACGTACCGCAGGAGAGTTTTCTCTTCAGCGATACCATCGCGTCGAACCTCGCATATGGCGACGAGACGCACTCGCTCATGGAGCGCGTTGCGGAGGGCGAAGCGCTCGCAGAAGAGTCGCGCGCGACAGGTGAGCGAGATGCTGCGGAACACGTCTGGGCGGCAGACGTCGCGCAGCTCGGCGAGACTGTAAACGAGTTTCCGTTCGGCTATGGCACGCTGCTCGGAGAGCGCGGAATAAATTTGAGCGGCGGACAGAAGCAGCGTCTCGCGCTCGCCCGCGCGTTGGCGAGACGTCCGCGCATCGTGTTGCTCGATGATGCGCTGTCGGCGGTGGACACGCACACGGAAGCGGAAATTCTGCGCGGGCTGCGCGGCACGCTGGCGGGGCGGACGGCGGTGATTGCGTCGCACCGCGTGAGTGCGGTGCGCGATGCGTCGTGGATCATCGTGCTCGATCGGGGAGTCGTGGTCGAACAGGGGACGCACGATGTGTTGATCGCGGCGGGTGGTCGCTACTCGGCGCTGTTGAGCAGGCAGCAGCTCGAAGAGGCGATCGAGACGGAGGCGACGGCGTAAACACGCCCGG
>JBDUCR010000536.1:0-13216 GCA_040003345.1 bacterium
TAACAAAACTTTCCAGCAAGCGAGCATGGGAAAAGCCAGTCCTCAGCAAACTTCCGCGCCTGACGGAGCTCACGCTTCAGACGGGCGGCGCCATTCCCGGCGGCGGAACAGGTGGTGGTACTGTCTTTTAGTCGCTGACCGCAGGACAGCGCGCGCGCATAGTGACGGCGCCGCGCACGCGAAGTGAGCGATCGCATCTCGGAGTGTCTTCGCCTCCGCCAGTGGGTAATTCCCCTTCTCACGCGATCGATTGAACCGAACGAATGGGCCGAGTCAGCACCGCGCGTCTCACGAGACGCGTGGATTCTCTTTTTTGCTGCCGAGACTTTTGCGTGGCCACTTGCCAGGCGACTGGGCGACTCCGTTTCACTCCTTCCCGCTGACGCCCAGACCGCACTCACCAACGCCGCTCGGCTCGAGATGCAGCGCATCATGGCGGCGCGCGCTCAGCTCGACGCACTCGATCACGTCGCGGCGCTCTGCTATGTGCAGCCGATCGTACTCAAGGGAGGCGTCGCGCTCGCCGACGGAAGTCACGGCTTCGACCTCGGCGACCTCGATCTGATGCTCGCGCCGCATGAAGTCGAAGTCTTCGGACGCGCGCTGGTAGAGCACGGTGGCTACCACTACAACGTGAGGAAGGGTCATTACTACGCTGACGGCGCGCTTCCCATCGAGCTGCAGGACAAGCTCGAAGTCGGCCATGGCGTGAAGCAGCTGAGCGAGCTGCACACGCAGCGCCTCTCGAAGTACGATCGATTGTGTCGCTTATCGCCCATGGGACACGTGCTTTACATGATTCAACACTCCACGACAAAGCACGCGTTGCGTCGAGGTCATCTGCGCGACGTACTGCTCATCGGAAGCGCGCTCGACGCATGCTCGACGTGGGAGTTGTCAGCGGTGGAGAGCGCCGTGCACGAGTCGCCGATGGCGCACGTCTACGTGCCGATGCTGGAGTTCGCCCGGGCGACACGCGTCGGCGATGCGCCGAGCGGCGTCTTAGTCGACGTTTTTCGACCTATTGCCGCGAGCAAGTACGCTACGTCCGTCTGGTTTCCTCGAGGCTCGCCTCCGTTATTCCCGCTCTTGCTCGACCAGATTCCGCATTTCGTCGCCTCGAGCTCCGATGGTTGGCGACTCGCGATCGGCTATCTGACCACGGGCAATCCCGAACGATCGCACTGGTACTGGCCGCCTCTCGCGCGCGTATCCGCACTGCTCGCGCGCGCGGTCGGCATGGTGATCCGCACGCCGTATCGCATGCTCGCTCTTGCAATGGCAGCAATCGTCGGCACGTATATCAGGTTGTTCTACTACCTGGTTCTTCCGGCAGCGTCGGGAAAGTAGGTGTCTGCGGTGCTGGCGTAACGTGGCGAGTGATGGTTTCGCCGCTTGCATCTACGCTCCGTCGATCGCGCTGCTGATCACGCGCTCCAGCACGCTCGCCTTTCCGTAACTGTCATTGCCGAGCGAGAGTGTGATCGCCGGATGAGTCACTGCAGCGGAGAGCAGTGCGAGTACGTCGCTCGCCCCAACTCGATCAGCCATCAACCATGGCGATTGTCGTATCGCCGCGGTTAGCGCGTCGCTTGCTTTGGCAATGCGCGCCGATGTCGGAGCATCGGCACGCACGGACGGCAAAATGAATCCGCCAAGTGGCGCTGATGGCTGCCAACTCTCAGGCCACTGTGACTCGAGATCGACATCTGCTCGTGCGCCTGTCGTCGTTCCCGATGACCATCCGGGATCGACGTGCGCAATGCGGGGCCATCCTTCGACAGTGAGTGCACCACTCGCATCGCGTCTGAGCACGACCTGATCGTCGGCGAGAAAGCGCCAGCCTGCAGCGACGAGCGTGATGCACGTCGTCGTCTTGCCTGCATGCGTGTCGCCGGCAATCACCCATGCGCACCCTGCCGGACTCACCGCTGCGCCCGCGTGCACGAGCGCCGCGCTAAGACGGTTGATGAGCAGCGCCGATGCAAGCGTCAACAGTGAGTACGTGTCGGCGATCTGATCTGGCTCGAGACCACCGCTGACACCCGCCGGCACAACGATGTCGGCCCGAAGTGTGCCGAGGTGGATCTCACCATGCGCTCCCCACCTCGCAGCGAGTCGTACGACATCCGGCGCGGTGAACATCGCTGTTGCAGCACCGAGTCGCATGGTGACGTCCGCACCCAGGCGCGAAGTGTCGTCGGTGTGCGCGTTCTCTCGCGACGAAATGCGGATTACGGCCCTCGCGTTCGCACCAGACGGAGTTGCGCCGGCGTGACGCGGCATCCATGGCTCGACGAATCGAGCAACCGTGGCGTCGTACTCGACCACGAGTGAGTGGTCGCTCAAGAGCGACAGGCGGCGCCCGCTCACGACGCGATTCGCGTCAGCGAGTGCTGGATGCTTCGCTCACCAGCGAATTCTCGAGCAGCTCGCTCACGAGCACGCTCACTGCTTCGTCGGCTTCCGAGCGCGATACGTCGAACACATCAGCAAGCGACTGCGTGATGTCCGGTGTCTTCACTCCCGCCTCGAGCGCCTTCCAGATGTGCGCTCCAGTGCGGTTGAGACGGAAGTAACGCTTGGTGCCCATGTGAAGGAGCACGGCTTCGCCCTCGAGATGCGACGTAAGCACGTCAGGTGAGGGAACGATGTCGGGCACGATGCGAGAATTCATGTGCTCAGGGACGAACCGGCGCGGCGTGTTCAGCAAGCAAGCCGGGAGTTGGAATGGCGTGCAGCACTGTCGGAAACGCAGGGTCGACCCAGCGGAGCGTCGCCGCCTGCCCATTGAACGTCGTGAACACGACGCGACCGTCGGGGAGCCACGCGGGTTGTCCGCTCGAACCGGTGTCGGTGGTGAGCTGTGTGATTGCCGCTGTGCGAAGATCGCGCACCCACAGCTCCGTGACGCCCGCATTCGCGGCCGCGTACACGATGCGAAAGCCGTCGAAGCTCCACGATGGCTCGACCTCCACGATCTGCGTTCCGGATCCACTCATGAGCGCAGGGCTCGCATGCGCGGCAGCATTCGCGGTGAACAGACCAGCACCGCCGGTTGGCGTCGCTGTCGTCATCAACGCAAGTCGATCCGAAGCGGGCGCCCACGCAGGCGACGCCTCCACCGTACTCGCGGACCCAAACGCAGCGTCGGAGAGTGCCGCGGTCGCCGAAAGTGGAGCGGCCGACGCGAGGTCGAGTGTGGCGAGCCATACTCTCGGGAAGCCGCTGACGTTGGTCGAGTAGGCGACGCGCTTGCCGTCGGCAGACAGTGCAGGCTGCGCTTCGTTGCTCGCGGAAGTGGTGAGCCGCTTCTCGTTCGTTCCGTCAATCGTCATCGCATACAACTCGGAATTGCCATCCCGATAGCTGTTGAACACGACGATGCTTCCCGTCGCGCTTGGATGCACGTCATCAGAGACGTTGGTCGTCAACCGCTTGAGATCCTGCCCGTCGAGCGACATACGATACACGTCTCGATTACCGGTGGCGAGACCGTCGAAGACGATCGTCGGCGGCAGCGCGACGGTGACGACTGTCGACGCGGATCTTCCGTCGGCGGTCGAACCAGTGACTGTGAGCGGGCCAGCCTTCGCGAGCGACACGTCGCCATTCGCGAGCACGGTGGCCGCATCTGCGGGCGTCACTGTGATTGCCGACGCGGTCGTGACGGTGGTATCACCGGCGAGTTGCACGTTCACGTGGACGATGAGCCCCCGCTCGGCGCGACCGGTTATGAGCAGCGAGACCGCGTGCGGCGCCGTCGCAGAGTCGCCTCCGCACGCGAGTACCGCGAGCATGCACCACGGCGTCACGCGTCGCGCATTCATTCTCATCCGCACGCGGCCAGCGCTTGCCAAGGGCTCGGCGAACCATTTGCGAGCCACTTGAGTTTTCCGAGAGAATGCGCACATCGAAGGCACGGAAATGCGGCAAGGTCGCCGCTGAAGTTCTCGGGCGCGGCCTTCGCACGAAGGTCTGCCATTGCGTCGAGATACCGCTGCCACGCGTCGCGGAACGACACCTCGTGAAGATCGGCGACGATATCGGTGGACGCAAATCCATACTCCGAGAGCTGACAGCACAGTGACAGGTGTCCGGCGGCGTCAACGTACACGCGCTGCAACGACATCGTGTCGCACAACTGCTCCGTTTCTCCCTCGTCCGCCGGTGTTCCGTAGTCGAGCTGGATCGCGGTGCGCCGATTGGGCTCGGCGGCGATGGCGAGAATCTCCTGCTTGACGCTCGCCCATTCGTGAGGGGCGAGATCGCTGTCGCGAATGACACTGCCAGGCACCGGCTGCGGCAGGATGTAGTGAAGCCGCAGGCAGCCGAGCGACTCCGCGAGATCGGCGGTCTCGCGCACCTGATGTCTGTCCCGTCGATCGACGACGATCGAAAGCCCGGTTGGAATCTGTCGGCTCGTCAGCAGCGCGACCGCGAGCAGCACGCGCCGAAAGCTGTCGTGGCCGCGATCCGCGTCGTGAACGTCGGCATTCCCGCCGGAGAGACTCAGGCGCACGTATGATGGCGGCCAGCGATCGAAGCTCGGCATCATGCGTCGCATGTGCCATCCATTCGTCACGAGACGGTAAGGAATTCCGCGCGCCGTGACGGCGCTCACGATGTCGTTCCAGCGAGGATGCAGCGTTGGCTCGCCACCTGTAAAGCTCGCTGTGACGTCGCCGAATAGCGCGAGCGCGTCATCACAGGTGCGCGTGATGAGCTCGGGCTCGAGCGACTGCACCGTCAAGACGTCGTCCCGAATGCAATGCGGGCAACGGAGGTTGCAGTGCTGCGTCAACGCAAAGCCCAGCAGCAATGAAGTCCTTTCAGTGGAATGCGGCCGGAGTGGCACGGGAGGGTTTACTGCACGATGCTAGCCAAAACTCGCGACACAAGCAACCACAAGCAACCACAAGCAACCACAAGCAACCACAAGCAACCACAAGCAACCACAAGCAACTGAGTGACGTGGAACATCCTGTGTTCCCACATACGTGCACATCTCCCGGGCGCGCTTTCTTCGTGGACCTGAAGCGTATTTTGAATGCCCGCTGCGTTCCAATCCGAGTTACACTTGCGGAGGACTTCGCGACCATCCATGCCTGTGGCAGCGCAGCGACAGGCGATGGAGCCTTCCGTTTTCTTGGGAATCACCCGGTCGCATCTGATGCCCGACGTCGACGACGCACTCACACTTCGCCCAATCACTGACGCCGATCTGCCATTTCTTTACCGCGTCTATGCGCTGACGCGGTGGGAAGAGCTCGCGCAAACCGACTGGACTGATGACCAGAAGCAGGAGTTCCTGCGTCAGCAGTTCCTTGCGCAGCACGAGTGGTGGCAGAAGGAATATGACGCAACGTCTTTCGACATCGTCGTGCGCGTCGGAGTGCCGATCGGGCGACTGTACGTCGCTCGATGGGAGCGCGAGCTGCGCATCGTGGACATCGCCATTCTCCCAGAGCACAGATGCGGTGGCGTCGGCACGCGCCTGATCGAGAGAGTGATCGCCGAAGCGGAGCGATCAGGTCGCGCGGTGCGCATTCACGTCGAGGCATTCAATCGCGCACGATTTCTCTACGAGCGGCTCGGCTTCGCGCAGATCGAGGACAAGGGCGTCTATCTGTTGATGGAGCGTCCGCCGCACACCGCGAGCAATGTCAGATAAAGATCGCCTCGTAGTAGCAAATGCGTGTCATCCCGCAGGAGCGAAGCGAGTGTCGAGATCTACTGTCGTCGCGATAATAGCCAGCCGCGACGCTCACTGACGACCTCCGCCCGCAACGTACGGGCCATACACCGCGTCGCGAAAGCTCTTGTGCAGCTGCACGCCGTCGAACGGAATCAGCTGCACGAACAGCACCGCCGTGAGCTGATTCGCCGGATCGACCCAGAACAGCGTGCTCGCCAGTCCGTCCCAGAAAAACTCTCCGACGACGCCATTGTTCTCCGCAGCATTTGCCGGCGGACGAACACGCACCGCGAAGTCGATGCCGAACCCCACCTGCCCCTTGCTCGGCAACCATGATCGCTCCGTCACGCTGTCGGAGAGATGACTCGTCGACATGAGCTTCACCGTCTCCGGACGAAGAACGCGCGCACCATCCAGCTCGCCACCGTTCAACAGCATCCGCGCGAGACGCATGTAGTCGTCGATCGTCGACGTGAAGCCGAAGCCACCGGGGGTGAGTGCCCAGTGATTCGTGTTGAAGCTGCGTGCCGTCGCATCGGGTGCGCGCGTCAGCACGCCGCTACTCGTTCGCTCATACATCGCCGCGAAGCGAGACCGATCGCTGTCTGGAATGAAGTAGCGCGTCTCGCGCATGCGCAGCGGCGTAAAGATGTGCTGCTGCACGTACTCGTCAAACTTCTGGCCCGACAGACGCTCGACGAGAAACGCCTGCACGTCGACCGAAGGTCCGTACTCCCACTTCTCACCTGGATGGAACCACAGCGGTACCTTCCCGAGCCGCTCCGCCATCTGCGCGAGCGTGTTGGAGCGATTGAGTGGGTCCGCCGCGCGATAGAGCGGCCCGACGCCTGGATTGTCCGCTCCAGTCGCAAAGCCCGCCGTGTGGCGCGTCAGATCGCGAATGGTCATCTCACGATGCGGCCGTTCGAGTATCGGGGTGCCCGCGGCATCCGCTCCCGCATACACACGCATGTTCGCGAACTCCGGCGCGTACTTCGACACCGGATCGTCGAGCTGAAATTTTCCCTGCTCATAGAGCGTCATCAGCGCGACGCCCGTGATGGGCTTGGTCATCGAGTAGATCTGCACGATGACGTCGCGCGACATTGGCCGCTTCGCCTCGCGATCCGCCATGCCGAACGCATTGTAATACACTTCGGCGCCCTTCTCGTATACAAGCGCCTCTGCGCCAGCAATCGTACCCGCATCGACGAAGTGACGCAGCGTCGAGTCGATGCGCGCTCTCGCCGCTGCGTCCACGACGCGATGTGTGTTGGCCGGCGTCATGGCTTGATTGACGGTGCGAGCTGGACCACCGCTCGCGCACGCCGTGAGCAAGATGACTCCGCAGAGTCCCCTAGTCCCCTTATCCACTTGTCTCCTTCTCATGCTGCAACTTCGCCAAACGGTAGCTCGTCCTCATGCGACGCGTGCGAGCTGCCAAGCCGTCGCTCGGCGGGACGTACAACGACGGCATACACCGTCAGCGCCGCAAGTGCGCACACGCTCATCGTGCCCGTCATGGCCACCGCACTGCGTCCGTCGAACAATGAAGCTGCCACTGCGCTTGCGACTGCGCCAACGATCATCTGCAGTCCGGTGAGCACCGCACTCGCGACGCCGGCAATCTCAGGCATCGGCTCGAGCGCTCCCTGCGCAGAGTTCGCACGCACAATGGAGTGAAACACGAAGCTGACGATCACACTGCCGACCAGCAGCGCCGGCTGAAGCAGATCCGCATACGCAAGCACCAGCAGCACAACCGAGATCGTTGCGATCGCGGTCAACCCAACCGCGATGAGCTTGGTGTGCGACACACCTCGTCGATTCAGTCGCGCATTGGTGAACGATCCAATCACGAGTCCGAATGCCGTCGACGCGAACAGCGCTCCATACAGGCGCGGCGAGACGCCCATGAGCCCGATGAGCACGAGCGACGAGCCGGACACATATGCGAACAGGCAGCCGAAGCCAAGTGCGACCACGAGTGCGTATCCCATGCTCACCGGATGCCGCACCACGCGGAAATAGTTTTCGAGCGTCCCGCGCATCGTGAGCGTCGTTCGCGCACTCGCAGAAGCAGATTCTTCGAGCAGCATCGCGACGAGTACGGAGAGAACAATGCCGCCCGCCGCGAGCGCACCATAGATCGCACGCCATCCGCCAACCGTCGCGATCCACACGCCGAGTGTCGGCGCGATGATCGGCGCGAGACCTGCCGCGAGATTGACGTACGACTGACGAACGCGCGCCTCGCGTCCACTGAAGAGATCACGCACGGTCGCGATGACGAGTACCTGCGCTGTGCCGGCACCGACACCCATCACGAACCGCCAGATGAGCAGCGCCGGCAGCGACTGCGCGTATGCGCCAAGCGCGCCGAACACCGCAAAGGTCACGCATCCAAGCAGAAGCAGCGGACGTCGTCCATGGCGATCCGAAATCGGACCCATGATCAGCGGACCCACCGCAAAGCCGGCCATGAAAACGCTCATCGTCAGCGCGGCGCGCGCCGGCGTCACCCTGAGCGACTCGGCGATCTGCGCAAGGACGGGCAACGCCATGTCGGTGGCGAACGACGCCAGCGTCACGAGCGCGCCAAGCAGGAGTGTGAAGGCGAGAGATTGTGGCCGGAGTCTCGGCATGTCCGATAAGACTACCTGAATGAACGATCGTCAGCGAGACTGGTCGTCCATCAACGGCCGCACCGGACCATGACCCGGATACACACGGCGCGCGCCGCGCTCTCGAAGCATTCGCCAGCTCGCAGTCACGACGCTCGCACTCGCGTCGTCGAGCAGCATCGGCGGCGTGAGATCGCCCGTGAACGCGGAGCCGTCGTCGAGCAGGAGCGTTACGCTGTCGTCGGAATGTCCTGGTGTGTGCAGAATCTCGCCCGCAATCCCGATCCGCTCGAGCACCGCGCGGCTCTCGGCTACCGTGATCGTCACGTTGTCGTGCATCGCGACGTCGACGTAGTTATCGCGCGGCTTCATCACCTGCTTCAGTGCGGGAATCGCGGCGAGCTGCACGTCCACCACGAGCAGAGGCACGCCGAGGTTCTTGAGCTCCTGCGCAAGTCCCGCATGATCAAGGTGGTAGTGCGTCGCGAGACCATAGCGAAGCTCGGCGAGCGGCACGTCCATTCGTTCGAGGTTAGCGCGCAGAATACCCATCGTTCCGGGGTAACCGAGATCGACCAACATTCTCGATGTACCCGCGCTGACCACCCAGAAGTTCGTCGAGCGGTAGCCGACGTTCACGATCGTCACACCAGAGCCGTTGCCCATGCGACGAATCTACGAAATGGTAGACGACTCTGCGTTGTGCCGCATCTCGTTCAACCGTTCGGCTTCTCGTCTCGTCCGGCTCCAACTCGATCTCTTCGACCTGCTGACCGGACAGGCGCTGCACCATCTCGCGCTGCTCCGGCGTGAGCACGATGCGCACAGACTCTCGTTCAGGCATTTACGCGTCTTGTCAGAGTACGACGCAGATCCACTGCCACCCGAGACGGCTGCACCAGGTTCTACACTATAGCCGTGTAGAACTCTCCGCAGTACGCATGAGAGTGCTCTCGGCAACTCGTGACGTGAACGTCACAGGTTCGTTGCAGTCGGAGCTACGTGACTCCATTGCTCTTCAGTCGCAGCTCACCGTCGAATCGCCACAGCGCCCACGCTAGCAACACGGCGCCAACGGAGACTCCTGCGTCGGCCAGGTTGAACAGATAAAAGCGCGACGCGCCGATTCCCACATCGATGAAGTCC
The DNA here is from genome assembly GCA_040003345.1 of bacterium. Lineage (GTDB taxonomy): Bacteria > Gemmatimonadota > Gemmatimonadetes > Gemmatimonadales > Gemmatimonadaceae > AG11. Next base: position 9,469 of record JBDUCR010000536.1, read on the forward strand.
ACTACGCCGCGATCCGACGCAATTCGGTCGAGGAGATTGCCAACCGCGCCGCCAGCGACCAGCGCGAGACCGGCAACGCCGACCCACCCGAGCCGACCCATCTGTGAATACGAACGCGCGACCACGCCGAGCGCCACGAGTGTGAACGCAATCAGCACCCAACGCTGATAGGGGCCGAAGTGCGTCGAGAACGCCGCGCCCTTGTTGTACGCGAGCGTGAACTGTAGCACATCGTCGATCACCGGTCGCGGAACACCTACCAGCGGTGCGGCCTCCTCGATCGCGCGCTTGCTCGAGCAATCGGCAAGCACAAGAGTCAGGGCGAGAGGCCAGAATACACGTCCCGGTGATCGCATCGATATCCTCGGAGTCAGCTTGCGTTAGAACAGATCACCGACGTCACCAAGCATCGCTTTGCGCATGAGCGGCAACGGAAGTGGGCCGAGCTTGATGAAGTCGTCGTGGAACTTCTGGAGCGAGTACGCCGCACCCGTCTTTGCCTTGTAGTCGTTCCGAAGCTTGAGAATCATCAGCTTGCCCATCGTGTAGTAGCCGTAGAGCGCATCCGCAGTACCACGTTTTGCTTCGGACACCGCAACGGGCTGAGGCTGATGACCCTGCGTCTGAAAGAGCGTGGTCGCCTGCTCAACGGTCATGCCCTGCGTGTGCATCTTGATGCCGACGATGAACCGCACATCGCGAAGCAACGCGTCCTGCAGCTGTGCCAGACGATACTTCGGCTCGTTCGAATGGAAGCCTTCGTCGAGCATCATCTGCTCGCTGTAGTGCGCCCAGCCTTCGACGTTCGATGCCGCGCCGAACACCTTCCGCACGTCGGTCGGGAACTGCTTCGCGTAAAGGAACTGCGTGTAGTGTCCGGGATACACTTCGTGCACCGACACGTTCGAGATCGCCGCGTAGTACCACTGCCCCATGAACTCGAGCTGCTTGGCCCTCGGCCAGCGCAGATCGGGCAACGTCATGTTGTAGCGCGCTGCGAGCTTCGCTGGCTCGAACGGTCCCGGCGTATCCATCGACGCCGATGTCGTCGAGCGCATGAACGGTGGCGTCTCGAGCACACGCGCTGGCTCGGCAGCCGGCATCGTGATGATGTGGTGATCGATGATGAACTGCCGCAGCGAATCGAGCGTGGCCTGCGTGACCTCCAACAGCTTGTCCGGCGCCGGATGATCCGCCTGCAGCGATGCGAGCACCTGATCCGCGGTCTTCGTTGGATCGATCTGCTTCGCGACGGCCTGGAACGCCTCCTCATTCTTCTGCCGGTCTGATTCAGCAATCTGCAAGAGCCGGTCGAGCGGAAGATCGATCATCTCGTTCGCCGAGAGCGCCTTGGTGTACGTGTCGGCTCCGAACGCGTAACTGCCCTTCGACTTCGGCAACAGCTCCTGCTGCATCCACTTCTTGTAGTCGGCGAGCGCGGCCATCACGCTGTCGTTCGTCTGCTTGAACTCCTTGATGAGTGTCGAGTCCTTCACGTCGGCGAACGCGCCAGCAACATCGTTTTTGAAGAACCCGATGCCGCCATCGATCTGCTCGAGCGCAATCTCCGTGTAGATCTTCGGCGGATTGTCGAGATTCTTGCGCGCCTCCGCGAGCGCAGCCGGCATCTTCCGTTCGCGCGCGATCAGTGCGCGCAGCCTGTCGGGCCCGGGCGCGAAGTTGCGCTTCATGATCACGTACGCGGCGTTGGTGATACCGCCGCTGTACGAGTCTGGATCCTTCGTCCATCGCTTCATGACGTCGTTCGCAAGAATGCCGGCGTCCATCGAGCGAACGAGCAGCTCGCGATCCGCCTTGTTCTGCGCGGACAGTGTCGTCGTGTCGATCGCGACGAGCTTCGCCCGAAAGTCCTTCATCGCCTGCGACGACGCCTGCACCGCAGCGGCCGAGAAGTCGTCGAGCTGGTCGTCATACGTGTGGACGCCGAGATCGGTTGCGGCGCTTGGGCTTCGCTTCAGACGGTCGGCGATGACTTCCTTCGCCAATGCGAGGAAGCTCGAGTCCGCAGACGACACCGTCGTACTCGCACTACCGGACGACGCTGGCTTCTCGGCCGCGTTGCACGCGGTGAACATGGCCATGACGAAAACGGGTGCAACGACCCGTGCGCAGAAGAGGTTTTTCATGCGTGCAATATTATCCGCTGTGTGCAGTGATGGCTATCGCCGTGGCTGTTGCGCGGCGCTATCGTTCCCCAAATGGACTCCCACCGCGCCGACGTGGTCATCTGTGGCGCCGGCATTGCCGGCGTAGCCGCTGCGTATCATCTCGCGGTCCGTCATGGCGTAGAGCGCGTCGTGCTCGTCGACGAACGAGAGCCGCTCACGCTCACGAGCGACAAGGGCACACAGGGCTATCGCAACTGGTGGCCGGGTCCTGACGACACGATGCTCCGCTTCATCACGCGCAGCATCGACATCATGGAAGAGATGGCGAACGAGAGCGGCAACGCAATCCGTCTCAGCCGCACCGGATATCTCTTTGCAACCGGAAACAATGCTGGCGTCGAGCGCCTACGTACGAACGCTGCGATGGTGTCGGCGTTCGGCATGGGCGACGTTCGCGAACATCCCGGTGCAGATCCATATCACCCCGCGCCGCCCGACGGCTTTCGCGATCAGCCCATCGGCGCCGATCTGTTGCTCGGCGACGAGGTGCATCGCTGCTTCCCATTTCTCACAGGCGACGCGAAGGCCGCGCTCCATGTGCGGCGCGCCGGATGGATGAACGGCATCGCCATGGGCACGTGGATGCTCCGCCGGGCGCTCGGCTGTGGCGTCGAGTTCGTGCGCGACCGTATGACGGGCGTCGACGTCGATCGCGGACGCGTACATCGCGTGCGTCTTGCATCGGGCGCAACGATTTCTACCGACCGCATCGTGATCGCAGCTGGACCAATGCTCGGCGACGTCGGTGATATGCTCGGCGTCCGTCTGCCGGTGTTTCACGAGCTGCACGCCAAGCTCACGATGCGCGATCCACAGCGCATCGTCCCGCGCAATGCGCCGTTCGTGATCTGGAACGACGCAGTGAATTGGTCTAACGTGGGCCCGCTTCCGCCTGGTGTTCATGTGCGCCCGGTTGACGGGCCTTTCGGCGACGAGCTCTATCTCATCTGGACGTATCACACCGCGAAGACCGACGCCGTGTGGCCGCCGGCATTCGATCCGCGCTATGCCGACATCGTACTGCGCGGCGCCGCCGAGATGATTCCGGGACTCTCCGCGTATCTCGGCGCGAGTGAACGTGGCGTGGTGGACGGCGGCTACTACTGCAAGACGGAAGAGAATCGTCCGCTCATCGGCCCGCTGGGCGTCGATGGCGCGTATGTTCTCGGCGCGTTGTCTGGGTATGGTCTCATGGGGGCGCATGCCGGAGCAGATTTGCTCGCCGCGCACGTCACGGGGGCTCCCCTGCCCGACTACGCGCGTTGGTTTCTGCCGTCACGTTATGAGGATCCGGTCTACCGTGCGCAAATAGCTGCATGGGGTGCACTCATGGGGCAGCTCTAACTTTGTGTCATCCCGCAGGAGCGAGCGTAGCGAGCGACCAATGTCATCCCGCAGGAGCGAGCGCAGCGAGCGACCAATGTCATCCCGCAGGAGCGAGCGCAGCGAGCGAGTGTCGGGATCTACCTTCGTGCCGATTATGGCTAGCCACTCAGCGGCGCACCGTAGATCCCGACACTCGCTTCGCTCCTGCGGGATGACAATAGATGCCGCAGGAG
>JBDUCR010000308.1:0-3906 GCA_040003345.1 bacterium
TCATGACCCGAGCGGACTTCATCGCCGAACGGGAGCGCGGAGCCTTCGCGGAATCCGCGGTGGTGCACGGCAATCTGTATGGAACGCTGCGCCGCGAGGTGGAGCGGGTAATCGCAGGGGGAAAGCACGTCGTGATGGACATCGACGTGCAGGGCGCAATTCAGTTCATGCGCGTATTTCCCACTTCCGTGACGATATTCATTCTGCCTCCGTCCGCGGAGGTATTGCTCGAACGCCTGCGAGGCCGGAAGACGGAAAGTCCGGTGCAGCTGGCGGCGCGACTGCAGTCGGCGTTGCAGGAACTTCAGCAGGTTGACGAGTATGAGTACGTGGTGGTGAACGACGATCTCGAGCGCGCCGTTGCGAGTGTGGGATCGATCATCGATGCGGAAACGGTAAGCCGCCAGCGCGTCAAGAATCTGCAGAAGCAAGTCGGGTTGCTCATCGAGCGGCTCGAGATGGAAATTGAGAACACCACACCCTGAGCATAGAGAGAGTCATGCGAGTTTTTACACCGGGCGAGATTGCCGCGCACGCCGCCAACAAGTACCTCGGCGTTCTCGTCGCTGCCAAGTATGCGCGCGCCCTCAATGAATTCCCGGGCGGCTCCGGGTCCCGCGACAAGAAGCTGACGACGCGCTCGCTCGAAGAGCTGTCGCGCGGTGACATCAACTATCGCGTCATCCCCCGCCGTCGCTCGGCGGAGTAAGTCGCACGTGTCGTCCCAGGCGAATCGTGGCTTGGGACGACCGTATGCGGGCCGGCGGGTTCTGCTTGGTGTGTCCGGCGGAATCGCGAGCTACAAGAGCGCATGGCTCGCGCGCCTTCTCACGAAGGCAGGCGCCGAGGTGGACGTCATCCTCACGCGTTCAGCAACAGAATTCGTCGGCGCGATCACCTTCGAGGCGCTGACAGGACGGCCGGTGCATACGGGGCTGTTCGATCCCGGGCATGCGCTCGATCACATCAAGCTCGTGCGCGCCGCGGATGTGATTGTCGTCGCTCCGGCGACGGCTGATCTCATGGCGCGTGCGGCTACCGGTCAAGCGGACGATCTCCTCACTGCGAGTCTCCTGGCCGCAACGGCGCCCGTGCTCGTCGTGCCGGCGATGAATGATCGCATGTGGGCACACGCCCAGACGCAGGCGAACGCTTCGCATCTGCGCGAGCTTGGCTACACCTTGCTCGCTCCTGACGACGGCATGCTCGCGGTTGGCGAGGGCAGTGGGCCCGGACGCATGCCTGAGCCGGAGACAATTCTCGCGCATGTCGGACGGTTGCTTGAACGCGACAGCGCACTCGAGGGCCGCGCTGTTCTCGTCACGGCGGGACCAACTCGCGAGCCGCTCGATCCCGTGCGATTCCTCTCGAACTACAGCAGCGGAAAGATGGGAGTCGCAATTGCGGCCGCTGCGTGGCGCCGAGGCGCTGACGTGACGCTCGTCGCGGGGCCGCTTGCCGTGCCGCTGCCTGTTGGCGTGACGCACGTGCCGGTGCAGACAACTACCGAGATGCGCGATGCCGTCGCCATGCGCGTCGCTGCTTCTGACGTTCTGGTGATGAGCGCAGCGCCTGCGGACTATCAACCGTTGAGCGCAGCGCCAGGCAAGATCAAGAAGTCTGGAGCTGCGCGCACTCTCGAGCTTCGCGAGACGCCGGATATTCTCGTGAGCACACGCGATCTGCGAAAGTCGGGTGCGGTCGTCGTTGGTTTTGCGCTCGAGACGGATGATCTGCTCGCGAACGCGATGCGGAAACTCGAGAGCAAGGGTCTCGACATGATCGTCCTGAATGCGGCGAACGAGCCCGGCGCTGGTTTTGGCGTGGACACCAACCGGGTGACGATCGTGCGAGGCGCGGGCCGCGAGCCCGAACAGCTGCCGCTCATGGACAAGCGGGATGTGGCCGAAGAAATTCTCGACCGCGTGGAGGCGCTGATCAGTGGACGCTAACGAAGCGCTTCGGCGCTATCTCGAGCAACGACGGGAATTCGGCGAGAGTGAGCTCGTCCTCGACTCGCTGAGCGTGGACGAAGCGATGAAGCTGCTTGGTGCCGTGAAGAAGGCGCCGAAGCAGAAGGCTCCAACCACGACGGATTGGCGCGCGGCCGTCCGAGCGGCCGGTGGTGTGCCTGAAGCGCGTCCGTCGATCGGCACGCCCGCGATTCCGGATGACAACGAAGACGCTCCGGGGGCAGGTGCGCCGAGCGCTGCCGCAATTCCGACAAGCGCGGTCCACGTTCCGTCGACCCAGGAGGGAGCAGTCACCGAGTCGCCACTCGCTGACATACCCGCCGGCCTCGTTGTCGGCGGTGCGAGCCGCGCATTGTTTGGTGATCCGGGCGCCGGACTCGATTCGATTCCGGCGATCGCCGACGCCATCGCGAAGTGCACGCGTTGCCCGCTCTACGCCACCGCGAAGAATCCCGTTCCCGGCAGCGGCAACGCCAATGCCGACTTCATGGTCGTCGGTGAAGCGCCGGGCGCGAATGAAGACGAGCAAGGCGTACCGTTCGTCGGACAGGCGGGGCAGCTGCTGACCAAGATCCTCGAAGCGATCAATTTGAAGCGCGAGGACGTCTTCATCGTCAATGTTCTGAAACACCGGCCGCCCGGCAACAGAAATCCGCTGCCGGAAGAAGTCGCGGCCTGTTCACCGTACCTCGTCCGGCAAATCGAGCTCGTCCGCCCGAAAGTCATCCTCGCGCTCGGCACCTTTGCAGCGCAGACTTTACTCGAGACAAAAAACACGATCGGCAAGCTGCGTGGGCAGATCCACCGCTATTATGGTGTACCGCTGATCGTGACGTATCACCCTGCAGCGCTGCTCCGGAATCCTGCCTGGAAGCGCCCCACCTGGGAAGATGTCCAGCTCGCCCGTCGAATACTCGATCAGTAGCGCGCCCTCTGCGCGCGACCCGTACCGCGACCGGCGTCCTCCCTACTCGGAAGACGCCGAACAAGCCGTGCTCGCCGCCATGCTCATCGATCAGGACGCGGTAATGCGCGCGGTCGAAGTCGTGGACGACACGATGTTTTACGCCGAGCGTCACCGTCGCCTGTTCCGCGCGATGATATCGATCACGGAGCGCGGCAGTGTCGTCGATCCGCTCACGCTGGCCGACGAGCTGTCGCGCAAGAGTGAGCTCGAGAGCGCGGGCGGCAAGGACTACATCGGCTTCCTCGTCGACGCGGTGCCAACCGCGGCGAACGTCGAGTATCACGCGAAGATCGTGAAGGAGAAGGCGCTGCTGCGCCGCCTCATTGAGGTCTCCACGGAAATCGTCAGTGAAGCATTCAGCGGCGGGCAAACGGCCGACGAGCTGCTCGATCTCGCCGAGCAGAAGATTTTCCAGGTTGCGCAGCAGCGAACGTCGGAGGGTTTTTCACGCATCAAGGAGTTGTTGTGGCCAACGATGGAGCGCATCGAGGCCATTCACGCCGGCGGCGAAGCAATCACCGGAGTCGCAAGCGGCTTCAACGATCTCGATGATCTCACCTCGGGCTTCCAGCCGTCCGATCTGATCATCATCGCGGCGCGTCCGTCGATGGGAAAGACGGCGTTTGTGCTCAACATGGCGCAGCACGCCGCGATCGAGAAAGACAAGAAGGTTGCATTCTTCTCGCTGGAAATGAGCAAGGAATCGCTCGTGCAGCGCATGCTCACCTCCGAAGCGCGCATCGATGCGCAAAAGCTCCGCAAAGGCATGCTGCGTGACGATGACTTTCCGCGTCTCGCGCGAGCAGCCGGTATTCTGACGCACGCGCCAATTTGGATCGACGACACAGCGGGTATCACGCTGCTCGAGATGCGCTCGAAGGCGCGCCGGCTCAAAGCGGATCAGGGACTCGACATGGTTGTCGTCGACTATCTGCAGCTCATGCAGGGGCCCGCGAACAGCGAGAG
>JBDUCR010000059.1:0-13174 GCA_040003345.1 bacterium
AGCAGCGCGGCGCGCGCGTGCTCGAGAAGATTCCGGTGTTCAACGCCGTGATTCGCACGGGCATCTCGCCAACGATGCTCGAAGGCGGCATTCGCACGAACGTCATTCCGACGGATGCGACGGCAAAGCTCAACGTGCGCACGCTGCCGGGTCAGTCGATCGACACGGTCGTCGCGAGACTGAAGAAGGTGATCAACGATCCGCTCGTCGACGTGACGATTGCGGAGCGTGGTGCGGATTCCCCCGCATCCGATTTTCATTCGCCGATGTTCACGGCGATTCGCGAGAGCGCGCAGGCCTTGGATCCGTCGCTCGCCGTGGTTCCCTATCTCAGCACCGGTGCCACCGACTCGGCTCGTCTGCGCAACTGGGGGATGCAGGCATTCGGCTTGCTGCCGTTCCCGATGAACCAGGATGACGAGGACCGCATGCACGGCAATGACGAGCGCGTTCCGCTCGCGAGTCTCGAGTTCGGGACGAAGATGATTTACGGCGCGATCTCGCGCGTCGCGCGGTGACGATGGTGGAAGCATCGACGAAATCGAGGCCGAAGGCCAAGGCGAATCGCGCAACGGAGCCGGCCGAGCAGAGCGAAGCGAGCGAGCCGAGTTGGTCGCGGCCCCGTGCGCTCGTCACAGGTGCGTCGCGCGGAATCGGTCGCGCGGTGTGCCTTCGTCTTGCGCGCGACGGATACGACATCATTGCGCTGGCGCGCGACGAAACGGGGCTCGAGTCACTCGGCATCGAGATCACGTCGCTCGGTGGTCATTATCGGGCAATCGCGCTCGACCTCTCGCACACGCCGGCTGTTGCCGCTGCGCTCTTTGGCATCGAGGTGGACGTGCTGGTGAACAACGCGGGCATCGGCATCATCAAGCCGTTCACCGATCTCGCGCCGGATGAGTGGCATCGCATGATCGACATCAACGTCAACGCGCTGTACCACGTCACTCGTGCACTGTTGCCTGCCATGTTACTCCGCGGGAGTGGGCACGTATGCACGATCGGGTCGATCGGTGGCCGGAGCGCGTTCGTCGGCGGGTCGTGCTATGCAGGAACAAAGGCGTTCGTCACCGCGTGGTCGGAATCACTGATGCTCGAGGTGCGTGACCGCGGTGTGAAGGTGTCGGTGGTGATGCCGGGTGGTGTGGCGACCGAGTTTGGCGGGAAGTCGCCCACGGCGGCGGACAGCTGGAAGCTGCACGTGGGGGACGTGGCGGATGCCGTGAGTTATGTGGTGAGCACACCGCCGGCGGTGCTCGTGCATCGCCTCGAGGTGCGGACGCTCAATTCTCCGTCGAGAAAATGACCGTGAGTTGCGGAGTTCGTGCGGAAGTTTCGGAGGCGTTCGCATACAGGCTTCCGTTGAACTGCAACTGAATCTGGGAAACAGCGGATCTTCTGGAAACGGCGGATCGATCTCGAACGATTGAGCGTTGAACCGCTGGTTCGAAAAATGATCCGCCGTTCTCTGCGGCCTCCGCGTCCTCTCTTTGCATCCCCTGCGTCAAAAATGCTGTTGCCTTGGGCCCTGGGCGGAGCGACAGACGTCGTCGCTATCTACTCTTGGGCATTGCTGGCGGGACGAACCGGCAGGGATGCGGATCCGCGATCCGAGAGCAGCCGCTGCTGAAATTCCTGTGCTTCCGTGAGTCGCTGCACCTCGCTGGCGATGGATTCCACCGCCTCTTCGAGACGCGCGAATCGTGCGTCGTCGACGCCTGGTGCGGCTCTGTCGCGCGAGAGATCCAGCTGGCTTCGCCGTCGCATGTGCTCGAGCTGATAGATACCCCACGTCACGATGCCACCGAACGCGGTGAGCGTGGCGAGCATTTCGGCGAGAAACACGACTCTGTGGTCCATGTGCGGAAATAATCGCTAAAGTGAGAAGGTCGAAAGGCCGGCAAACATCTGGCCTCGCGCGGTGCAACGGTGCATATTGGCGCTGTGGCAAGGATCACTCCGCTAACAGTAGAGCGAATGCGCACGCCGACCGAGACCACCGAGTCCGGATTACGTGAGCTCATCGCCATCCGCGAGATCGTGCATGCTTTCCTCACGGCCGACCGGCCGGAGGAAGTGTTTCAGTTCGCGCTCGATCGCGTCAGTCCGCTCGTCGGTGCGTCCTTCGCCTGCGTCTATCTCATCGACGGCGCGTCCGAGTTGATGCGACTCGCCGCAGTCCACAACTGGCCCGAGCGATTTACACCGTTCCTCGGCGAAATGCGCGTGCGGCTTGGCTTCGGCCCGAGTGGTGAAGCAGCCGCCGAGCGACGAGTAATCGAAGTGCCCGACGTGTTGTCGGATCAGTCGCTCGAAGATTGGGCAGAGGTGGCGAACGAGCTTGGCTTCCGTGCGATCGTTGCGCTTCCATTGCAGACTGGCGACGGCGTCCTTGGTGCCGTCGCCTTCTATTTTTCGCGTGCCGGAGCGATCAGCGCGGAGACGCGCAGTCTGCTCCGCATGGTCGCCGATCAGATGGCGGCGACGGCGCAGAAGGCTCGGCTCATCGATGATCTGCGTCGCGCGAATGCCGCGCTGCTCGAGACCAACGCCGAGCTCGAGGCGCAGTACGTCGCGCTGCTCGAGGCGCGTCGAGTGAAGGACGAGTTCCTCGCCAACATCTCGCACGAGCTGCGTACGCCACTCACAGCGGTGATGGGCTACCTCTCGCTGATGCAGGAGGGACTCGCGGGTCCGGTTACTCCCGAGCAACGGAAGACGCTTGCGCAGGTCAAGGTGTCGAGCCATCACCTGCTCGACCTCATCGGCGATCTCCTCGAGCTCACGACGCTCAAGCGCGGAGGGCTGCAGGCGGTGACGACGGCGTTCGACATCCGCGATCCGTTGCACGATGCGCTCACGGCAACGCGTGGCCGCGCGGATGGGGTCGCACTTCGTGTGAGCGAGCCCGAAGTGTCGGTGATGATGATGAGCGATCGCCGGAAGATCGCGAAGTTGCTCATCGCGCTCCTCAGCAACGCGTACAAGTTCACGTCGAGCGGCGAAGTTCGCGTCTCGGTGACGACGCGTAACGATCGCGTTGTCTATCGCGTGGTGGACACGGGCATCGGCATCCCCGAAGAGATGCAGACGCTGGTGTTCGAGGAGTTCCGTCAGGTCGACGGTTCGAGCACTCGGCGGTTCGGAGGTTCGGGGCTCGGGCTGTCACTCGCTCAGCGGCTGGCTCATCTGCTGGGTGGCGAGATCTACGTGGAATCCTCGCCTGGCGAGGGGTCGACGTTCCGCGTCGAACTGCCGATCGAGTTGCAGGATGCCGATCGGGGCTAGTCGCGCCGCCGCTCCCGGTATTTCCGTTGTTCGAGCCGCCACCTTCCGGTTAGTTTCAACAACCAATGCCGGTTGCCCGTTGTCCAATGGGCAACCGCGTCACCGTCCTTCCCACGTTCCGCGTCGTCATGATTCAGACTCAGCGTACCATGCAGGAGTTCAGGACCACGCTTCCGCCCGCAGAGGTGCTCGTCCGCGCGAAGAAGTTCTTCGCGACCCGGAACAGTCTCTACGCGGCGTTCATCGAGCAGGAAAGTGCGTCGCACCAGACGTATCGCGGCCAGGGCGGCGAAGAAATCGTCATCGGGGTCACGTCACGCGACGGGGCGACGCTCGTCACCGGCTCGACCTACATCTTCGACATGCAGGTCGCGCGCTTCTTCACCACGTTGCCCGCAGTCGAAGTGACGGAAATCCTGTTGCCGCCACCGCCCGCGAGTGTCGTCGCCTCGGTGACGCCATGAGCGAGCCGTTTGTCGCGCAGCTTCGCGCGCGCGGACAGGCGCTGCAGATCTCCGGCGGCGTGACGCCGCCGATCACCGTGCGCATCGAGATGCCGGAGGTGTGGGATACAGTCAAGGCGAGCGTGTCGCCCGACGCATCTGTGATGACGCTCAAGTTGCGCGCGCTCGAGGCCCTGTATCCGGTCGACGAGCCGCCCGAGGAGTTCGTACTCAAGCTGCGCGGTTGGGAAGTGCTCAACGAGCACGTGTCGCTCGCCGATGTTGGCGCGCGCGACGGCTCGATCTTCCTGCTCACGTACCGCCGCCGGCGCGCCGTCCGCTGAGCGCCGCGGCCAGTTCCATCGCTCCCGCGGCCGGACGCTCCGCGGCATCTCCGTCGCCAGACGCATTGCGCGATGCGCTGCGTCGCCTGCGCGGAGAAGTGCAGAAACGCATCGTCGGACAGGAAGCGGCGCTCGACGAGATTCTCATGGCGCTCGCAGCGGGCGGCCATGCGCTGCTCGTCGGCGTGCCGGGCCTCGCGAAGACGCTGATGATTCGCTCGATCGCCGAAGCGCTGGCGCTCGAGTTTCGCCGCATTCAGTTCACGCCGGATCTCGTGCCGAGTGACATCACGGGCAGCGAGATTCTCGAGGAGGATCATGCGACGGGCGCGCGGAGCTTTCGTTTCGTACGCGGTCCGATTTTCGCGAACATCGTCCTTGCTGACGAGATCAATCGCGCGCCACCGCGCACGCAGGCTGCGCTGCTCGAAGCGATGCAGGAGCATCGCGTCACGGCGGCTGGTGAATCGCTGCGCTTGCCGGAACCCTTCTTCGTATTGGCGACGCAGAATCCGATCGAGCAGGAAGGAACGTATCCGCTGCCTGAAGCGCAGCTCGATCGTTTTCTCTTCGACGTGCGGGTCGGCTACCCGAATGTCGACGACGAAGTCTCGATCCTTCGCGCCACAACCGGAGCGGCGCAGGAGCCGCTGCATCCAGTGCTCGGTGCTGACGAGGCGGTCGCGTTGCAGCGTGCCGTGCGCGACGTCGCCGCATCGGAGCCGGCGTTGCGCTATGCGGCGTCGCTCGCACGTGCGACGCGGCCCGACGATGCGACGGCAACTGCGCTCGTGAAGCGCGCGGTGCGCTGGGGTGCCGGTCCGCGTGCCGGACAAGCGCTGGTGCTCGGTGCGAAGGCGCATGCATTTCTCGCGGGGCGCGCGGCGGTTGCGCCGGAGGACATCATGCGTGTGGCGTTGCCAGTGTTGCGGCATCGTGTGCTCGCGAGCTTTGCGGCGGAGGCGGAGGGTTTGACTCCTGAGTTGGTGATTGCGGATGTGCTGGAGAGGGTGCTGCCGCCTCGCAGTGGGCTCGCGATTTGAGCGCGTACAGGTGCGGATTTTTTTACCGCATAGGTAAGTCGCCCGTCGTTTTTTCTTCTCAACTCAACTCAGCGACCCGCCACTAGGATGTCGACCGGCCCGTACGGCGCGCTTCTCGACGCCGTCCGCGGCGTCCGCTGGCCCGCGGCACGACGCGTGACCGGCGCGACACTCGGCGCCCATCCATCGCAGCTCCGCGGCAACTCGTCGGAGTTCAGTGAGTTCAGACCGTACCGGCAAGGCGATGATCCACGTCGCGTCGATTGGCGATTGCTCGCGCGCAGTGATCGCGCATACGTGCGACTCACCACCGATCGCGCGACGTTCCGGACCAGCATGATCGTCGATGCGTCGGCGTCGATGGCGTTCCCGCTTCCGTCGCTCGACAAATGGAAACTGGCGCGAGAAGCCGCCGTCGGCCTCGCCTCCGTTGCGCATGCCGAGGCGGATCCCGTTGGACTCGCGATTGCCGGGCAAGGACAGTCGGTGCTGGCACCTCGCGCACGACGCAGTGTATTGCTCGAGATGATGCGCGCGCTCGACGCGACAACGCCCGCCGGCACAACCGCGCTCGCGCCCTTCATCACCGCGGCCCGCGCGTCGCGTCTCGTCGTCATCACCGATCTGCTTGGCGACTTCGACGACATGCTTGCAGCCGCGCGACTCCGTGTCGCGTCGCGCAGCGAAGTGATCGTCGTACACATCGTTGCCACCGAGGAGCTTGATCCGCCAGCAGGCGCAGTGCTCGCGGTGGATCCCGAGCGGCCGACGATGCGTCGCATTCTCGATGGCGAGTTGCGCGCCGCATATCGCGATGCGTTCATGCATTGGCTCGACGATACGGCGACGACACTTCGTGCCGCAGGCGTACGCTATGTGCGAGCGATGACGTCCGAGCTGGCACCGCATCTCGTGCGTCGCATCGCCGGCGAGACGGCGCGTCGAGGCGCATGACGTTTCTCGCGCCGTGGGCGTTCGCGATGGCTGCTTTCGCGGCGGCGGGGATGGTGGTGTTGCATCTCGTCGCGCGACAGCGACCTGCCGCGTACACCCTTCCAACGACACGATTCATTCCCGATCAACGCACGCTGGTGAGTCGCGCAGCAACGCGTCCGCGCGATCTGCTATTGCTTCTCCTTCGCGTGCTGCTGCTCTTGAGCGCGGGCGCCGCATTCGCTCGGCCGGTGCTGGCCCCGAGCCGAGGCGCACTGGCGCGCGTCATTCTGCTCGATCGCTCGCGTGCCGTGGCCAGCGCGCCTGACGTGATTGCACGCGCGCGCACGCTCGTTCGCGATGGAATACCGTCGACGATCATCGCGTTCGACAGCGCCGTGTCCGTCATCCAGGCAACGGCGCTCGATTCGCTCAATGGCTCCTCGGGCTCGCCAACCATTGGCTCGATCAGCGCGGCACTCATCGCCGCGCGGCGCGCGAGTGTCGTGCTGGCCGAGCGCGCGGACTCCGTCGAGCTGGTTCTCGTGTCGCCGTTGGCGGCCAGCGAGATCGATGCGGCGACGCCGCGGTTGCGCGCCGAGTGGCCGGGTGCAATTCGCGTCGAGCGTGTTGCGCTGCGTACGGAGAGCAGCTCAACGTGGCGCCTGGAGCAGGCACTTTCTGCCGACGATCAACTTGGACCCGCCGTAGCCGGCGACCGAGTGGACGCGAACGCGAAGATCACTCGACTCGTGCGACACGAGGTTACAGCGGACGACAGCGCGTTCGCGCGCAGTGGCGCAACTGTCGTGCGTTGGGACAGTACTTCGACGGCGCGCGCAGCTGCGGAGGGCCTCGCCTTAGGCGATGACGTCGTCGTCGCTGCGCTCGGCCGACGAGTCGTATCGGGCACAGGGCGTGCCATTGCGCGCTGGGCCGATGGAAGTGTCGCTGCGTCGGAGGTGTCGCTGGGCAGCGGTTGCGTGAGAGACGTTGGTGTTGCGATACCTGCTGCCGGAGACATCGCGCTCCATCCGCCATTCCAGCGCATCGTGCGCGGGTTGCTCGCGCCGTGCAATCGCACGGTGGCAGAGCGCGCTGCCGATTCGGCGAGTGTCGCGCTGATCACCGGAACAACGCGCAACGCGGCACGCGCGGATGTACTTCGCGGCCGGAACGACCGACCGTCGCCGCTGTCGCGCTGGTTGCTTGCGCTCGCGATCGCCTTTGCACTCACCGAGATGCTCGTGCGCGCGAAGGCAGCGCCCGAGGTGGCATGACGGCGCTCGACAGACTGTTACGACTGCAACGATCGCTCGCGATCGTACTCGCGGCGCGCGCACTGCTTGTTGCGACGACCGTCGCGATCGTGCTGCTTGCGGTCGTGCACGTGTTTTCGCTGCCAGCGTGGAGCGTCGCTATTGCGCTGTTAAGCAGCGCGGCGATCGGGACAGTGCAGCTGCTTCGTCTCAGGAGCGTGCGCTCGCTCTCACGCGTGGCACTCTGGGTCGAGGAACGAACACCAGCGCTCCGCTACTCGCTCGTCACCGTCGCCGACGGTGTTCGATCAGCCGGCCTGGATGAACAGGCGCTTCAGATGTCGTGGTGGACAGAAGCGCAGCGTGCGCTGCTCAAATCGCTCACGCTCCCCGCGATTGCAATGATCGTCGCACTCGCACTGAGCGTCGCATTGCCGCGCGCGTCGCGTCTCGCCAATGCGATAGCAACGCGTGCGAGCGGATCCAGTCGTGGAAGCGCCAGCGACGCCGACGTACTCGCAGTCGTGCACGTCGCTGTCGCGTGGCCGGCATATTCGGGACGCCCTGCGACAACGGTGGACGACCCGACGAGCATCGAAGCGCTGGTTGGCAGCGTGATCACCGTGAGTGGAAAGGGCGAGGCGAGTCTCGTCACCGCGAACGCGGACTCGTCGGCGCGCGCGGTGGCGCAGCGTGGCGACGGATGGAGCGTCACGCTCGCGATGCCCGCGCGGCCAGGCATTGTGCGACTCCATTCCGCAGCCGGACGCGATCGGCTCATCGTGCTCGCTCCCATCGCTGACGCGGCGCCTGTCGTCACGCTGCTGATTCCCGCGCACGACACGATCGTTCGTCGCGCTATTGGCGTCGTGCCTCTGCATGCACAGCTCCGTGACGACATCGGGTTGAGCAATGCGCAGTTCGAGATCGTCGTGAGCTCGGGCTCTGGAGAGAACTTCACCTTCCGCGCGACGACAATAGCGCGCACCTCGCTCAACGGCCGGACGGAAACGACGCTCGACGCACGCGTCTCACTCGATTCACTGAAGCTTTTACCGGGCGACATCGTGCAACTGCGCGCCGTTGCGCGAGATGGGAACATGGTTACTGGCCCGGGCGTCGGAAGCTCCGAGACGCGAGCGATTCGCGTCGCGCGCGCCGACGAATACGATTCCGTGTCGGTCGACGCGCTGCCGCCGCCGGAGGCAGAGGGACAGATCCTCAGCCAACGCATGCTGATCGATCTCACCGAGGCGCTCGTCAAGCGTCAGCGCTCGCTGGCCCGTCCGCTGCTCGTCTCGGAGTCGCAACGGATCGCGCTGGATCAGCGCAAGCTTCGCAAACGCGTCGGCGACATCGTGTTTCAGCGCATGGGCGGCGAGCCGCTCACTGAAGAAGGCGGAGACGTACCGGAGCGCGGCAAGCTCACTGCCGAGCAGGTGCTCGCGATGGCCGACTCGGCGACGGGAGCGACCGCGGGCAACGTGTTGGACGTCGAAGGCGACGAGACACCAATTCTCGCGATCAACAAGCCGCTGCTCGAAGCATTCAACGCGATGTGGGACGCAGGCCGCTCGCTCGAAGTCGGTGAGCCTGCGAAGGCGCTTCCTCCCATGCGCATCGCGCTCGCGGCAATCGAGCGCGCGCGGCAAGCGGAACGCATCTATCTGCGCGGGAAGCCGAGTACCGCGATCGTGGACATTGCAAAGGCGCGACTCACCGGCAAGGACAAGGGGGTCGCGTCCACTCGTGAGGCTCGGTCAATCGTCGATCCGATCGTGCGCCGACGGAGCGCAACGTTCGAGCGAGTGAGTGCGCTCATCGCGCACGATCCCGATGCCGCCGCCGACTCGCTACTGCTCATGCGTGTCGACGCGCTTGGCACAGCGCCCACGCTCGCCGCTGCGCTCGATGATGCAGCGCGCGCACTGCGAAAGCGTGACGCCGCGAGCGTTCAGCAAGCGTGGACTCGCGTCAGACGTACGCTGGGTGGCGAGCCAGTGCAACGCACGGGCGTGCCGGCATGGCAAGGCGCGCCATGAGTGATTTTGTTTTTGCCACGGCGCAGTATGAATCGGGCGACTGGGACAGTGCGCCGCTCGTACCTGCGAACATCATCGACACGATCGCGCGCTATACGTCGATCGACATCGCGCCGAGTGGCGTGATCGTGCCGTTGTCGTCGCCATCGCTGTTTCGATATCCGCTCATCTATCTCACTGGACATCTGCCGGTGCACTTCGGGCCAAGTGAGCGGACGAATCTTCAGCGATATGCCGAGCGCGGCGGACTGCTGTTTGTGGACGACCACAACCACGACATCGACGGTGTGTTTCACAAGACGGCGACGGAAGAATTGTCGCGCACCTTCGGCGTACCGAAGCCGTTGCCGAAGACGCACGCGATCTACAAGTCGTTCTTCGTGTTCGAGGACGGCCCACCGACCACGAGCCACGAGCTCAACGGCTGGGGCGACAATCTCGTGCACAAGACGCTGTCCGGTGTCGAGCGCGAGGGGAGACTCGTGCTGCTCTACAGCAGCAAGGACTACAGCTCGGAGTGGAACTATCATCCGGAGAACAAGAAGTTTCTCTCCGTCGACAATACGAAATTCGCCGTGAACCTGGTGGTGTATGCGCTCACGCGCTGAACGCCGGCAGGTCGCTGAATGGCTTCTGCGCGGGGCACTGCTCGTCGTGCTCGGCATCGCGCTGTGGCGGACCTTCCAGCGCGACAGTGTGTCGACAATCACTCGCTCGACAAAGACGTCAACCTTCGCGACGGACTTCGCCGGGATCGTCACGAATCCTGCCGTGGGCGCGATCGATCTCAAGGTGGACGCGATGCCATCTCGCACCGAGCGTGATGCACTGGTCGCGCTTCGCCGAATTGGCGTCATCGTGCGCTGGAGCGACATTCCGCCCGCAATCGCCGTTGAAGTGGAGCGCACGCGCGAGCCCGAGGCGCGCGCCCGAGTGCTCGTCACCGCCGCGACGCGGACGCCCATCGCACTCGTCGATTCTGCAGGATTGATCGATAGCCTTCGAGCTGGCGCCGATGCGAGTGTCGAAGCGGTGAGTGTTGTCGGAGCGGTGCGCGCAGAGCAAGGGCGCTTCGCGGCGAGCGCATACGCGCCAGTCCCCGACGCGCGACGTGCCGTGCTCGTACTTGGCCGCGCGGATTGGGAGACAAAATTCGTCATGCAGGCGTTGAATGAGGCGGGGTGGAGCGTGCGCGCGCGCATCCCGACCGCGCCTGGCATTGCTGTGAATGATGACGGGCTGCTTCCACTCGATACATCGCGCTATGACGTCGTCGTTGCGCTGGATTCGTCGTCTGCAGAGTTGGCACCGGTCATCGCGCGATTCGTTGCGCAGGGCGGCGGGTTGATCGCCGCCGGCGCAGCGCTCGAATGGGAGCCGCTTCGCCGTCTTGCTCCCGCTCGCGCGGGTGATCGTCGCCCGGGACGCATCCTTCTCGCCGATGATTCGGTCACGACGCGCGATCTTCCTCTTCGGCCACTCTCACTCGTGCGATCGGACGCGGTGTCGCTGCAACGCGAAGCACCTGGAGTCACACTCGCCGCACGACGTGCTGGCCTGGGACGTGTCATCGCACTCGGCTACGACGAGAGCTGGCGCTGGCGCATGCTCGGTGGCGCCAGTGGAATGGGTGCGCATCGGCGTTGGTGGTCGAGCACAGTGGGTTCTGTCGCACCTGATCGCGCAGCAGCGGCGCTGTCCATCGGAGACGGAGCACCGCTCGCCTCTCTCGTCTTTGCGCTCGGCAAGCCGTCATCGCCGAGTGCTGTGTCCAGCCAGGGCGGTGCGCGCGATCCTCTGCCGATCGCACTTCTCATCATGGCGGCGCTCTGCCTCCTTGCCGAGACGGCGTCGCGTCGCTTTCGTGGAGCACGATGAGCACTGTCGCCTATATCTCGCACGCTGACTGCGGCAATCACGACACGGGATGGGGGCATCCCGAGCATGTCGGACGACTTCGCGCGATTCCTCGCGCACTCCGAGATGACATGGAGCTGTTCCATCTGCTCGAACATCGTGAAGCGCGTCACGCGTTGCCCGAGGAGCTCGCGCTCGTGCACGACGTCGCGCATGTCGCGCATGTGCAGGCACTCGCAGAGGCAGGAGGGGGCAAGCTCGACGCGGACACCATCGTGAGCTCAGGCAGCTGGCTCGCCGCGACTGCTGCGGCCGGAGCGGTGCTCGACGCTATCGACCTTGCGTTCGGCGCGGGTCCGACGCGCAGCTTCTGCGCCGTCCGTCCGCCGGGACATCATGCCTTACGCGCGACCGGCATGGGCTTCTGTCTCTTCGGCAACGTCGCGTTGGGCGCGCATTATGCGCGCACGAAGTTCGGCGCCGAGCGTGTGCTCATCGTCGATTGGGATGTGCACCATGGGAATGGAACGCAGGCGCTGGTGCAGGACACGAAGGACATCCACTTCGTGTCGATGCATCAGTGGCCGTGGTATCCTGGCACGGGTGCGGCGAGCGATCGAGGACCACATGGCAGTGTGTGGAACGTGCCCAAAGCGGCGGGCCTTCCGCGTCAGCAGTATGTGGACAGCCTGCTGCGCGCCGTGGACGCCGCGACCGTTGGGTTTACGCCGGACATCATGCTTCTCTCGGCCGGCTTCGATTCGCTTGCCGGTGATCCACTCGGCGGTTTCACGCTCGAGTACGATGACTTCGACTATCTGACGCGCGAGCTCGTGTCGCGCGCGACGGAGTGGTGTGGCGGTCGGCTGGTGAGCGCACTCGAGGGAGGGTATGCGCCCGAGCGGCTCGGGGTTGCCTGCGTGCGGCATATGCGGGCACTTCTCGGCCCTGCGTCATCCTGACCAAACCCGCCTGTTCGCCCTGCGCCGCTCGGGGTATCTTCCACCATCCCGCCAGCTCGACACCCTTGGTCACCCGCCGATGAACCGACTCACCGCGTCAGCGACCCATCGAATCACCGGCACCTTTCAGGAGCACCGCCAGGGGCTGCGGCTGTTCGGCGTAACCGTGAACGACGCGCATGCGGCGCGCACCGACGTCGCCGACATCGAGATCGTGCCAGTGCGTGACCTCGCAGCCATCTGTGAAGAGACTGAGCATCGCGCCGACGAGCCGGGTGACGAAGAGATTCAGCGATACACGGAAGTGCTTGCCGCGTACGCTGCGACCGGCCCCGTGCTCCCTGCGCCGGTGGGCGTGATCTTTCGCTCGAGTGATTCGGTGAAGCGGTGGTTGGAGCTGCACTACAGTGCGCTCAGCGAGGCGATGACGTTCGTCGAGAATCGCGTCGCTGGTCGTGTGCACGTGTGGCGTCCAGGGCCTCCGTCGGAACGGGAGGCTGGTGCGGATCTCGCCGCTGTCGCCGCAGAGAGTCTTCGTGTGCTAAGGCGGGCAGCCGTTGCAACGCAGCCGCTGCGCGTCGAAAAGCTCACGGGAATTGTGCTCAGTGCCGCGTTTCTCGTCGAGCAGCCGCTCTGGAAGGACTTCAAGGCCGAGGTCGACGCGCAAGCGAAGATGGCGCCGAGTGTGCGCTTCGAGCTCACGGGGCCGTTTCCACCCTACGACTTCGTCCAGATGCAGCTCGGAGCGTAGCGGTGTTTTGTCCTGAATGCGGGACGTGGAACAGAGCCAGTGCAGCAACATGCAGCCGCTGCGGTGCGGGTCTTCCCGTCGTCTCCGGCACGCCGGTCGAGAAGCCCGACGATGAGATCACGGCGCTGCGTCGCGCCACTGGCAGTCGCTACCGCATCATGCGCCGGCTGGGCGGCGGCGGAATGGCGACCGTGTATCGGGCAGAGCAGATGCCGCTCGGGCGCGAAGTCGTGGTGAAGGTGTTGCACG
>JBDUCR010000296.1:0-13167 GCA_040003345.1 bacterium
ATCGGCATTCCGCTCGACAAATTCGAGGTGATCTTCGATCCGTTCGTGCAGGTGAAGGAGGGCTTCGCGGGCCGAGACAGCGGCATCGGTCTCGGATTGGCGATCAGCCGGGACCTCGCTCGCGGAATGGGCGGCGACCTGCGCGTCGAGAGCCGACTTGGGCGAGGCAGCACGTTTAGGCTGACATTACCGCGCGCGGTAGTGGCAGGTTGAGAGGATAAGGGGACAAGGGGATGAGAGGATGAGGGGATGCGTGCGCTTGTCCCCTTCTCCCCTCGTCCCCTCATCCCCTCATCCCCTCGTCCCTTGTCCCCTACTGCGCCGGGCACGACTTTTCCGCCCTATGAAGAAGCTGATCATCCTCGTGGCCGTGCTGCTCGGCGTCCACGTTGCTCTCCTTTTCGTTCATCCCTCCAGTGCCGCGGTCCCTCCACACGGGGACGCGGTTGACGTCGGCATCGTATTCGACCTCGGCGGCCGCGGCGACAAATCGTTCAACGACGGCGCGTACCTCGGCGCCGAGCGTGCCGAGAAAGAGCTCGGCGTGCATGCGGTGCGGTTCATCGAGCCGGGCGAAGGCAGCGATCGCGAATCCGGGCTGCGCCTGCTCGCCGCCGAAGGAATGGACATCGTCATCGGCGTCGGCTTCATCTTCACCGACGATCTGACTCAGCTCGCGAAAGAGTATCCGAACACCCATTTCGCCGGCGTGGATTATTCGCTGTCCACGGACAAGGATGGAAAGATCATCCCGCCGCCGGCAAACCTCGCCGCGCTGAAGTTTCGCGAAGAACAAGGTTCGTTTCTCGTCGGCGCGATCGCCGCGCTCGTCGGCAAGTCGAAGAAGGTCGGCTTCGTCGGCGGCATGAACTTCCCGCTCATTCACAAGTTCGAGATGGGCTACATCGCCGGCGTGAAGGCAGTGTGCCCCGACTGCGAGGTGATCTCGCAGTATGCCGGCGTGACTCCGGAAGCATTTCGCAACCCCGGCAAGGGCAAGGAGCTGGCGCTGAGCCAGTACCAGCAGGGCGTCAACGTGATTTTCCATGCGTCCGGATCGACGGGACTCGGCGTGTTCGAGGCCGCGCGGCAGACGGGCAAGCTCGCCATCGGAGTCGATGCGGATCAGTACAACGAGGCGCCGGGCTATGTGCTCACGAGCATGATGAAGGGCGTGGACAACGCGGTGTTCGACGCGATCAAGCGCGTGAAGGAGAATCGTTTCAAGGGTGGTGTCTATGAGTATGGTCTCGGCGAAGGCGGCGTGGGTTACGTCTACGACAAGAACAACGAGAAGCTGATTCCACCCGACGTGCGCGCGCGTGTCGAGTCGTTGAAGCAGGAGATCATCGCCGGACGCATCACTGTGCCGAGTACGCGTCCATGATGGTCGCAACGGCATCGCTCTCGTGACCGCATCAGCCATTCGCCTCTCCGGCATCGAGAAGAGCTTCGGGCCCGTACGCGCCAACCGCGGCGCGGACCTCGACGTCCAACTCGGCGAGATACACGCGCTCGTCGGCGAGAACGGTGCGGGCAAGTCGACGTTGATGCGCATTCTCGCCGGACTGTATTCGCCTGACAGCGGCACGATGGAAGTGAATGGTCGCGACGTCACGAACTGGTCGACGCCGGAAGCGATCGCCGCGGGCGTCGGCATGGTGCATCAACACTTCATGCTCGTGCCGACGCTCACCGTCGCCGAGAACGTGGTGCTGGGCTCGGAGATCACGAGAGGTCCGGTGCTCGATAGCGCCGCTGCCGAGCAGGCGGTGCGCGACCTGAGTGCGCGGACGGGGCTCGTCGTGCCGCCCGATCGTCTCGTGGCCGATCTCTCGGTCGGCGAAGCGCAGCGCGTCGAGATTCTCAAGACGCTCTATCGCGGTGCGAAGATTCTCATTCTCGACGAGCCGACTGCCGTGCTCTCGCCGCCGGAAGTGCGAGAGCTCTGGGCCGTGCTTCGCTCGTTGCAGGCTGCTGGTGGAACGGTGGTGCTCATCACGCACAAGCTCGACGAAGTCATCGCGGTGTCCGACGCCATCACGGTGATGCGCCAGGGCGCCACGGTGACACGCATGTCGAGCGCGGGCGCGACACCGCAGTCGATTGCTCGCGCGATGGTTGGTCGCGACGTTGCACTGGCGCTCGACGCCGACTACGTCGGTGGCACGATCTCGACGACGTCATCGGCGCCGCTGCTCGACGTGCGGGAGCTCAGCGTGTCGAGCGCGCGTCGGGCGTCTGTCGTCAACAACGTGAGCTTCAGCATCGCACCCGGTGAGATCCTCGGCATCGCTGGCGTCGAAGGCAATGGACAGACGGAGCTCGTCGAAGCGTTGGCCGGACTGTGTCACGCGCACGGCTCGATCGTGCTCGCGGGACGTGATCTTGCGCCCTGTACTGTGCGAGAGCGCGGCGACGCCGGGCTCTCGCACATTCCCGAAGATCGCCACGAGCGCGGCCTCGTGCTCGACTACAGCGTTGCCGACAATCTCATTCTCGGCCAGCAGCATCGCTTCACGCACGGCGTGACGCTGGACAAGGAGCGCGTGATGACGAACGCGCGCCAGCTCATCGAGCGCTACGACATCCGTCCCGCCGATCCTCTGCTTCCGGCGCGCGCGCTGTCGGGCGGAAACCAGCAGAAGATCGTCGTCGCACGAGAGATGGCACGCGACTTCAAGGTACTGCTCGCGGCTCAGCCCACGCGTGGTGTCGACGTCGGCGCGATCGAGTTCATTCACGCGCGACTGCGCGAAGCGCGCGACCAGGGCAAGGCAATTCTCCTCGTCTCGGCCGATCTCGCCGAAGTGCTCGCGCTCGCGGATCGCGTTGCCGTGATGTATGGCGGACGATTCGTCGCCGTGTTGCCGCGCGCAGAAGCGTCGTCCGATACGCTCGGCGGTTTCATGACTGGCGCCACGGGAGAATACGCCGCATGAACCGTCGCGCCGTGATCGAGGAAGCGATCTTACCGCCGTTCGTCGCGCTGCTGCTCGCCGCTGTCGTTGGCGACCTGTTGATCCTGAGCTTTGGTCAGTCGCCGGGTGCGGTGTACAAGCTGCTCCTCGAAGGGACGTGGGGAAATGCGTACGGATTCGGGCAGGTGCTCTACAAGGCGACGACGCTCGTCTTCACCGGGCTCGCTGTCGGACTCGGATTGCGCGCGGGACTGTTCAACATTGGCGCCGAGAGTCAGCTCGCGGCCGGAGGATTCTGTGCCGCGCTTGTTGGATTGCTGTTGCCGGCTGGCATCCCTGCGCTGCTGTGTCTTCCGCTCTACATCCTCGCTGCAGGTCTTGGCGGCGGCATCGTCGGTGCGGTGCCAGGTGTGCTCAAGGCCAGGTTCGGCGCGCACGAAGTGATCGTCACCATCATGCTGAACTTCGTGGTGCTCGCGCTGCTGAACTATCTCACGAGCGCGAAGGTGCACGTGCCTGACACGTTGCACACGCCTGAAATCAGGAGTGGTGCGCTGCCGCGAGTGGGCGATTTCATCTCATCCTTTCACGGCTCGGCGGCAAACGCGACGATACTTCTCGCGATCGTCGCGGCGATTGCGCTCGGGTGGTATCTGTTCCGCACGCGTCGTGGCTTCGAGCTGCGAGCGGTGGGACTTCAGCCGCGTGCGGCCGAGTATGCGGGAGTGAGTGTTTCTGGGGTGACGTGGCGTGCGCTGGCATTTTCAGGAGCAATTGCGGGCATTGGCGGATTGAACTACGTGCTCGGCTACAAGCATTACTACGAGGAAGGCTTTGCGACGGGTGCGGGGTTTCTCGGCATTGCGGTCGCGCTCGTGGGCCGCAATCATCCGCTGGGCATCGTGCTCGCCGCGCTGCTGTTTGCCACGCTGTCGCAGGGTGGTCTCGCCGTGAACGCGCTCGTCCCCAAGCAGATGGTGGATGTGTTGCAGGCTGTCGTGATTCTCGCCGTGTCGACGTCGGTGCCTGAAGTGCGGCGCCTGCTGCGGATGTATCGGAGCGCGGAAGCATGAACGCGTCCGATTTTCTCGCGCAGACGCTGCGTATTGCGATTCCGTATCTGCTCGCTGCGGCAGGCGGCGTGTTGAGCGAGAAGGCGGGGCTCATCGCGTTGACGCTCGAGGGCTACATGCTCGGCGGTGCGTTCTGCGCTGCGGCTGCGAGCTATGCGGCTGGTTCGCCGTGGGCTGGAGTGATCGCGGCCCTCGTGGGTGGCGGCGCGCTGGCGATGTTGTACGCGATGAGCGCGATTCGCTTCAAGGCCGACCAGGTCGTCGTCGGCATCGCGATCAATCTTCTGGCCATCGGGCTGACGCGATTCTTTCTGCGCCTCTTCTTCGACAGTTCGTCGAACTCACCGCGTGTGCCCGGATTCGAAGTGAAGGGAAGCGGCACCGGATTCATTGCACTTGCACATAATCCGCTGGTATGGGTTGGCGTGATCATCATTCCGCTGGTTGCCTGGGTGATGTATCGAACGCCGTATGGGCTGCGCGTGCGTGCCGTGGGGGAGCATCCTGCCGCTGCAGCGTCGGTTGGCGTGCCCGTGAAGAGGGTTCGCTATGTCGCTGTAGCGCTGAGCGGCATGATCGCGGGTCTGGGCGGTGCGTATCTCTCGCTGGACCAGCACCAGTTCACGGATGGCATGACGGCGGGACGAGGCTTTATTGCGCTCGCAGCGATTATCTTTGGCAAGTGGAATCCGGTGTGGGCGGGGCTTGCATGCCTCCTCTTCGCCGCTGCGGAGACGCTGCAGATCCAGCTGCAGGGCTCTCATGCGATCCCGTCGCAGTTCATCGAGATGATTCCCTACGTGCTCACTATCATCGCGCTCGCCGGCCTCGTTGGACGCGCGGTACCACCAGCCGCCCTCGGCAAGACCACCGCGGAATGACGCTCGGCCGCACCGTTTTATGAAATCGTCGAAGAGCAAGCTGTGGATTCTCATGATCACGGCGTTCATCGACATGGTGGGGCTGTTGATGGTGCTGCCCCTCCTGCCCTTTTACGCGAAGTCGCTCGGACAGGGCGGACTGGTGGTCGGGCTGCTCGTCAGCTCGTTCGCGATTGCGCAGCTGCTCACCGCGCCGATGTGGGGTCGTCTGTCGGATGCATATGGCCGCCGACCAGCGATGCTCGTCGGGCTCACGGCGTCGGCGATCGCGTACGTCATCTTCGCGTTCGCGCTCGAGTTGCCGCATTCGCTTCTGTGGCTGTTCATGTGCCGCATCGTGCAGGGTGCTGGCGGCGGTACAGTCAGCGTCATTCAGGCGTACGTCGCAGATGCGACGGAGCCTGAAGAACGCGCGAAGGCGCTTGGCTGGCTGTCCGCCGCGACGAATGCCGGTGTCGCGATCGGCCCTGTGCTCGGATCGTTGACGCATGCACTCGGTACGCGCGGTCCCGGTCTCTTCGCCGCGGCACTGTGTGTCGCCAATATCGCCTTTGCGTGGCGCTATCTCGATGAGTCGCGCGACATGCATGAGGCGGCGGAGTCCAAAGCCGACACGACCAAGCGAGCCCGGTCGCGCGACGCGGTGGTTCATGTCGTGACGCACTCCGCCGAGCCGGCGTCGCGGCTGATCTGGATCTATGCGATTGCGTTGGGATCGTTTCAGGGCGTGACGTCGATGCTCGCGCTGTATCTCTCGACGCGATTCGGCGTGACGGAGAATTCGATCGGCTTTTTCTTCGCGTACACCGGTGTGATCAGTGTGCTGACGCGCGCGCTGATACTCGGGCGGATGGTGGACAAGTACGGTGAAGTGCGGCTCTCGCGATTCGGGTTGGTGCTACTGGCCACGGGCATCGCCGCGATGGCATTCACCAAGCCGATTCACGATCCAGCGCGTGTGGCCGCAATGCTCGGCGGCGTGCTGCCAGCTAGTCTCGTATCGCTTCTTCCGTACCTGCCACTCGCATTGGCGGTGGCACTGCTGCCGCTCGGGACCGCGTTCACGTTTCCGTGTGTGACGGCAATGCTCTCGCGTGTAATTCCGAGTCGGGAGCGCGGTCTCTACATGGGCGTGCAGCAGACGTTCGGAGGATTGGCTCGGGTGCTGTTCCCGGTGCTGTTCGGAGTGTTGTTCGATTTGTACTTGCCGCTGCCGTTCCTGCTTTCGGCGACGTTGGTCGTGTTCACCATCTATCTCGGGATGAACATGGAATCATATGTGAAGCGGACCGTGACGCCTGTGGCGGAGACGGTGTAGCGCGCGGAGCTCAGCCTGCGTCTTTGGTGTTGTCCTGAAAGCCAGGCTCTGACGCCAGCACCGCGCGCGCAATCTCGACCATTGGCACAGAGCGATCCTGCGACGTCCGCTGAAGAATGCGGTATGCCTCCTGCTCGCTCGATCCTGTGCGTCGCATCAGGATTCCCTTTGCCCGCTCGATCGTCTTGCGATTCTCGAGCGCACCACGCGCTGCCTGTGCGTCCTTCTTTGCAACGGCGAACTCGCGCGCGCGCGAGACGGCGAGTCGCAGCGTCGAGTCGAGCACGCGAGGCGGCGTAGGCTTCGGCAGAAACGCAATCGCCGACGTGGCAGCGACATCCCGCTCCGAAAGCACGAGCGATTCGTCGCCACTGAACAGCACGACCGCAACACCAGGCACCTGCGCCGCGATCTGCTCGGCCGCTTCGATGCCGGAACCGTCGGGCATGTGCACGTCGAGCAGCACCACGTCAGGAACCACGTCTTTCGCGCGCTCGATCGCTTCGCGTCCGCCATTCACCTCGGCTACGACGATGTGCCCCATGGTATTGAGCAGCTCGACGAGCAACGCGCGTGCGTTATCGTCGTCTTCGGCAATCAGAACGCGAATGGAGCCCGAGTCAGCCATTTCAGTTCGAGAAGTATGAGTACACGAAACCCTGAATCTTGAGGAGGTCACTCACGTCCCGCAATCTCCTCGAGCAAATCGTTTGCGCCAACCGGTTTTCGAAGCGTGAAGTCACAGGCTGGATCCCGTTCGTTGCGCGGCTCCCATCCGGTCACCACGCCGATACGCAGCTTCGGCCGCCGCTCACGTGCAAACGCCACGAGATCCCAGCCACTGCCGTCCGGCAATCCAATATCCGTAACGAGGACGTCGAGTGCAAAGCTATCCTCGTTCAACCGTTCGCGCGCCTCCTCCAACGTTCGTACCGATTCAACTATGTGGCCATCACTCTCCAGCAGTGCCTGCATGAACTCACGACTGTCCGTGTGATCCTCGACCAGGAGAATCCGGCGCATCTGCCGCGGACGCCGCTGCGGCTCAGCCACTGCCGGTGCCTCGACCGCACCGACAGGAAACACGAGACGAACGGTCGTTCCCTGACCCGGCGCCGACTCGATCTCCGCACGCCCGCGATGCCGGCGTGCAATGCCATATACCTCCGCTAAACCCAGGCCCGTGCCGTTCACGCCCTTGGTCGTAAAGAACGGCTCGAACGCGCGCTCGCGAACCTCGGCGGACATGCCAACGCCAGTGTCAGTTACGGCGACACTCACCTCATTCGCCTCCACGTCCGTGCGAATGCGCAGCGTACCGCCACCCGTCATCGCATCGAGCGCGTTCTGCACGAGGTTGAGCAGCGCTTCGCGCAGCTCGCCCGCTATGCCGCGCACGAGCGCCTTCGGCGCCAGCGTCTCTTCGAGCTTGATGATGCCGCCCTTGGCGCGCTCCTGCCAGAGTGGACGCGTCATGGCGACAACCTCTTCGGCCATCACCGACAAGTCCACCGACTCTTCACGCGAGCCGAGTAGTGGTTCCTGCCGAATGAACCGTCCAACGCGCGCCGCGGTTGCCGCGCCAGTCTCGGCTGCACGCGCAATGCGCACTGCGTAATCGCGTACCGCCACGGGATTCTCGGCGTTCATCTCGAGGAGATACGCCGCGGCCATGATCGGGTTGAGCGCGTTATTGACGTCGTGCATCACGCCGGCGGCGAGTTGTCCCACCGCTGCGAGACGGCGGTCGCGCGAAGCAGCCTCCTGCAGGGCAAGCAGCTCACCGGTGCGTTCCTCCACCATCCGTTCGAGACGATCGGCTTCGGTGCGCACCTGTTGCTCCAGTCGCGTGCGCTCGGTCACGTCGCGCTCGACCGTTACCGCGCCACGCACGCGGCGATGCGGATCGTAGAGTGGATTCGAGTTGACCTCGATGACGGCGGGCTTGCCGCCTGGTCCGCGCCGCACCTCGAGCGTCTCTCCGCGTACGCGCTCGCCACGCAGCGCGCGAGCGGTGGGGTGCTCGTGCACGAACAGTGTCGTGCCACCAAGCGTGCGCGGTCGATCGAGCTGCCAGAGCTCACGCAACGTCTCCGGTTTCGCGGGAGCGTGTTCCTGCTGCGCCTGTGCGTTCGTACGAACAGTGCTGCCGTCCGCATCGACAACGCGCACGGAATCGGGAAGCACGTCGAAGATCGATTCGAGCTGCGCAACGCTCCGCGCCAGATCTTCACGCAGCTCTTCGCGCTCCGTGACGTCGCTTCCACCGAAGAGCACGCCTCGTCTGCCACGGGCGTCGTTCAGCGGGACAAACGTCGCCTCGACGAGACGACGTCCGCCGCGATGCTGAAAGGGCACGCGTACAGAGACCACCGGCACGCCACCGGCGGCGATGTCTACCTGTTCGGTGAGATCGGCGAGTGCGTTCGGAAATGCGTCATAGATGGATCGGCCGATTGCCTGCGCGACATCGAGTCCGGTGAGATCGCGATATCGCGCGTTCGTGGCTACGAGTGCCAGCGCCCCATCGAACACGGCGACAGCGAGCGGCATCGCCTCGAGCAGCGCGTCGAGACGCGCCAGCTCGGCGCCAGTGGAGTCGGGAACGGACGTGAGCATTGCTCCATGATAGGGCGAGGGACCGCTGTTGCGCTATTCCGCGCTCCCGCTATTCCGCCCGCATCGGCGCTGCGCGCCTCGCTCTTCCGCTATTCCGCCCGCATCGGCGCTGCGCGCCTCGCTCTTCCGCTTACCGCTACCACTACCGCTACACATAAACGTCGCCTTCTCGCTTGTTAGCGAACGGCGGAATAGCGGAATAGCGGAATAGCGGAGAGCGACTCCGGAAGGCCGCGCAGCGGCCGCGCGGAGTGGCTCTCTCACCTCCTCGAGATCAACCGCGCTCCGCGCTCGTACGTGAAATACGAGTACCCCCACTCGATCAGTACGCTCAGTCGATTCCGGAAACCGGCGAGATACAGAATGTGCAGGAAGAGCCAGAACCACCACGCGAGTCCGCCAGTCACTTGCAGAAAACCGAAGTCGGCGATGGCGCGATGACGGCCGATCGTCGCGAGATCGCCCTTGTTGAAATATCGGAACGGAAGACGCTCGCGCTGCTCGAGTGTCCGCCGAATGTTGCGCGCGGTGTGTGCTCCCATCTGCATTGCAGCCGGCGCGACACCGGGAACCTGCCGCCCATCTGTCATGATCGAAGCGAGATCGCCGATCGCGAACACTTCCGGGTGCGCAGGAACGCTCAAGTCCGGCGCAACGAGCACGCGTCCTACCTTATCGATCGGCGCACCGAGCGATGCGCCGAGATGCGACGCCGCATTGCCGGCTGCCCAGTACACCGAGAGCGAACGAATCACCTCGCCGTCGGCGAGATGAACCTCGCCGGCCGCAATGTCCGTCACGAGCGAGCCGAGGCGTACTTCGACGCCGAGGTCAACGAGGTCGAGCCGTGCATGCTCAGAAAGCGAATCCGGATACGTCGGCAACACGCGCGTTCCGCCCTCGAGCAGAATGACGCGAATCTCATCGAGCGCGATGTGACGGAAATCGCGCTGCACGGAATGCTTCGCGATCGTCGGAATCATGCCGGCAAGCTCGACGCCGGTCGGTCCTCCACCGACGAGCACGAACGTCAACAATGCGCGTCGCTCGTCGGGATCATCGGTGAGCTCGGCGCGCTCGAACGCGGTAAGAATTCGGCGACGCAGCACGAGCGCATCGTCGATGCTCTTGAGACCTGGCGCCGTTGCTTCCCACTCCGGATGTCCGAAGTACGCGTGCCGCGCGCCCGACGCGACTATGAGAAAATCATAACGAAACTCTCTCGTACCGTGCTCGGCGATCACCACGCGACGCTCGACGTCGATGCGATCGACCTCCGTCATCAGCACCGTCGTGTGCCGCTGACGACGCAGCAGCCAGCGAATGGGCGCCGTGATGTCGGTGGCCGCGAGCGTCGCCGTGGCGACCTGATACAACAACGGCTGAAAGAGATGGTGATTCGTCCGGTCGAGCACGAGGAGCTCGATCCTGGCGCGCTTCAACGCGCGCGCTGCATAGAGTCCGCCGAAGCCACCGCCGATGATGATGACGCGCGGCTTGCGTCGCTCTCGCACCCAGGCAGGAAGCTCGGCGGCGTCGGTCATGCGGTTGGCACGGGACGTTGCCCGCTGGAGGACGAACCGGCGAACAGTCCCACGACCGTTCCAACGACAACGACCGTCACTGCGCCGACGACGTTGTGCCAGAGAAACGAAATCTCGGGTGCGCCATAGTTCACGGCGGCCACTGCCGACATTCCTGCAATCAGTCCGACGAATGCGCCGAGCGCGCGCGACGTTGGAATCATCGCGAGAATGAAGACGCCGAGTATGGAACCGTAGAAGAACGATCCGAAGCGGTTGACGACTTCGATGAGCGAGCCCAGCGTCGCGGCGTACGATGCGACGACACATGCGAACAGTCCCCAGAATGCCGTCGCGCCCTTGGATACGTTGAGGAAATGTTCGTCGCTCGCAACAGGACGCACCCACCGCCGATAGAAATCGATCACGGTCGACGTGGCAAGTGAGTTCAGCTCGGCAGCGATCGCCGACATTGCCGCGGCCATCACACCGGCGATGAACAGTCCGGCCAGACCAATTGGAAGTTGTTCGACGACGAATCGAGGGATGATGTAGTTCACGTCGCGCACATTCTTCTGGCCGGTGGCGCGGTCGGCCATCTTCAAGGCGTCAGCGTGCAGCGCCGCGACTACCGAGTCCCGCATGCGGAACGCCGCTGCCGCCGACGGCTCGCTCGCTTCGCCCGCGTCGTTCGCACGCGCGAGCTCGCGCGCGGCATCCTGCCGGTCAGCCAGCGCAACGGCATAGCGTGACTCGAGCGCAGAGAACGCCGCGGGATCAGCCTCACGCACACGACGCTCGTGCGTCGGATTGAACAGCAGCGGCGGCGCCTGGAAGGTGTAGAACACGAACACGAGCACACCGATGAGCAGAATCATCGCCTGAAGCGGAATCTTCCAGTATGCGCTGATGAGCAGTGAGTTGCGTGCCTCAGGCACTGACTTCGCCGTGAGATAACGCTGCACCTGGCTCTGATCCGTGCCGAAGTACGAGAGCATCAGAAACGTTCCGCCGATGATACCGGACCAGAACGTGTACGTGTTCGTGAAGCTCCACGAGAAGTCGAATGTCCGCATGCGTCCTGCTGCGCCGGCGATGTGCAACGCGGCGCCGGGCGACACGGGAATGCGGATGAGCAACACTGTTACCATCGACACAATCGCGACGACGATGAGCGCCATCTGCTTGACGTCCGCCCACGTGACGGCCTGCACGCCACCGATCATGGTATAGAGCACGGTGGGCACACCCATGATTGCGACGCACCACCCGAGCGGCCATCCAAAGATCGCCGAGAACACGACGGCGGGCGCGGCGAGAATCGTTCCGCACGACATGCCGCGCGACAGCAGAAAGAGAAACGCGGTGAGTGAGCGCGTCTTCGCGTCGAAGCGTCGCTCGAGAAACTCGTACGCGGTGAACACCTTGGCGCCGTGCAGAAACGGCACGATGGTGACGCCGAGTATCACCATGGCGATTGGGAGGCCAAAGTAGAACTGGACGAAGCGCATGCCGTCGACCGCGCCCTGTCCGGTGGTGCCGATCATCGTGACGGCGGAGAGCTGCGTCGCCATCACGGAGAGTCCGACTGCCCACCACGGCAGGCTGCGACTTGCGAGAAAGTACCCTTCGATGTGCTTCGTTCCTTTCGCGCGGCGCAGTCCGTCAATGGCGACGTACGAGAGCCACAGGATGACGATCGCCCAGTTCAGTGGATGCATGCGCCGCGTGTCAGGGCGAGAAGTGCTGTTGCAGTAACCAGAGTGCGATGAGCGCCACGATTTGCACCGCCATCACGCTGATGAGCGTACGACGAAATCTGTGCTCGTCCTTCCGAACGTCTGGCGCATTCCCGGCTGGCTCGCTCATGGTCGCAAAGTACGTCCGGAACTGCGGTGACGGGAGCGGGGTTTCAGCAGGTCGCACACTCCAGAGGTCGGGGATTCCTCAGTTCGACGTCACGTCCAATCATGTTCGAAATGCGCATTCGCTCGTCGTTCCTGCTGTTCCTGTTCTTGCTCATCGCTTCTGCATCCTGTTCGACTTCCGCCGATACGGCACCGGAAACGACCAGTGATGCCGCCTCGGCGCAGGTCATCACGTCGGACCTTGCTCACTTCTGGGCCGCGTATGACGACGGCGGAAAGAGCGGCTCGGCGTCTGCATTCCAGAGGCTGTATCTGGATGCTGCGTCAACCGGGCTGGGGGAGTTTATCGGCAAGAAGAATCTGACCGCCGCCAGTCTCGCGCAAATGGTCGTTTCGCGACAGAGCTACTTCGCATCTATTCGCGCCACGAATCTGGCGCTGGCCAACGACGGCGTGACGGTCGGCCGCATTCGTGCGAATTTCGCCGTGATCAAGGATCTCTATCCGGCGGCTGTCTTTCCGCCGGTGACGCTGCTCATTGGCCGGTTCTCGACGGGTGGAACCACGTCCGCCAGCGGGATGCTGATCGGTTCGGAGTTCTATTCGATCAACGCGAGCACGCCGCTGAACGAGCTTACGCCGTTCGAGCGCGACAACGTCAAGTCGATCGACAGTTTGCCGATCATCGTGGCGCACGAGCACGCGCATGTGCTTCAGTCGCGCGCCGGCGGCCTCCTGAACCACTCGAACAAGACACTTCTGGAACAGTCGCTGATCGAAGGCGGTGCGGATTTCATCGGCGAGCGATCGTCGGGCGGCAACATCAACGGCAAGCTCTGGCCCGTGGCACTTTCCAATGAGTCCGCGCTGTGGCAGGAGTTCAAGGGCGTGATGCATGGGACGGACATTAGCCGGTGGCTCTACAATCAGGGCAGCTCGACTGCGACTGCGAGCCACCCTGGTG
>JBDUCR010000280.1:0-13140 GCA_040003345.1 bacterium
GCCTCGTGCACATCAGCGAGATGAGCTGGACGCGCAACGTCCGTCATCCGTCGAAACTCGTGAGCATTGGCGAGACCATCGAGGCAGTGGTGCTCAAGGTCGATCCGAACGAAGAGAAGATTTCGCTCGGCATGAAGCAGACGGAGCAGGACCCCTGGGTCGTGCTGCCGCTCAAGTACCCCGTTGGCACGCGCATCAATGGCAAGGTTCGCAACCTCACGAGCTTCGGCGCATTCGTGGAGATCGAGCCGGGCATCGATGGCCTCATTCACATCTCCGACATGAGCTGGACCAAGCGCGTTCAGCATCCGTCGGAAGTGGTGAAGAAGGGCGACGCGGTTGACGTCGTCATCCTCAACATCGACTCCGAGAACAAGCGCATCAGCCTCGGCCTCAAGCAGGCAGAGGAAGATCCGTGGCTCCGCATCGGCGAGAACTATCCGGTTGGAACGGAGATGCGCTCGCACGTTGTCCGTCTCATGGACAAGGGCGTCGTCGTCGACATCGGCAACGATATCGAAGGCTTCGTTCCCATCTCGCAGCTCACGCTCGACGGCAAGCCGGTCAACAGCCCACTCGATGTGGTGTACGAGGGAATGAATCTCGACACGCGTGTGCTCGAGGTCGATCCGATTCACCGTCGCATCGTACTCAGCGTCGTCGGAATCCCCGAGGAGCAGCCGCCTCGCCCGGAGACCCCGTCAAAGATCCATACGGAAGAAGGCGACACCATCGACATTCCGATGGATCTGCCGATGGACCTGGACGAGTAGACTGCTCGTTGAATGAAAAGGGCGCCCGCCACGATGCTCGTGGCGGGCGTCTTTTTCATTCAGCTTTCCGCTACTCATCACACCGTAAACGCCGACACCAGCTCCTGAAGCCGACGTGCGTTGTCCGCGAGCTCACTCGCGGTGGCGGCGACTTCCTGCGTCACTGCCGCTGTTTCCTCGGCTGCGGCGCGCGCAACCTCACTTGATTTCACCTGCGTGTCGGCCTGCGCTGACGACGCGATCACCTGCTCGCCGAGTGCGTATACTGAATCGCGGTTCGACTGCGCCGACGTACGAACGGACTTCGTGAGCTGGTCCATGCGGGCGATGGCATCCTGAATCGTCGTCAGCGCGTCAGTAACAGTGCGCGACGTGGCGTCCACATTCCCCAGTGAATCGACGCCTTGGCGGAAGGCAGCAGCCGCAGTCGTCACTTCGCTCCGCATCGTCGAGACGACGCCCTGCACGTCGTCCGCGGTACGACTGCTGTGGTCAGAGAGCTTGCGGACTTCGTCGGCCACCACGGCGAATCCACGTCCACTCTCACCTGCACGTGCCGCCTCGATCGCCGCATTGAGTGCGAGCAGCTCGGTCTGCTCGGAGATCTGGCGGATCGTCTGCAGAAACTGCTGCACGATTTCCGACGCCTTTTCGACTCGCTCGACATTCGCCAGCGAGGAGACGATGACATCGCGTGCGCGCGTGAGAACGACGAGCGCCTCTGAGATTCCCGTGCGTGCAGTCGCAGTAAGTGCGCGCACTTCCGTTTCGATTGCGCCTGCGTCCGCCGCCGTGGACTCGAGCACGGCAGACGCGCCGCGCACGTCGGACAGAACAGACCGTGTAGCATCGAGTCCGACGCGCTGGTCCTCGGCCGCACGCGACACCTCGATCATCGTTCCGCTCATGCGGTTCGTGGATTCCGCCGCGGCGTCCGACGCAACTGTCAACGCTTGCGCAGACCCGGCGACATCTTGCGCTTCATTCTGAATCTCGCGCACGAGTTGTGAGAGTCGGCGCGTGGTGTCGCCGAGTGCCTGCGCGAGTACGCGATACTCCTCGTCGAGCCCTTCGGCGTTTGGAGGCTCCTGGAGATTTCCTTCGCCGAGCCGACGCGCTGCCGCCGTCAGTGTGGCAAGTGGCATCGTGACGGCGCGCAACGTGACGAAGCCGACGATGAGCGCCCCGAGCAAGCCGATCGCGAGCAGCGTGGAGACGAGAAGCTGCTGTCGGCTCACGAGGCGCGCGGCGCCCGTCAGCATCGATTCCGCGCGCGCATCTTCAGCGCGGATGATCGCACTGGACTGCGAGAAGAGTGAATCGAGCAGGAGTGCCGACGCCGCCGTGTGCGGAACTGCTCCCGCCGGATTGCCGACATCTATCCACGCGCGCGCAATTGCGAGCCGTGTGCCGATACGTCCCTGAAGTGCGCCGATGTGTGCGAGGCCGACGCGCTCGGAGTCGGTCATCACGGAGCCCTGCGCGAGCTGAAGACGCAATGCGTCGGCTGCGTCGCTCGTGCTGTCCATACGAGCGGAGTAGGATCCGCCCGAATTGAGAAGATCGTTTTGCGCCAGCACGACGTATTGTCGCGTGGCTTCCTGGCTTGCGAACAGCTGGTTCTTGATGTCGATCACCTGCTTTGTGCGTGCCTGCAGATCGTGGTGCGCGCGGGCCAGCGTCGCCGTTCCGATTGCGCCGGTGAGGAACAGAAGGCCGATGACGGACCCAAAGCCGATGCGCACGCGGCGACGAATGGTCCACGTTCCAGTGGTCATATGCACGCCAGCCGCGGATGTCATTGCTTCACCTTGCCAATCAACAGCTTCTTGTTGACGGGATCACGATTCTCGTCGAAGGTGATCGGCCCTGTTGCGCCCGGAAACGGAGTCCCACCTCTGCCAACAGCTGCGAACCATTCGCGGATGCCGTTCCGATCCGCGCCCTTCTCCTGCACCGCAAGGCCGATCATCCTCGCGGCGTCGTAGCCTAAGGCCCCCCAGTGACTCGGGTTGTGTTGGGTCTTCGCATTGAATGCGGCGACGAACCGGACACCCTCAGCGGAAACGGGGCGGGCGGCGGAGAAAAGCATGATGTACCGCAGTCCCTTGAAGTCGCCGGTATCGCTGGCGGCCGGGCCATTCATGCCGAGCACCACCGGATTTCCTCCAGCCTGATGAAGTGCCCGCATCATCGTACGGATTTGTGGCGCGTTTCCGGAGATCACGACACTCGGCACCTTCTTCATGACGAGTCGTTTGCCGTAGGCGTCGAAGTCGTCGATCGTCTCCGTGAAGGGGTCGTGCTCGACGACCTCGCCACCGGACTTCGCGAATTCCGCGGTGAACGCGCGATTGAATCCCTTGCCCATCGCATCATTGCGATAGAGCACTGCGGAGCGGCGCATGCCAAGCGAGTCGGCAACGAAGCGTGCGAGTGAGCGGCCCTGTTCGGCCACGTTCGCGTTGACGCGATAGATCCAGGGCGACACCCGCGTCACTGCGAGCGCTGTCGCCGACGTGACGGCGACCATCGGATGCTTGCCGTTGTGCTCACGATCGGCATACACCGGCGCTGCGGCGATCGTCGCGTCGCTCTCCGTATGCCCGATCACCGCGACCACACGTGGATCATCGCGAAAGGCCATTGCGACCTTCACGGGCGAATCGGCCGTGCTTGGAGCGGCACGGAGCGCGAGGATGGGCGCTGAGGAAGGTCGCTTGCT
Source organism: bacterium (assembly GCA_040003345.1). Lineage (GTDB taxonomy): Bacteria > Gemmatimonadota > Gemmatimonadetes > Gemmatimonadales > Gemmatimonadaceae > AG11. The sequence continues at coordinate 3,499 of JBDUCR010000280.1, forward strand.
ATTCAGCTCGTCGAACGCGAGCTGCACGGCGTCGAAGATGTCCGGCTCTGGGCGTGTGAGCGACAACGCGACTCCGACGAACGCAGTGTCGGCACTACCTCCGCCAATGCGTGTCGTCCCGCCACATGCTGCGAGTCCAGCTGTTACTGCGATCGCCACGAGGGAGTGACGCCGGCATCGGCGCGCAACGGACCGCAGGGTGCTCGGTCCATCTCCCCAACACATGATCAATGCCACGACCGTGAGAGGGCTGGAGGGTGGGCCGCGGGAGGGAGGTTGGCGGCGATCGTATGCGGTAGCCAAGAGACGATTCGACTGTGCGCATGTTACCAGCTCACCTGACGACGTCGGCCGACCAGGGCTCGGCTAGTAGAGTATCGGTGCGCGTACTAGCTTTTCCCTCCTATGACGATGCGAGACAAACTCGGGCTGCTGGAGCGCCGCGCCGCGGAAGCAGAGCTGGGCGGGGGCGCCGATCGCCTCAAGACCCAGCACGACAAGGGCAAGCTCTCCGCTCGCGAGCGCTTGGACCTGCTGCTCGATGAAGGGACATTCGTCGAGCTCGATCGATTTGTCGTCCATCGGTCGCACGACTTCGGGCTCGAAGAGCAGCTCTACTACGGCGATGGGGTGGTCACTGGCTACGGTCGCATCGAGGGACGTCTCGTGTACGTCTTCTCGCAGGACTTCACCGTGTTCGGTGGCTCGCTATCCGAGGCGTTCGCCGAGAAGATCTGCAAGGTCATGGATCTCGCCGTGCGGAATGGCGCGCCGGTCATTGGGCTCAACGACTCTGGCGGCGCGCGCATTCAGGAGGGCGTTGTCTCGCTCGGCGGATATGCGGAGATCTTTCTGCGGAATACGCTTGCGTCCGGAGTCGTGCCGCAGATCAGCGCCATTCTCGGTCCATGTGCGGGTGGGGCCGTGTACTCACCGGCCATCACCGATTTCACGTACATGGTGCGGAAGACGAGCTACATGTTCGTCACCGGGCCGAACGTCGTGAAGACCGTGACGCACGAGGACGTCACCATGGAGGAGCTCGGCGGCGCGGATACGCATACGGCCGTCAGCGGGGTCGCGCACTTCGCGCACGATTCGGAGCCAGCGTGTCTGCAGGCGATCCGCGATCTCATGCAATACATCCCGTCGAACAACGTCGACGATCCGCCGCGAGGACGAGGCACTGATCCACGCGATCGTCGCGACGAAGCGCTGCTCGACGTCGTGCCCGACAATCCGAACAAACCGTACGACATGCATGACGTCATTCGTCGTGTGGTCGATGACGGAACGTTCTACGAAGTGCAGCGTGAATTCGCCGCGAACATTCTCTGCGGGTTCGCACATCTCGGCGGCTACAGCGTTGGCATCGTCGCGAATCAGCCCGCGATGCTCGCCGGTGTGCTCGACATCAACGCCTCCGTGAAAGCCGCGCGATTCATTCGCTTCTGCGACGCGTTCAACATTCCGATCGTGACGCTCGAGGACGTTCCCGGCTTTTTACCGGGCGTCGCTCAGGAGCACGGTGGCATCATCCGCCATGGCGCGAAGTTGCTGTACGCATACTGCGAAGCAACGGTGCCGAAGCTCACGGTGATCACGCGCAAGGCCTACGGCGGTGCGTACGACGTCATGAGCTCGAAGCACATTCGCGGCGACCTGAACCTCGCATGGCCCACCGCCGAGATTGCAGTGATGGGCCCCAAGGGTGCGGTCGAAATTCTGTTTCGCAAAGACATTGCCGAGAGTGACGACCCAAGCGCAGCAACGGACGCGAAGATCAACGAATACCGCGAGAAGTTTGCGCATCCGTACGTCGCCGCCGGCCGAGGTTACCTCGACGACATCATCGATCCGCGCGATACGCGTCCACGGCTGATCGACGCACTGGAGACGTTGCGCACGAAGCGCGATCGCAATCCGCCAAAGAAACACGGCAACATTCCGCTCTGATGCCTGTCCTGAGCATCGACGCTGCGCGCGGCGTGAACTCCGTGAAGGACTCGCACCTTGTTCAATAAGATCCTGATCGCCAATCGCGGCGAGATCGCACTTCGAATCATTCGCGCCTGCCGCGAGCTCGGCGTGCAGACTGTCGCGGTGTACTCCGATGCCGATGCGCGTGCACCACACGTTCGCGACGCTGACGAAGCGGTACTGCTCGGACCCGCGCCGTCGAAGGAGTCATACCTCAAGGGCGACGCGATCATCGAGGCCGCGCTTCGCACTGGCGCCGAAGCAATTCATCCTGGCTATGGATTTCTTTCCGAGCGCGAGTGGTTCGCGAAGGCGGTTCGCGATGCGGGGCTCGTCTGGATAGGTCCGCCGGCTGAAGCCATCGCCGCGATGGGGAGCAAGACCGCCGCGCGCACCCTTGCGATCGCCGCCGGGACGCCCGTCGTGCCTGGGACGACGACAGCATTGCGTGATGCCGAAGAAGCCGCTGCGGTCGCCGACACATTTGGCTATCCGGTGCTGTTGAAGGCGGCAGCGGGTGGCGGCGGGAAGGGAATGCGCGTGGTACACAGTCGCGACGAGCTCGCACCAGCGCTCGCGTCCGCGCAGCGCGAGGCGAAGAACGCATTCGGCGACGACGCGGTGTACGTCGAGAAATACATCGTTGGCCCGCGCCATGTCGAGATTCAGGTGCTCGGTGACCAGCACGGCACGATGCTCCATCTCGGCGAGCGTGAATGCTCGGTGCAGCGACGCCATCAGAAGATGATCGAGGAGGCGCCGAGCGTCGCGGTGTCGCCGGAGCTTCGCGCGCGAATGGGTGCAGCGGCTGTCGCGGCGGCAAAGGCGGCTGGCTACGTCAACGCGGGTACCTGCGAGTTTCTGCTCGACACAAATGGCGAGTTCTACTTTCTGGAGATGAACACGCGCATTCAGGTCGAGCATCCGGTCACGGAGCTCGTGACGGGCATCGATCTCGTGCAGTGGCAGATTCGTATCGCGTCGGGCGAAAAGCTGCCGTTCAAGCAGGAGGAGATCACGCCTCGTGGTTGGGCCATCGAGTGTCGCATTACGAGTGAGGATCCGTCGAACAACTTTCTTCCGTCGACAGGTCAGGTGCAATATCTGCACATCCCGAGTGGGCCAGGTGTTCGATGGGACGGCGGCATCGAGACTGGCAGCGAGATCTCGCTCTACTACGATCCGATGCTCGCGAAGCTCATCGTCTGGGCGGCATCGAGGCCGGAGGCGATCGAACGCATGCATCGCGCGCTGCTCGAGCTCACGATCGAAGGCATCGATACATCGGCAGACTTTCATCTTCGTGTGATGGAAGACGCGGAGTTCCGCGCCGGTGCAATCGAGATTCAATGGCTCGAGCGAAGGCTGGCCGATCTTACAGGCCAGACTCCTCCCCGCGACGGTGTGATTCGCGCCGCCATTGCGGCGGTCCTGTTGGCCGAACGCGAGCGCTCTGCACCTCACCGCGCTGCGCCCAAAGCTGGAGCTGGATCGCCCGCACGCGATTCAGAAAACGAAGGCTGGTTGCGCGCGGCACGTCGCGAGGGATTGCGGTGAGCGATTCACTCGCACGACTCGAGATCACGGGCATCGCCGCCGGAGGTGACGGCGTTGGCCGCACCGAAGGCATGGTTGTATTTGTGCCGCGCACTGCGCCTGGAGACGTGGCGAATGTGCGTCTCGTGCGCTCAAAGCGCTTTGCGCGTGGCGAGCTGGTGTCGCTCGAGGTGCCGTCGCCCGATCGTGTGTCTCCACCATGTCCGCACTACTCGGTCGATCGGTGCGGTGGTTGCCAGCTTCAACATCTGTCGTACGATGCACAACTTCGCGCGAAGGGAACGATCATCGCCGACGCGCTTCGACGCATCGGACATCGCGACGTAGGCGAAGTGTCTGTCGAGCCGAGCGATGCAGCGTGGCGCTATCGCCGCAAACTGACGCTCCATCTAAGGCGCGTTGGCTCGAGTTGGGTTGCCGGTCTCCATCCGTACGACAATCCTGTCGCGGTGTTCGATCTGGCTGATTGTCCGATCACTGACGAACGTGCAATCGCAATCTGGAGTGAGCTGCGCACCGTTTTCGATCTGCTGCCAGGTGAGCCATCGCTGCGCGTCGCCGTGCGTCTGCTTGCCGATGGTGCCTCGGTTGTCGTAGAGGGCGGTGGAGCATGGCCAACCGCCGATCGCTTCTTTGCCGCGGTCACCGCGATCTCTGAGCTCTGGTGGAAGCCGGATCACGGTCGCATGCGTCGTCTCGCGTCGCGCAGCGACGAATCTCAGAGCGGTGCCTCGTTTGTGCAGGTGAATGCTCGAGTGGCTGCGCGTCTCGAGGCGCACGTGCTCGAACGCGCGCGAGCGCATGCGCCGAAGCGCGTGATCGACGCGTATGCGGGTGCGGGAGGAACAGCAGTGCCGTTGTCTGTGTCAGCGGCGGTTGTTGCGATCGAGCTCGATGCAGAGGCGGTCGCGCGCTTTCATGATCGGTTGCGTGCGCCATCGCGCGCCGTGATCGGACGCGTTGAGGATTACATCGAGGACGCGCTGCCCGCCGATGTCGTGCTGCTCAATCCGCCGCGCGGAGGCGTCGACGCACGCGTGACGTCCGCATTGCAGAACGTTCGCTCCGCACCACGCGCGATCATCTATGTGAGCTGTGATCCTGCGACGCTCGCTCGGGATCTCTCGCGCATGCCGCGCTATCGACTCGTTGCGGTGCGCGCCTACGACATGTTCCCACAGACGGCGCACGTCGAAACAGTGTGTGAGCTGGTTTCGGAGGCTGCATGAAGTACATCGTGAAAGTCGGCGACGAGGAGATCGATGTGGATCTCGATGGTGACGTCGTCACGGTCGACGGCGACTCGCACGTTGCACATGTGAGCGACGTTGAAGGCACGCCGGTACGCATGGTGACCATCGGCGACGAAGTACATCGCGTCGTCGCTCGGCGCGGCGGCTCGCGGGGACGCTACACGCTGTGGCTCGACGGATTCAGATACGACGTCGAGGCGCTCGATGAACGGACTCGCGCGATTCGCGAGTTGAGCGCGGCAGGGAAGGGACCGACGGGACCCGCGCCGCTCATCGCGCCGATGCCGGGAATGATCGTTCGCGTTGCGGTGCAGGTGGGTGACACAGTGCAGCCTGGCCAGGGACTCGTGGTGATGGAGGCGATGAAAATGGAGAACGAATTGCGCGCGACGTCGGCAGGAACAGTGAAGGCAGTGCTCGCGCAGCCAGGTACTGCCGTCGACAAGGGTGCGGTTCTCCTGGAGCTCGAGTAATGCGCGCGCTCCGTTTTGCGTTTGGTGTCGCGTGTGTTCTCGCGAACACCGCCGACGCACAGGCGCCGAGCTCCGACATCTTTCTCGCTCCGCTCAGGCGCGTTCGCGATTCCATCGTCGTCGGGGCAGCGAAGAACATCACCAATCGCGCCGGCTACGATAATCAACCGAGCTTCACGCCCGACAGCCGTGCGATTCTTTATACGGTCATCGGCTCGGACGCGCAGGCCGATATCTGGCGTCATGACATCAGTACCTCGACGAATACGCGACTCACCACCACGAGCGAGAGCGAATATTCGGCGACGGTAATGCCGGGTGGAAAGCGAATGAGCGTCATTCGCGTCGAGCGTGATTCGACGCAGAGGCTCTGGAGCTTTGCGATCGACGGAAGTGATCCGCAGATACTTCTGACAGGTCTCAAGCCGGTCGGTTATCACGCGTGGCTCGGACCCGCGACGCTTGCGACCTTCGTGCTCGGCAATCCGGCGACGCTCCATGTCATCGATAGCGACGGGCGTCATGACGCCGTCCGCGCTCGCGATATTGGCCGAGCGCTGCAACGCGTGCCTGGTATGCAGGCATTCAGCTATACACAGCGTGACAGCGCGAAGAGCTTCTGGATCATGACGCAACCGGCGGCCGGCGATTCAGCGGCGATCGTCGTGGTGAAGTCGCCATCCGACAACGAGTATCACGCGTGGACGCCGGACGGTGTGTTGCTCAGCGTGACGCAGGGCAGGCTTGTGCGCTGGAACCGCGCCATCGATTCGACGAGTGGATGGTTACCTGTGGCGGATATTTCGAAGGGCGTCAAGAACATCAGCCGGTTGGCCGTGAGTCCGGACGGCAAATGGCTCGCGTTCGTCGCGGAGCCAGCCGCACCATAGTGCGTATCCTCGGACTCAGTGGTAGTCTCCGCGCCGCATCGTCGAACAGCGCGGTGCTGCGACTCGCGGCGCATATCGCGCCGCCGTCGATGAGTATCGCGATCTACGATGCGCTGGCAACCCTTCCGTACTTCAATCCCGACCTCGACCGCGAGCTTGACGATCCTGCGCTGCCGTTGCCGGTCCGCGCGCTCCGCGAGGCAATAGCCAATTCCGATGCGCTGCTGATCTCGAGTCCCGAATACGCACATGGCGTGTCGGGCATGTTCAAGAACGCGCTCGATTGGCTGGTCGGTGGCCCGGAGATGGTGGCGAAGCCGATTGCGTTGATCAACACATCGCCGCACGCGACGCACGCGATCGCCGCGCTCGCGGAAACGTTGCGCACGATGTCGGCAACTCTCGTGGAGGACGCGCATCTGTCGATCGCATTGCCTCGCGGCAAGCCTGATGATGCGCTGGCCTCCGATCAGAGCATCACTGCTCCGCTGCTCGGAACGCTACGCGCGCTCGAGCGTCACTGCGTCTCCGCGTAGTGTGCGAGACGGTCCATATTCTGCACGCCACCCGCGAGTACGCCGTAGACCTCCACGGCCGTCTTGAACGACGTGGTGTCCCGAAAAGTCATGCGCTGAGAGAGCTTCGTCTTCTTCCCATCAGGCAGGAACGTTACCACGGCAATGAAATCGATCGGCGTATCAGGTAGATCCCAGCTATTCTCGTAGACGATCCGCCTCGGCGGTTCGATCTCGAGAAACACCACGCGATTCGGATAGTCCGTGCCATCGGGGCCATGCATGACGTGCCGCCACGCGCCGCCAGCGACAAAATTGAATTCGTGAGTCGTCGTGGTGAAGCCGGTCGGGCCCCACCACTCGTGCACGTGGCGGATGTCGCTCCACATCCGCCACACGAGGTCCACGGGTGCGTCGAGCAGGCGCGTGAAGACGACCTCGCGATCCGACGGCTGTTCGAACTGCGTCGTCGCGGCGGTGTTCGGATGCGTCGCCACTAGTGACTCGCCGTCGCCGCGAGCGCCGTCGTTCCGTCGGACCATTTGCGCACCGGCAACAGAAGCGTGATCACCGGAAATGTCACGTCGCCTCCCGATCCGTCGATGATTGTGTTCGTCTCGCCGCCAACGCCCCACGCCGACACGGGAAGCGATCTGTCGTAGAAGAACATGAGATGAGGCAACCAGTGTGGATTGTTATCGAGCAGGTACTGCCGGGGCGAAAGCATGAACGCCATCGAACCAGCCGCCGGTGTCGGGATTTTGTGTGAGGCGTACGCGCGTTTGGTGGCTTCTGCGATCGCCTTCGGATCTCCGCCCGCCATCACCGACTCTGACTGCTTGAGCATCTGCGGAAACACGGTACGCGATGCTGGTGGGTTGAAGCAGATCGGTGAGCGCACCTTCGCGTTCCAGAAGTTAGGGTCGTCCACGTTGCCGGAGAACGAACGCAGCACCATGCACGTGAAGCCGTTGGTGCCGTGGGCCGCCTCGACGTAACTCGCGCGTGTCATCACGAGCACCGTCGCCGAATCCGATACGTGCTTCGGTGCCGCCGATCGCGCGAGTGTTATTTCGGCTGCACGGTCGGAGATCAGGTACGGCGTGATGTCGGTGAGTCTCTGTGCCCTGAGCGATGTCGAGGCAATCGGCGCGATGGCGACACCGAGAAGAATGACGAAGATGCGAGTGCGCATGCGTGCTGTCCGAGTGAGAGAGAAGTGAGCGCGCATTCCGTCGTTCAATCCGCGCGGCGAATGCGACGCATACGTGCGTCGGTGCTCGTCACTGATCCGATTGCAGCTTCCTGAGATAGTGCTCGAGCCGGTCGAGCCGCTCTTCCCAGAGCACGCGGAACTGCTCGATGTATGCGTCGGCGATTTTGAGCGGCGCCGTCTCGATCGTGCGCGGGCGCAGCTGTGCGTCCTTACCGCGCACCACCAGCCCAGCCTTCTCGAGCACTTGCAAATGCTTCGAGATGGTGGGCTGGCTCATTCGAAAGGGCGCGCCGAGCTCTGAGACGGAGCGCGGTCCCGCGCGCAATCGCTCGAGCATCGCGCGCCGCGTCGGGTCCGCGAGTGCGCCAAAAATCGCACTCAGCGCATCTTCGTCCCGGGTATTTCGTCGAACGGTGTTCATAGCCATATGGCTATATACAAGCAGTGGGTTTGACGCGTCAAGAGCGAAGACTCATGACGCTGTCTACGACGAATGCTTTCTACCCGGCGCTATTGCATCGCGTCCGAACTTTTCGCGCACCACGTCCATCGCGCGCGAGACCTCGCGATACTTGGCCGTCTCGAGCTGCCCGCCTTTCTGATCGAACAGCGTCAGTTGCTTGGCCGGCGGATTGGTGAAGTTCGACAGGGCGACGCCGAGCAACCGCGCCGGCACACGCCGCGCTTTGCGAAGCTTGTAGAGCAACTCGCGCGCTACGACAAAGATCGCGCGATCGGATGACAGGGCTTCGTCCACCGTGCGACTTGCCTGTCGCGTTGTGAAATCGCGATCGCGAATGCGCACCGTCACCGTGCGCGCGGTCAGCTCAGCGCCTCGCAGGTCGCCAGCCGCACGACCCACCAACTCCGTGAGCTCACCTTCGAGCAGAAGATCGTCGTTGATGTCGACGGGGAATGTGTCGTCGCGGCTGATGCTCTTCGCCGCTTCGTGCTCCGTTGCAACCTCTCCGGAGTCGATGCCGCGAACGCGTCGCGCCAGCCACTCACTGTCGCGCTGCCCAACGAGTCGCACGAGCGCCGCGTCATCAAGCGCCAACACGTCTTCAACCGTTCGCAGGCCGCGCTCCGCGAGACGCGAGGTCGTCTTCGGACCGATGCCGGTAATCTCCGCCAGTGTGAGGAGACGCATGAACTCGAGCTCACCGCCTGGCTCGACGATTTTGACGCCGTTGGCGCCGTTCTCTGGTCGCGGTTTCGCTCTCTCCGCCGAGAGCTTGGCGATGAGCTTGCCCGTCCCTCCGCCGATCGAGACTGTCATCGAGGTTTCGGCAATCACTGCATCGCGGATCCGGTGCGCGATGGTGTCGAGTGTCGCGTGCTCGTACAGCGCTTCGGTGCCGCCGAGATCGAGATACCATTCGTCGATGCTCGCCGACTGGACCACAGGTGAGTAGCGCTCGAGCACAGCGCGAATCTCCTTGTGCTTCGCTCGGCACGCCTTTCCGGGAACTGGAACGCACATCGCATCGGGACATAGCCGAAGCGCCTGCGACATCGGCATGGCGGATTTCACACCGAACGCCCGTGCCTCGTATGATGCAGAGCAGACGATGCCGCGCCCTTCCGCGGTTCCGCCGACGAGGAGATACGGCGCACGTCCAGCGCCTTCCGGATCGGCCCATCGCGCGACGGCGACGAAGAAAGCGTCGGCGTCGATGAGTAGGATGCGTCGCGGCGTTTGTTCGGGCACACGGTAAGGTACGCTATTCCGCCCGCATCGGCGCTATGCGCCTCGCT
>JBDUCR010000179.1:0-3882 GCA_040003345.1 bacterium
GTCAGGACGCCGTGAAGATCGCGCAGGGCTTCGACGCGAAGCTCAACGTCACCGGCGTCATTCTCACCAAGATGGATGGCGACGCACGCGGTGGCGCCGCGCTGTCCATCTACGGTGTGCTCAAGAAGCCGATCAAGTTCATCGGTGTCGGTGAAAAGACAGATGCGCTCGAGGATTTCCATCCCGACCGCATGGCCGGCCGGATTCTGCAGCAGGGCGACATCGTCTCGCTCGTCGAGAAGGCACAAGGCGCCTTCGACGCCGACGAAGCGAAGAAGATGGAGCGCAAGGTCCGCAAGGAAGGCATGGACCTCGAGGATTTCCTCACCGCCATGAAGCAGATCGAGAAGCTCGGTCCGCTCGAGGGGCTCCTCAAGATGATGCCGGGCGTCAACACCAAGATGCTCAAGCAGGTGAAGGACGCGGACCCCAAGCGCATGAAGCACCTCGAGGCCATCGTGCTCTCGATGACGAAGGCGGAGCGCAAGAAGCCAGACATCATGAACGGCCCGCGCCGCGCTCGCGTCGCCAAAGGCAGTGGACGCCCGATCAGCGAAGTAAACCGCCTGCTCGAGCAGTTCCGCGAGATGCAGAAGATGATGAAGAAGGCCACGGGCGGCGGTGGAGGGGGCGGAAAGATGCGCATGCCCCCCGGTATGTTTGGCGGCCTCCGCTAGTTAGCTTTGTTGTTCTGTACCACGCAGCACCGGGTGCGACTCGGAAACGCCGAGTGCGCGATGAGCCCGTAGCAAGACCGTTGTCCTCACTTCAGGAGATCGATCAGATGGCAGTGAAGATCCGCCTTCGTCGCGTCGGCAGAAAGAAGTCACCGATGTACCGCATCGTCGTCGCCGACTCGAAGAGCCCGCGCGACGGCAAGTTCATCGAGATCGTCGGCCAGTATCAGCCCCGCACGGGCGACAAGGCCATCAACCTCGAGACCGACCGCATCAACCACTGGTTGAACGTCGGTGCGCAGCCCACGGACACCGTCCGGTCGCTGCTTCGCAAGGCCGGCCTCCTGAAGCAGCGCCACGAGTCGCGTCTTGCCGAGAAGCTGCAGGGCAGGGCCGTCCCACTCGCGGAAAAGCGCGACGAGGCACCCGAAGCGTAAAGCAGCCGTCATCCGGCTTTAGCGAGGGACCTGCTTTTCAACTTCAGAAGAGCAGGTCCTTTTCTTTGCCCATCACCACACGACTCACATGACATCACCCGAGTTCATCATCGTCGGGCGGGTCCGCAAGGCGCATGGCATTCGAGGCGAAGTCGTCGTCGAAGTCATCACCGATACGCCCGACGCGGTCTTCGCGTCCGGGCATCGTGTGTTTGCCGGCTCCGCATCAGGCGACATCTCCAACAGCCGCACCGAGCTTCACATTCGGTCGACGCGCGACTTCAACGACGGTCTGCTCGTCGGATTCGACGAGCTGGCCGACCGCAACGCCGCGGAGATGTGGCGCGGACGCTATCTGCTCCTTCCAGCAGGGGAGCTCCCGCCACCCGATGACACCGAGGTCTACCTGCACGATCTTCTCGGCATGCGTGTCGAGCTGGAATCGGGTGAGCTCGTTGGTGTCGTCGACGAGTTGTACGAGCTTCCGCAGGGTCTCGCGCTCGATGTGCGTCGCCCCGCGCCGCGCGCGACTGAAACCGTATTGATCCTCTACGACACGCATACCATCGCATCCGTGGACAAGGAGAAGCGCGTCATCGTCATCACGCCGCCGGAAGGGCTGCTCGAGTGAAGATCAACGTCGTCACCATCTTCCCGGATTTCTTCCGCGCTCCGCTCGCGCTCAGCATTCCTGCGCGCGCCGTGGCGTCTGGCCTGGTGACGTACAACGTCGTGGATCTCCGCGACTACACGCACGATCGCCATCGCACAGTCGACGACGCACCATACGGCGGCGGGCCAGGCATGGTCATGAAGCCCGGCCCATTCTTCGAAGCCGTCGACGCACTCGGCGCCACGAATCCGATCGTGCTCATGAGTGCGCGCGGACGACGCTTTGCGCAGTCCGACGCCGTGCGCTTCGCGGAATGCAACGAGCTCACGATTCTCTGCGGACACTACAAGGACGTCGACCAGCGCGTCGCCGATCATCTCGCGACCGAAGAGCTCTCGCTCGGCGACTTCGTGTTGAGCGGTGGCGAGCCGGCGGCACTCGCGATCATCGATGCAACAGTGCGGCTGTTGCCCGGCGCGATGAGCGATCACGAGAGCGCATTCGGTGATTCCTTCTGGGAACGGGGATTGTCGGCGCCGAGCTACACGCGTCCTCCAGAGTATCGCGGGCATGGTGTGCCCGAGGTGTTGCTGAGCGGCGATCACAAGAAGATCGCCGAGTGGCGCGCACGTGAAGGTGAGCGGTTGACGCAAGAGAGCCGGCGCGAGGGATCGTGATCGGCAACGAGCCGACTGCCACTGCAGTGCTGCTCACGGCGTTCGGAGTATTGCTCGCCGCGAGCGTGGGACTGAGTCGCGCATCGGCCAAGTTGGGTTTGCCCGTCGCGCTGCTCTTTCTGCTCGTCGGTGTGCTAGCTGGTGCGGAAGGCATCGGCGGCATTCCGTTCGATGACTATGCTTTCGCATTTCGGCTCGGCACCACGTCGCTCGTGTTGATTCTGTTCGATGGTGGCTTGAACACGTCGTTCAGTTCTGCGAAGACAGTTTTGCTTCCGGCTGGAATTCTCGCGACGGTCGGTGTGGTGGCCACTGCGGGCCTCGTTGCTGTCGCCGCACACGCGATCGGAATTGCGTGGCCGCTCGCGTTACTGCTTGGTGCGATCGTGTCGTCCACCGATGCCGCTGCCGTCTTCTCGGTGCTTACAGCGACCGGCACGCGACTGCGCCAACGAGTCGGTCTCACGCTGGAAGTCGAATCGGGATTGAACGACCCGATGGCCGTCATCCTCGTGACTGGACTGACCGCTGCGCTCGCGGGCGGACACGATGTTTCGCCGCATGCACTCGCTGCTGAAGTGGCGATTGAGATGGTTGTCGGCGCGATTGCCGGTGTCGGGATCGCCTATGCGGGTCGGTGGGTGATCCTGCGCATCCGACTTCCTGCCGCCGGACTGTATCCGGCGTTCACGCTCGCCATCGCCTGCCTGTCATTCGGCGTGACGACGCTGATGCACGGCAGCGGATTCCTTGCGGTCTACGCCACGGGAATGGTGCTCGGCAGCGGCGCGCTGCCGCATGCTGTTGGCATTCGACGCGTGCACGATGCACTGGGCTGGTTGAGTCAGGTGCTGATGTTCCTGCTGCTGGGACTGCTCGTCTATCCGTCGCGCGTGTGGCAGGTCGCATCCATCGGGCTGACGCTCGCGTTGTTTCTCGCGATCGTGGCGCGGCCACTCGTAACGGCGCTGTGTCTCGCACCGTTCCGCTACAGGTGGCGTGAATCCGCGTACGTGGGTTGGGTGGGTCTCAGAGGAGCGGTCCCGATTGTGTTGGCGACGATTCCGGTGATGGCGAACGTTCCCGGTGCGCACCAGATCTTCGATGTCGTGTTCTTCATCGTCGTTGTAGGCGCGATCGTGCCCGGTGCGACGGTGCCGTGGATGACGCGCGTGTTGCGCGTGGAATCGGCCGCGCCTCCGCCGCCCAAGGCATCGATCGAAGTCGACGCACGCGCTCCGCGCGGCGACGAGCTGCGAGCGTATTTTATCTCACCCCACCTTGCCGTTGCGGGTGCGCTGCTGTCGGAGATCCCGTTTCCCAAGGGTGCGGCGGTGAGCATGCTCGAGCGTGGCGGCGCGCTCATCGCGCCGTCGGGAGCCACGCGCATCCAGTCCGGCGACTACGTCTACGTCATCGCGTCAGCGGACAACCGGCCTGACGTGGAACTGCTGTTTGGCCACGCCGAGGAGCACTAG
>JBDUCR010000266.1:0-3873 GCA_040003345.1 bacterium
TGGACCAGGCGCGATGATTCTCCTCGGTGTACGCGGACCAGTCCTGCGCGATGAAAGTTGCGGGTGCCGGTGAGTGCAGGTGTGAGGAAATCGTCTCTTGCATGGCTGGGCGGGTGATGGGCGAAAAAAAGCGGCCCGTGTGAGATCACACGGGCCGCGGGACGATCGAGAGATGTGTGCGGAGTTACCCGCGCGTACGCTCCCGCCGCCGGCCCGTGAGGGTCGGATAGGCGTAATAGCGGTAAGCGCGGTTGGTCAGCATGGATGCATAAATGACAGTGGTCGCGCGAAACGTCAAGTGCGAATACAGCGACAATACGGAGGGAACAGCGAGCTACGCGGCAGCGAGTCGCTTCACGAGTGTGAGAATCGTATACACGGCCACTGGATCGTTGTCCTGATTCCGCACTTCGACATCCCAGTGCACCACGCCCTGCGGGATCTGGCCCTCGCGATCTTCCTTCAGCGTCTTTTGCTTGCAGGTGAGCCGCGCGTGAATCGTGTCGCCGATGTAGACGGGCTTCACGAAGCGCAGACCTTCCAGTCCGTAGTTTGCCAGCACTGGACCCGGCGCCGGATCGACGAAGAGACCAGCGGCCGCCGAGAGAACGAAGTAGCCGTGCGCCACACGCTTCTCGAACAGCGACTCGCGTGCGGCGATGTCGTCCATATGCGCGTAGAAGAAGTCGCCGGAGATTCCTGCAAAGCTCACGACGTCGCTCTCCGTCACCGTGCGGCGATGTGTGATCAGCGTTTCGCCGATCTCGAGCTCGTCGAAGTATTTCCTGAATGGGTGAATGCGATCGAGCAGCTCAGTGGCGCCTTTGCTCCACTCGCGCGTCACGGCCGCGACGGTCTGCGGCGAGCCCTGAATGGCTGTGCGCTGCATGTAATGGAGAACGCCGCGCACGCCGCCCATCTCCTCGCCGCCGCCGGCGCGACCTGGTCCACCGTGCACAAGATGCGGCATCGGTGATCCGTGCCCCGTTGATTCCTTCGCGCTGTGCCGATTCACGAGCATGAGGCGTCCGTGGTAGGCCGCAGTGCCTAACGCGACCTTACGCGCGACATCATCCTTCGCCGTGAAAAGCGAGCCGACGAGACTTCCCTTCCCCAGTTTAGCCAGTTCGATCGCTTCCTCGATCGACGCGTATGGCATGATCGTGTTCACCGGGCCGAACGCTTCGACGTCGTGCGCCTGCGCGTGATCGAACGGCTTGTCGTTGTAGAGCAGCATCGTCGGATAGAACGCGCCCTTGTCGGCGTCCGCGCCGATGACGTCGAGCGTACCGGGGCCGCCGAAGATCAGCTCTGTTCCATCGCGCAACTTCGCGGCGCTCTTCTCGACCTCTCGAACCTGGCCCTTGCCGGCGAGAGGACCCATGCGCACGCCATCGATGGACGGATCGCCGACCTTTACTCCGGCGAGCCGCTTCTTCAAAGCTGCGGTGACATCCGACATCATGCTCTCATGCACGAACGTGCGTCGGATCGCCGTACACTTCTGTCCCGCCTTCACCGTCATCTCCTTCGCGACTTCCTTGACGAAGAGATCGAACTCCTCCGTACCGGGCGCGGCATCCGGGCCAAGCATCGAGTAGTTGAGCGAATCGGCTTCCTGATTGAAGCGCACGCTGTTCCCGACGATCGTCTTGCCCGACTTGAGCATCTGTCCCGTCGATGCAGAGCCAGTGAAGGCAACAGAATCCTGGCAGCCGAGATGATCGAGAAGATCACCAGCACTTCCGCAGATCAGCTGAAATGTGCCAGCCGGCAGCAGCCCCGATTCGACCATCGCCTTCGCGACGCTCTCTGTCAGAAAGCTCGTCACCGTCGCAGGCTTCACGATGCTCGGCACACCGGCAAGAAAGGACGTCGCGAACTTCTCGAGCATTCCCCAGACGGGAAAGTTGAACGCGTTGATCTGCACGGCGACGCCTTCCATCGGCACGCAGATGTGCCGCCCGATGAACGTGCCGCCTTTGCTCAGCGCCTCCGGAGCACCGTCGACGTAAAACGTCTCGTCGGGAAACTCACGACGTCCTCGGCTCGCGTATGCGAACAGCGTTCCGAATCCGCCGTCGATGTC
Organism: bacterium; assembly: GCA_040003345.1. Taxonomy (GTDB): domain Bacteria; phylum Gemmatimonadota; class Gemmatimonadetes; order Gemmatimonadales; family Gemmatimonadaceae; genus AG11. The sequence goes on from JBDUCR010000266.1 coordinate 2,090, forward strand.
GATCCAGGAATCTCCTCTGGTCGCACCGGTCCAACTCGACACGAGGTAGAAATCCTCCTTGCGCGCAGTGAGATACTGCGCCAGCGCTTTGAGGATCCGTGCGCGCTGATGAAACGTCATCGCGCGCAGCGTGGGCCCGCCGACGGTGCGCCCGAACTCGAGCATCGCGTTGAAGTCGAGGCCTTCGCTCGACGCAACCGCCACGTCGACTCCCGTAACGGCATTGTAGAGTGTCGTGCCCGTGCCCTTCCCTGCTATCCATTCACCGAGTGCATAGTTCTCGAGGCGTATCACGATCTCGTTTGTCTCCAGGTTTTGTAGCTCATGTCCTGCGACGTTCTGTTCGCAGGGGCTTCGCGCAGCGGTTCGACAGCGGCGAGGGTAGCGTGCAATCGTGCCGGCAGCGCCTGATACAGTGCGGTGCCTTCGGACTTCCACGCGAGCATCTCGTCGGTCACGTCCTTGACGATCTTCGCCGGATTGCCGACGACGACCTTCCGCGAAGGAATTTGCATGTCTGCCGGCACGAAGCACAGCGCGCCGACAATGCATCCCGCTCCAACGCTCGCGTTGTCCATGATGACGGCGTTCATCCCGATCAATGCATTCTCGCCGATGCGCGCACCGTGCACGATCGCGCCGTGGCCAATGTGCGCGCTTTTCTCGAGCACGACGGTAACGCCCGGGAACATGTGGATGATGCAGTTCTCCTGCACGTTGCAGCCGTCTTCGATGACGATGCCGCCCCAGTCGCCACGAATGGCCGCGCCAGGGCCGACGTACACGTCACGTCCGATGACGACGTTGCCGGTGACCGTCGCATTGGGATGGACGAAGGCGGATTCGTGAATGACGGGGATGAATCCGTCGAACGAGAAGATGGTCATAGCGCGATGTGCCTGTCCTGATGCTTGGTCATGCGCGTTGCAGCACGGTGGCCATGCCTTGCCCGACGCCGATGCACATCGTCGCGAGTGCGTACCGCTTGCCGGTGCGCTGCAGTTCGTGCGACGCAGTGAGCAGGAGACGAGCGCCGCTCATGCCCAGCGGGTGGCCGATCGCGATGGCACCTCCGTTCGGATTGACGCGAGGGTCGTCGTCATCGATGCCGAGCTCGCGCAGACATGCGAGCGACTGCGCGGCGAACGCTTCATTGAGCTCGATCACGTCGATATCGTCGAGCGAAATGCCTGCCAGCTCGAGTGCGCGTCGCGCCGCGGGAACGGGACCCATGCCCATGAGGCGAGGCTCGACGCCAGCCACCGCGGTCGAGACGATGCGCGTCATTGGCGTCGCACCAAAGCTCGCCGCGCCTGAATCCGACGCGATGAGCAGCGCCGCCGCGCCGTCGTTCAGACCCGACGAATTGCCAGCGGTCACTGAGCCCTTTCCGTCGGTACGAAATGCCGGACGAAGCTTTCCGAGAATCTCGAGCGACGTGTCGGGGCGAATGAATTCGTCGGTGTCGATGATTTTCGGTTCACCTTTCTTCTGTGCGATCGCGACGGGTGTGATCTCGAGAGCAAAGCGACCAGCGGCGCGCGACGCCGCAGCTTTCTGCTGCGAGCGCAGCGCAAAGGCGTCCTGATCGTCGCGACTGATTCCGTACTTCTCCGCGACGTTCTCTGCCGTCTGGCCCATCGAATCGGTGCCGTATTGCTCGCGCATCTTCGGATTCACGAAGCGCCAGCCGAGACTCGTGTCGAACATCTCGATGTCGCGGGCGTATGGCTTGCTCGCCTTGCTCATGACGTATGGCGCGCGCGTCATGTTCTCGACGCCGC
>JBDUCR010000207.1:0-13089 GCA_040003345.1 bacterium
TTCGCCACGCCCGCCTCGACGGCGATTCCTCCGGACAGTCCGCTCGCGTGGACACCACCAGTTGAGCGAGACTCCGCGATGGCCGACTCATTGCTCGACGCCGCGGGCTGGCGTCGAGGAGCCGATGGTCGTCGCCAACGCAACGGACACCCCTTCGACATCGAGTTGCTCACCGTCGGCAGCGGAGATAATGTCGCCGAACAACTTGTGCAGAGCGACCTCGCGGCTCGTGGCATCACCATGAGGGTTCGGCAAACGGAGATGGGCGCATTTCTCACTGCAGCGCGTGCGACGCCGAAAACGTTCGACCTGCTCATCACCGGTATCCCGGGCGATCTCTCGTTTTCATACGTGAGCGCGCTCTTTCACACCGCCCAGCGTGGCGGCTCACTCGACTACACCGGATTTCACAGCCCGTCGCTCGACAACCTTCTCGAGCGTGCTGCTGTCGCACCGGAAGGCAAACCTCGCATCGAGGCGTGGCACGCGGTGCAGGCCGCACTCGATTCTCTCGCTCCGGCAACGTGGCTCTATCACTCGAAGGGACTGCAGGGACTCTCGCGGCGCGTGAAAGGGGTGCGGATGGATTTGCGCGGTGAGCTCGTCACTCTTCACGATTGGCGTTTCGCGGAACGATCATGAGTCTGCTCGCGACCGCAGAATATCTCGAGCAAAGAAAGTCTGCCGCGCGCGATGGACTTCGCACGCTTGCCGACGGCCTGCGTCGTGAGCTCGCGCCTCTGATTCAAGAGACGCCCGATGTGCCGCGCGAAAAGGCGCTGCTCAGCCGTCCCGGTGGTCGCTGCACCATTGACGGCTCGCTGCTGATCTTCGATCCATACAATCCGCGCCACCGATGTCCAAAGTGTGGACGCGAGTACGCCGGCGGTCTGCACGATCGCTTTCGACTCTACTGGTACCAGCTCTGGCTCGCCGAGCGCGTACTGCATGGCGCACTTCTCGGTGTGCTGCTCGATGACGTCGATTGCATCAATCTCGCGGCGACGCTGCTCGATCGCTTCGCCGAGCAATATCTGCGCTATCCGAATGCCGACAACGTGCTCGGACCTTCGCGGCCATTTTTCAGCACCTATCTCGAGTCGATCTGGTTGCTGCAGCTCACGACTGCGCTCGACCTTCTCGAGACAGCGATGCCCCGTCCCGAGCTTGCGTCCCTCGGCTCCCGTGTGCGCGACCGGCTCATCGCGCCGAGCGCATCGCTGATCGCGTCGTATGACGAAGGAATGTCCAACCGGCAGGTCTGGAACAACGCCGCGCTCCTGGCCGCGTCGCGCATGCTCGATGATCGCGTCTTGTTCGATCGCGCGCTCAAGGGCCGTACCGGACTGCACGCACATCTCGTCAACGCGCTGCTCTCCGACGGCAGTTGGTACGAAGGGGAGAACTATCACTTCTTCGCCCATCGCGGCTTGTGGTACGGCGCGCGTATCGCGACGACAGCCGGCTATCCGCTTCCCGTCGCACTGGCCAACCGATTTCACGACGGCTTCGCAGCGCCGTTTCGCACGATCCTGCCGGACATGACGTTCCCGTCGCGACGCGATTCGCAATACGCGATCAGCGTTCGACAGCCGCGATTTGCCGAGTCATGCGAGCTTGGTCTCGCCGAGCGCAACGACCTGCGGCTCTCGGGAATGCTCGCCCGTCTCTACGATGACTCGATACCAACCGGCGACACCGGACGCGCCGCCTCTTCGGCCGACGTCGAGCGCAATTTGCCCGGCACACGGCTCAGTCGAGCTGATCTTTCGTGGCGCACATTGCTCTTTGCGCGACCAGCGCTGCCGCCGCTTGCGGCACTCCCGCTGCGCTCCGATCTGCTACCGGCGCAAGGCGTCGGCATTCTGCGCCGCGATCATGGTTCGCTGTATGTCTCGCTCGACTACGGACATTCCGGCGGTGGACACGGCCATCCGGATCGTCTCAACCTCACGCTCGTCAACGGCGCGAAGCGCTGGTTCGACGATCCGGGCACTGGGTCGTACGTCGACACGTCGTTGCACTGGTATCGCAGCACGCTGGCGCACAACGCGCCGATCATCGACGGACACTCGCAGCCGCGCGTGCACGGCGATCTCCTGGCGTTCGATGACGATGACCGCGAAGGGTGGGTGAGTGCACAAGCGGAGCTGGCGCCCGGTCTCATTGTTCAGCGCTCCATCATTGCACTTGGTGATTACCTGGTCGACGAGCTCCAATGGGAAGGCGCGGCGACCCACGAAGTCGCGCTCCCGATGCACGGCGTTGAGGCCGGACCTGCATTGCCCCGGACGCCGGCGAAGATCGCCGGTGGATCCGACGAAGAGGATGGATTCGCGTTTCTCCTCGAAGGCGCGAGCATCGCGATGCCTGTTGAGGGTCCGATAGAGTTGTGCGGCAGCTGCTCCAGCGAAGGACAGCTCCGCGGATGGGTGTTCGCCGACGCCGGCGCCACGTTGTGGGGTGCCACGGCGCCCGCGCCGCCCGGACGCGATGATCGCGTGCCGCTCGTGCTCCTTCGCCACACCGCATCGATGGCGACGTACGTGTCAGTGTGGAGTTGGACGGACACTATTCGAACCGTCGAGCGAGACGGCGATGTTCTCGTCATCCATTTTCGGAACGGCACACGGCAGCGTCATCGCCGCGTCGCACGCGGCTGGCTCATCGAGACGGTGGGCGAAGGCACGAGACTCATCGAGCTTGGTGGCAGAGTGTCTCGGCTTGGCGGAGAGACGGCCGACGAGCTTCGTGTGACGCCAACACGTCCAGCGCCGCCGCCGGAAATGAACACCCTGCCGGCAACGTTCGAGCTCGGCGAACAACACTATCGTCAATCGGAATTCACCTGGCATGGCGCCGGTGCGCCGCGCGCGACCGTCACCGTCACGAGGCCCACACCGGGCACAGTTCAGGTTGACGTGGATGTCCCGTCGTCGCAGCGACTGTTCGTCCCGCTCGTCACGGAGAACCAGCTCGATAATGAGCCGGCATCGATCAACGGCGACAGCGTGCAGCTCTATGTGCTCGCTGGTCAGCGTACCGCCGGTCTCTTGCTCGTGCCGGAAGTGAGCTCGGTCGGTCAGCGCAAGGTGGATGGCTGGAGCAATGATCTTTCGGTGGACGCGAAGTGGCGCCCAACGTCGTCCGGATATCGGCTCGAGGCGACGATCTACATTGACGGGCGGTCGCCGGAGTTTTCGCTCGACGTCATCGTGAACGAGGTGGTCTCCGGGAGGGCACGTCGTCGCGGACAACTCGTCCTCTCCGGCGCGAACGGGGAATTCGTCTATCTTCGTGGTGACCGCCACGATCCGTCGCGGTTGCTCCGCTTCTCCCTCACGAATGCCTGACTCCAGACTCACCCGCATCACCGTCATTCTCTTCGAGCCACAGGACCCGGTGAACATCGGCGCCACCGTGCGCGCGATGAAGAACATGGGCTTCGCCTCGCTGCGTCTGGTGCGTCCTTGTGCCTACGATCCGGTGCGCCTCGAGGGCATCGCGCACGACACGTGGGACATCATTCACGGCATCACGCACTTCGATGACTTCGACACTGCCGTCGCCGATTGCGTACGCCTCGTCGGCTTCACCGCTCGACGTCGCGCCGCGAAATGGCAGTTGCTCAATCCGAAGGAAGCCGCTGAAGACGCGCTGGGCTACGCTGACGCGGGACAGGTCGGTATCGTGTTCGGACGCGAAGATCGCGGGCTACCGAACGAGATTCTCGATCGCCTTCACGCCGCCGTCACGATTCCCACGACTGACCATGCGTCGCTGAATCTCGCGCAGGCCGTGCTCATCGCACTCTACGAACTTCACCTCGCGTCGGGCGACGCCACCCGCGTGCTCCGCGGCCCGCGCAAGGAAGCGCCGCCACCGACGGCCGAGCTCTTCGAGCGCTACTTCGTCGAGCTGCACAATGCGCTCGACTCGATTCAGTTCTTCAAGACGCGCTATCCCGAGCACATCATGCGGTCCATCCGCGCGCTGACCTTTCGTGCGACGCCGGACGATCGTGAGCTGTCACTCCTTCGCGCGATTGCACTCGAGGTCGTTCGTTTTCTCGAGCGTACCGGTCGCGTCGAGCGCACACTTCCGGAGGACGTCTCCCCGCGTCCGCCGCGACACATCACTGGGCGCGATACCAGCGCGGATTGACGCGACTGCGCGCCCGCACCCTCTTTCCGTCATGGCACTCTCACGTTTTTTCGGCCGCGGCCGCGATACACCTCCACCACCACCTCCCGAAGACGACGCTCCAGAAGTCGAGGAGGAAGGTCCACATGACGAAGCGTCCGAGCCGGAAGGGGCGCCCGAACGCAGTTGGCTCGCGCGCGCCGAAGGGGTGCTGCCAACTGGTGCGTCAACCGGCAGCAAGCGAGTCGACGCACTGTATGGCGGCCATGTCGACGATCTGCCAACACACTTCGCGTCGGCGCGCGGTGCACTAATCATCGACGTCAACGGCGTGGAGTACCTCGATTGTACGATGGCCCTCGGCGCCGTCGCGTTGGGGTACGCCGAGCCGCGCGTTACGCAGGCGGTCGTCGATGCGGCGTCGCAAGGCAACGTCTCTGGGCTCTCGAGCTGGCGCGAAGTCGAGTTGGCTGAGCGTCTCTGCTCGCTGATTCCATTTGCCGAGCGTGCGCAGTTGCTCAAGACCGGAGCAGAGGCGACCGCAGCTGCGGTGCGTCTCGCGCGTGCGTACACGGCGCGCGAGCACGTCATCGCGTGTGGATATTTTGGTTGGCACGACTGGTCGTCCGATTCGCCAGGCGTTCCAGTCGGAGTGCGTAAGAACGTATCGTGGATACCGTTCGATGAAGTGGGTGCATTGGATCTTGCCGTTGCGGCCGCCGGTACATCGCTCGCCGCTATCGTGCTGGAGCCGGTGATCGATCAGGCGCCATCAGCGGAGTGGCTCGCGCGTGCGCGCGAGTTGTGTGATGCGCGAGGCGCCGTGCTGATCTTCGATGAGATCAAGACGGGATTTCGTGTGGCGCCCGGTGGTTATCAGGAGATTTGCGGCGTGCAACCGGACCTTGCGACGTACGGCAAGGCGATGGCGAATGGCTATCCGCTCGCGGCTGTCGTTGGACGTCAGCCGATCATGGACTGCGCGCGCGAGTCATGGATCTCGTCAACGCTCGCGAGCGAGACAACGGCGATTGCCGCAGCGCTTGCTGTCCTCGACTGGCATGACGAAGCCGACATCTGCGGCACGCTCGGCGAGACTGGAAAGGAGATGCGCGCTGCGGTCGATCGCGCGATTGCCGCCAGTGGTATCGACGGCGTGACGACGGTCGGCATTGATCAGATGTGGCAGATCAAGTGGACCAACGCCGAGCGTGAAGATCGGTTCGTCGCGCACGCGATGCGGGAGGGGGTGCTTTTCAAGCGAGGCGCCTATAACTTCGCCGCAATTGCGCACGACGAAGCTGCACTGCGTGACATCGAGCATGCGGCGAGTGCGGCGCTCGTTGCATTGCTCGAGGACGAGCACGCGTGACGAGCTCTGCGCCGCTCGGCGGCAATACACCGCTCATCGACGCGCACGCGCACTTCTATCACGAGCACGCCGGCCGGACTGACTGGGCGCGAGTGAACGCCGCGCGCATCCGCGCGGGCGACGCCATGGGCGTCACCTATCATGTCGCCAGTGTGCTCGGCTCGTATGGTCACACGTCGCCGACGTATTTCCCCTCGCCCGGCGATGTGTCGCGTGGCAACGACGCGATGGTCGCGATCGCTACCGCAGATACGCAGCGCGTGCGCTGGTACGTGACGGTGAATCCGAACCACACATCGCATGCGCTGAAGGAGATCGAGCACGGTGTCGCGCGTGGGGCAATCGGCCTGAAGTTGTTGGCGAGTCGTCGCGCCGACGACCCGCTACTCGATCCGATTTGCGAGAGTGCCGCCGCGTATCGACTTCCGGTACTCCATCACATCTGGCAGCATCGCACGCGCGAGTGGCCGAATCAGGAGATCTCCGACGGTCGCGATCTCGTGCGTCTCGCTGATCGACATCCGGATGTGTCCTTCATTCTCGCGCACCTTGGTGGTGGCGGCGATTGGGCACACACGCTTCCCGCTGTGCGTGACACGCGTAACGTCTATCCCGATCTTTCCGGAAGTGGCGTCGATCGCGGCATGTTGGACGCGGCACTCGAGGCGCTCGGCGCACAGCGGTTGTTGTGGGCCTGCGATCTCACCATGGAGACGGGTCTCGCGAAGCTCCGCGCGCTCGAAGTCATTGGCTTGTCTGCTGACGACATGGCTGACATACGCTGGCGGAATGCAGTGAGGCTGTTTCACGAAGGCGCATTTCCGAATGCAGGATCAGCGACCACATGATTGACGTCGCCGCGTACATCGGACCGTATCCATTTCGTCACCTCCCGCATCCGGACCCTGACGTTCTCGTGCGCGTACTCGCGCGCGAAGGACTAAGCGGAGCGTGGGTCGGATATCTCCCCTCGGCATGGCAGCGCGATCCCGCGCCAGGCAACGCCGCGCTGTTCGCCGCGCTCGCGCCGCATCCAACGCTGCGAGCCGCGCCTGTGATTCGCCCCGACTGGCCGGCGTGGGAGCGTTCGCTGCACGATGCCGTCGCGCTTGGCGCTGCGGCCATTCGCGCCTACCCGATGCATTGGGGCATGGGTGCTGACAATTCGTCGATGCGCGCGTTGGCGCTTGCGTGCGGCGAGATCGGAATTCCGCTGGTGCTCACGGTGCGATTCGAAGATCTGCGTCAACGATCGCCGCTCGACGTCGCCGGTGATCTCACGGCGGCGCACGTGCGCGCACTTGCGCGCGCGGGAGCGTCAGTGCGCATCGTCGTCACGGGAGCGGGCCGAGAGATGCTCGAGGAAACCCACTGGGGACTCACGCCGGCGGAGCAGGAGCGCGTTCATTGGGACTTCGCGTGGATCTGGGGACCACCCGAAGATCACTTCGCGCATCTGCTGCGAACGATCGGCGCCGCGAGATTCGTTTATGGAACGCATTGGCCGCTGCGCTTGACGCAGAACCCACGCGCGAATCTCGATCTCCTTCCCACTGAGATGAACGAGGTGATCCTGACCGACGCGGCAACGCTCAGTCCTGTTCGGTAAGGAAAACTCCGACTTGACCTTTGCGGCCGGCGCGGGGAGTTTCCCCGGTTGCCGCAGTCTGCGCAAGCGATGTAGCTGGATGATCTCGACGTTGAGTAACCGTATCAGGCGACAGAGTATGATCGTCGGCTTGCGGCGACAACATCGCTCGTTCAAATTGCTGGCTGCGAGTGACCTTGTGAATTCGTTCACAAGCACCACGCTTCTCGACTTTTCCTACACCCCATCGCGATGACGCAGCGAAGGAAATGGACTGCGATCCCGGGACTGATCATTCTGGCGATCGGTGCCGTCGTGTTGTCCGCCTACAGTGGCGCCTCCTCCTCGCAGGGCAACTCCCCAGATCAGCCGATCGCCTTCCCGCACACGAAGCACGCGGGACCGGTCTCCAAGGGCGGTCTGGGTTTGAACTGCCTCTACTGCCATAACAACGCGAACAAGTCTCCGGATGTCGGCATGCCAGCCGTCGGCACCTGTATGGGATGCCACTCGGCAGTCATGGGATCCACTGACAAGGCAAAGGCCGAGATCAAGAAGATCCAGACGTATGCTGATCTCGCCGGTGGTGGCGCGCACGCGAAGCCCATTCCGTGGGTGCGCATTCACAAGCTGCCAGAGTACGTGCACTTCCCGCACGTGCGGCACGTGAATGCCGGCGTCACCTGTCAGACATGCCACGGTCGAGTGGCAGGAATGGAGAAGGTGTATCAGGCGTCGTCGCTCAACATGGGCTGGTGCATCAACTGCCATGTAAACGGATACGATCCCAAGGAAGGACAGAAGGCCGCAGGCTACGACAGCGTGCCGCCCGCCAACTATGCGGGTGGAGTTCCGTACGGCACGCCGGGTTCCAACGCGGGCATCATGGACTCCGGTCTCACCGCACCGGCCGCGAGCGCATCGGCGCCGAATGCGTCGGGAAGCGTCCACCCCGCCGCGACGCTGTCATCGGAGCGCCGTCGCGCCCGATATGATTGCGCCTCCTGTCACTACTAGTTCTCCCGAGGACGAGCCGCACATGAGCAACGACCCGGGGTCGAACGGCGTCAAGCGCCGCGACTTCCTCAAGGTACTAGGGACAGCCGGCGCCGCCGTCACGACGGTCGGCTGTTCCACCGATAAGGTCAACAAGCTGATTCCGTATCTGGTGCATCCCGAGCAGACCATCTCGGGTGTGTCCAACTACTACGCATCGACCTGCCGAGAGTGCTCGGCGGGTTGTGGCATCATCGCCGAGACGCGCGACGGTCGCACCACGAAGCTCGAAGGAAATCCCGAGCATCCGCTCAATCATGGTGCGCTCTGTGCGCGCGGACAGTCAGCGCTTCAGGGGCTGTACAATCCCGATCGCCTCCGCGGCCCCATGGTGAAGGAGAACGGCGCGTGGAAGCCCATCGAGTGGGATGCGGCGCTGACGTTGCTGAGCCAGAAGCTCGGCCAGGTTCGCAGCACGGGCAAGGCTGCCAGCGCCGTATTTCTCAATCAGCACGAGAGCGGCAGCTTCCCCGGCTTTCTCGACGCATGGCTTGCGGGATTTGGAATGGGCCCGCATCTCAGCGTCGACTTCGAGGCAGATAGCGCGGTCATCGAAGCGAATCGCCGCTCGTACGGCGTTGCGTGGCCGAAGCTCTCGTTCAGCGACGCGAAGCTCATTGTGTCGTTCGGCGCAGACTTCCTCGAGACGTGGGGCATGTCCGTTCCGCAGCAACTCGACTTCGCCGATGCTCGTGCAAAGATCGAGGGCGCTCCGCGGTTCGTGTACATCGGCCCGCGCCGATCGCTCACTGGATTGAACGCGGATCAGTGGATCGCGTGCAAGCCCGGAACCGAGCTCGCGATTGCGAATGCGCTCGCCGGAAAGGGATCCATCGCCGATGCTGCGACACAGAGCGGGGTTTCCGCCGCGACGCTAACCGCGCTGCAGGCGGAGCTTGCCGCCGGCAAGCCAGCGCTGGTCCTCTCTGGAGCATCGACCTCGAATGCGCTTGATCTCGCGCTCGCCATTGCGGCGATCAATCAGGCGAGCGGCGCGGTGGGCACCACTATTCGTCCCGCCGAAGCGCTGTCGGGCTTCGATGGCGCCGCGCACTACGGCGACGTCCTCGCTGCCGTCGAGCGCATGCGCGCAGGCACGGTTGGCATCGCATTCGTACGCGGTGTAAATCCGGCCTACAATCTTCCCGTCGCGGCCAAGTTCGCTGATGCCTTCGCGAAGGTTCCATTCAAGGTCAGCTTCTCGCTCTATCCCGACGAGACCACTGAGCTTTGCGACCTGATCCTCCCCGACAATCACTCGCTCGAATCGTGGGGCGATGCGGATGTCGGCAAGGACACGATGTCGTTGCAGCAGCCGGCCATGGATCCGGTCTTCAGCGGCACGCGTGCAACCGCTGACGTCCTGATTCAACTCGCGCAGAAGGATCCGGCCAACGCCGCGAAGTACGCACAGAAGGATTATCGCACCTGGCTGATGAGCCGCTTCCCCGGCGGCGTGAATGCGTTCACGGCGGCGTCGCAGAAGGGCGTGGCGACGGGTCACTCCGCTCCGCGGACAGTGGCAGCATCTGCGACGCTTGCAGCCGCGCCGGCAATGGAGCAGACGCAAGGCGACTACTTTCTCGTCACGTATCACTCGCCGGTGCATGGCGACGGGCGCGGGGCGAACAAGCCGTGGTTGCAGGAGCTGCCCGATCCCGTCACGAAGGTGTTGTGGAGCTCGTGGGTCGAGATGCATCCGGAAACAGCGACGAAGCTTGGCATCGAGCGCGGCGACGTCGTCGAAGTCGGCACGGCCAACGGAAAGGTACGTGCGCCTGCCTTCCTGTATCTCGGCATTCGCCCCGACACGATTGCACTCGCCATTGGTCAGGGGCACAGTTCCGTCGCGAAGCTTTCCGATCACGACGGCAAGAACACCAAGTCGATGCCCATGCAATGGGGCTACGGCCGGTATGCGCGCAACATCGGCGTTCGTGCCCACGATCTTCTGAGCGTTGGCGGCAACGCGGCGGGCGGATTCTCGCTGGTGAGCACGAAAGCCTCGTTGACCAAGACCGCAGACCACGAGACGCTCGTGTCGACGGAGGGTTCGGCGCGCCAGCACGGACGCGGCATCGCCCAGGCCATTCCAATCTCCGAGCTGCTCAACGGCGCGGGTGGCGACAAGAAGGAAGGCCACGAAGAGAAAATTGCCGGCGAGGCGAGTCACGCATTCCTGCCGGGCCTCAAGTCTCCCGTCGCCGCGGACGCCCAAGGTCAGCTTGGCTCGCCTACCGCAAAGGATCAGGGCAAGAACAAGGGCATGTATGCGGAGGACCACTGGTCTGGCATGGCCAACCGCCGCTGGGCGATGACGATCGATCTCGCACGCTGCACGGGATGCTCCGCATGCGTCACGGCATGCTATGCGGAGAACAACATTCCAACGGTTGGCGCATCGTGGCAGAACGCGACGATCTACGCCGTCGCCAAGCCGGGCTTCAACATCACGCGCGGCCGCGAGATGAACTGGTTGCGCCTCGAGCGATACTTCGAAGGCGCGGACGAAGGGCAGTGGACGGAAGATTTCGAGACGCGCTTCGTGCCGATGCTTTGCCAGCATTGCGGCAATGCGCCATGCGAGCCGGTCTGCCCGGTGTACGCGACCTATCACGCGCCCGACGGCCTCAACGTACAGGTCTATAACCGGTGCGTGGGCACTCGCTACTGCAGCAACAACTGCCCGTACAAGGTTCGCTACTTCAACTGGTTTGGTTACGGCGAAGACGATCGCAAGCAGTACGCGTTCCCCGAGCCACTGAATCAGCAGCTCAATCCCGACGTCACCGTTCGTGGAAAGGGCGTCATGGAAAAGTGCACGATGTGCGTCCAGCGCATTCGCGAAGCGGAGGCGCGCGCGAAAGTCGAAGGGCGCAAACTGGTGCCGGATGAATTCACGGTGGCCTGTGCGCAGGCCTGTCCTTCACGCGCAATCACCTTTGGCGACGCGGCGGATCCTGCGTGGACGGTCTCGTCGCTCGTCGACGACCGGCGCGCCTATCACGTCTTCGAAGAGCTCAACACCTTCACCGCGGTGGTTTATTTGAAGAAGGTGAATCATCCAGGGCCGGCGTCGCCGGCCAAGGCGTAAGGAGGCGCGACCATGGCCACAATGGCTAAGCCGCGTCCCGAGGGCGATCAGCGCCCCAACGTCGCATCAGCAGGCAGTCGCCTTCCGGCGATCAAGAGCTACGAGCAGGTCGACCGCGAGATCATCGGCACGCTCCAGCCGACACTTGGCTGGTTCGCCCTGCTCGGTATGGCGATTCTCGCGCTGATCATCGGTGCGGCGACGTGGACCTATCAGATTCACGAAGGCCTTGGCGCTGCGGGCTACCACCCGCCAGTGATGTGGGGCGTCTACATCATCAGCTTCGTGTTCTGGGTTGGTATCGGTCACGCCGGTACGCTCATCTCGGCAATTCTCTATCTCTTCCGCGCCGGCTTTCGCACGACGATCTACCGCGCGTCGGAAGCGATGACGGTGTTCGCCGTCATGACGGCCGGCCTCTTCCCGATTCTCCACCTCGGTCGGCCATGGAAGTTTTTCTGGCTGATTCCGTATCCGAACTGGCGACTGATCTGGCCGAATCCAAAGAGCCCGCTGGTGTGGGACGTGTTTGCAATTCTCACGTACCTCACCGTGTCTGCCACATTCTTTTACATCGGGTTGATTCCTGATATCGCGGTGCTGCGCGATCAGGAAACGAATCCGGTGCGGAAGCGCATCTTCGCGACGCTCGCGCTTGGCTGGCGGAACTCGGATACGGAGTGGCGCCATTTCACTCGTGCGTATCTCTTCCTCGCCGCCTTCGCAACGCCGCTCGTGCTCTCCGTGCACAGCGTCGTGTCCTTCGACTTCGCGATGTCGTTGGTTCCGGGTTGGCATGCGACGATCTTCCCGCCGTACTTCGTCGCCGGCGCAATTTTCTCCGGAATCGGAATGGTCTTCACGATCATCATCCCGATCCGGAAGTTCATGAAGCTCGAGCACTACGTCACCATCAACGATCTCGACGCGGCAGCGAAGCTCTGCTTATTCACGTCGTGCGTCGTCGGTCTGGCGTACCTCACCGAATTCCAGGTCGCCTGGATGTCGGGCAACAGAGTAGAGCAGGAGTATTTCTGGAACCGCGTATTCGGCCAATGGGCGTGGGCCGCGTGGATCATGCTCATCTGCAACATGGTGCTGCCCATCTCGCTGTTCTCGCAGAAGCTGCGACGCAACACGACGTGGTTGTTCATCCTTTCGCTGTTCATCAACCTCGGCATGTGGTTCGAGCGATTCGTCATCGTCATTCCGTCGCTCTCGCATGAGTTCGAGCCGTGGCAGTGGGGTGGGTATCATCCCACCTGGGTGGATTTCGGAATTCTGCTCGGTTCGTTCGGCTGGTTCTTCATGTGGTTCCTTCTCTTCCTGCGACAACTGCCGATCATGGCAATCGCGGAGATCAAGGAGATCCTGCCGCCGAAGATGAAGCATTCGCACGATCGCTCGCACGATCTCGACGCCGTCACGATCGATCCCACGCTCACCATGGGAGATGACTGATGCAGGGTGTCATCGGCGCCTTCAGTGAGCTCGATTCGACCGTGCACGCGATCGAGGAGCTTCGCAAGCAGAACTACAGCGACATCGCCGTCTTCAGCCCGACGCCACGCCATGAGCTCGACGAGGCACTCGCCGCGAAGACGAGTAACGTGCGCCGGTTCACGCTCATCGGTGGATTGATGGGCCTGACGTTCGGCTATTGGGTTCCTATCTGGATTTCCGACTATTGGCCAATTGTCGTTGGCGGAAAGCCCATCGCGAGCTGGGTGCCGTACACGATCATCGGCTTCGAGCTGATGGTGCTCATCGGCTCACTCTCGACGGTGTTCGGCATGTTTGCACTCGCTCGTCTGCCGCGCCTCACGCTCACGGTGG
>JBDUCR010000422.1:0-13083 GCA_040003345.1 bacterium
TCCGCACCCGGAAAGACTTCTTCGAGCAGCGCAGCTCCCCGCTGACGGACAAGCTGAATGAAGCTCTCGACCGACAGCACGTTGTCGAGGTCGACGAAGAGCATGTTGTCGCCATCGGCGACGTTCACGAAGCGGGGGAGTGCACGGCTCGCGCGCCACGTTCGCACGGCGCGCATGAGCGCTGCGCCGGACGCTTTCCCCAGTAACTCCAGCTCTTCCTTTGGCACCTGCCAACGGGCCAGCGACAGGATCAGACGGCCCGACCGCACGCGTGGCAGAAAGGGCGAGCCGGCAAGCGGGCCCCAGTACCAAGCAGTCGGCGCGACACCCTGGAGCTGAAGTGCGCAAAGAAAATGATAGACACCCACGCTCGCTCGCATGAACGCATGCGCGCTCGTGAGCCGAGGAACGACGCGACGACCGAGCCGTACGGAGCGGAGCACGACGCGACCGTTTTCCACCGAGACCAGAAGATCCGACGCTGGAATCTGTCGGTCGATCGGCGCGCCCGATCGCCCCATGTACGTGATCTCGAATTCTCGCAGCAGTGGACGAGCGACGATGTTGCCGGCGCGCGGATGGGCGAGGTGCACGACCTCTGCGAACACGGCATCGGGGTCGAGCGCTTCTTCGGCGCGAAGATGCTCACGGACTCGCTCGGTCAGCGTTTCGTCGGCATGGCAGAACCGGCCCAGCAGATTCGCACCCGAGGGACCGGTGACGCTCGACAACAGCAGGCGAAAATCACCGCGCTTGAGCGCCTCCTCTGAACGCGCACCGACGGTCACCATCGCCGCGTACGCATTGGGCAGCGGCGGTGGCGACGCGTTCGTCGTTGCGAGGGCGTCCACGTCGCGCTGAGTGAGGACGATCTCGTCGCGGCCGGCGACGAGCGCATCGGCGAGAAGGCGGAGCAGCATCGCCTCACGCGCGCCCCAAAATGTCGTCGGATCGCTGCGCGACGGAAATGCCAA
The DNA here is from genome assembly GCA_040003345.1 of bacterium. GTDB lineage: Bacteria > Gemmatimonadota > Gemmatimonadetes > Gemmatimonadales > Gemmatimonadaceae > AG11. The sequence goes on from JBDUCR010000422.1 coordinate 975, forward strand.
GCCGGCGAGGAGTGGTTCGGCGTCGGGAGATGCGTCGCCGCGTATCGGAAACCCGATCCCCATCTCCTCGTCCAACGCTTCGAGCAACGGCACCTGCCGGCCCTCATAGCGCGCCGCGAATGCCGATCGAAAGGTGTCGAGCAGCGTATCGCCGGAGCGTCCGACGCGACGGAGCAACTCCGCGCCGGCGGTGATCTCGCGAATCACGTTCGAGCCCAGACGGGCCGCCGGCGCCGGCTTGGACAGGTCGACGTGAAGCAATCGCGGGCGGTCCACTTTGGCGGGGAGCGTCTCGAGCAGTTGCACCACGGCTTCATACCGCTCCGAGCCAACGCCAGGACCATCCGCATCGATCGCTGCAAGCGCGTCCGTCACCCCTCGCATCTGATCGGCGACATTGGTTGCGGCGGAGTCGCGAACTGCGGCCTCGATCGCTGGGAGCGGATCGCGGCCCGTGACGTAGAGCGGCAACTCCGGGAGCAGTATCTGGTTTTCGATGAGGCGATGGATGAACGCCGTCGCCTGCTCGGGCGAGACTCCCGCGTCGGTCACGCCGGCGGCGAGCGACGCCATCGTCGCACCCACCTCAGTGCCTGCTTGGTCGAGCACTGCCCGCAGGTACCGGCTGTCGTCGACTGCCACCAGATGGTGGGTTCGTTCGTAAAAGGCGCGGGCGTCGGCGGCCGCCTGGTCCACGCGCCACTCCACGTAACGCCAGCGTCCGGCCGACAACGCGAGGGTCGTGTTCGGACGGAAACGCAGATTCGCCGTGAGTGCCGGATCCTTGGCCAGCGATTCAATCAGCACGAACAGGTAGCCCGAGTCGAGGCGCGTGTATCGGCGGTAGTCGCTGGCCGGTCCCAACTCGAGGTTCGTCTGATCCGCGATGGAGCCTACGGAATTTCCGGCGAACAGCCCGAACGGTGTGGGGCGGCTGGCCATGCGAGAGAGGTAGCGAACGAGCGAGCGTTCGACGCGTCGCCCGCGCTCGCCGTCGGGGTCGGAGCGCCAGTAGTGGAGCGCCGACTCGAGGTCGGGGGACGCGACGTGAATCGCGTCGAGTATGACGGGACTCTCCAGCCGCTCAGCGATTCCGGCGCGGAGGCGCGCACGATCCTCGGCGATGGCGCGCTCGAGCTCCGCATCCGATGCGTCCGGACGATCGAGGACTGCTGCGGCCGCTAGCGTGCCGGTCCACCGCCGCAGGTCATCGACCGGAAGGAGCGGCGTGCGGAGCACGAAGAATCCTGACGGCGCGAAATTGTTTTCGATCGGAGTGATCCTCCGTGCTTGCGCGACCCGCGCGGCGTCTATGGCCAAACCGGCGGGAGCAAACTACATCGCGGGCCTCGCCGCCGTCAGAATCAGCCGCTCGGAGATCCGATGGCGCGCCAGAAACAGTAGCCCGTCTGATTCAGATTTCTCGATGGCAAAAAAATATTCGGCTCGATGTCGGGTTTTCCATTCGTTCTGCACGTCTATGACTGAACGCGATTGTCGCCCCCTAATCACCTGATGGAGATACGATGTCTACTCAATTCGCAAATACGCAGTTCGCCGAAGCCACGATCCCCGAGCTCGAGCTGAACAAAGAGACGCTGCAGGATTTGGAAGTTGACGGCAGCCAGGTGAAGGGTGGTGCAGGATACGTCGCCGTCGCGGGTCCCGCCCCGCAGAACCCGGGCACCATCCGCATGACCATCGGAACGTCGGGGACAAGCGTCATCCACGGCGGGCTCAACCCGAGCGGCGGCTGATATCCACGCTGTTTAGCAGTGGCGGGATCGCGGGGACCTCTGGCAACGCTCGACGCCGGTGGCCCCGCGAAGTTGTTTGGAGATGTGCGCCGGTCATCGTACACACGCCTACGGCCGTTTCGTGTACGTCGCGTACGTCGCGCCGAACAACAGTTTCCATGTCTTTCCGCCGTCGCTCGACGACTCGCCAGTGAAAAGGACGTGCATGCCGTCGGTCGGCCGATAGCTCTCGCGCTCTGCGGCGGTCTCAAAGAACACAATGCTTCCGTCGCCGGTCGTGTCTATGCAATCGACGCGAGCACCGGCGCGTTGCGCTGGGACACAGCTGTAGGAGCAAGCTCCGGTGTCCCGCGAGCTGCCGACACAACGCAGCCACCGATGTTCCCAGCGCGCTGCAGCGTGAGCCTCCATGCAGCGGAGCGTCGATGCATCCCGTGGGGAAGGTGACGCCACTACTCGCGATCGTCGGGTTTTCCGTTGGCCTGTTTCACGGCGGGCCACACGCGAGCAACACCGCTTGCCATCGTGATGCGGCCATAGGCGCGGTGATCGGTGGCGCGCTCGGGTTTCTGATCGACTACCGGGAATGGCAGCGGTGCACTGATCACCCCTCATGAGCGAAGGCGGTTCACTGTCCGCGCCGACTCCCACGTTAACCCTTGCCCCGGACTACTCGAATCGTCGTCGCCAGCCGAGACAGCACACACCGGCGCGTTCTATCCGCTGAGGCGTCCAGCAAACGCGGGAGTGTCGAGACATCGCGACATCATTCGCCGCGTACGCAGTACGTGATCAGGGATTTCCGGGCAGACGATTGCGATACGTACGGCTGACCCTGAGCTCAGTGCCGTCGGTGAGCCGAGCAAGCCCGTCACGATTCGTCAGTGCCGTTAACGTGCGTATACGATCCAGTCTGACGATCGTCGACCGATGGATGCGGACGAACTGCGATGGGTCGAGTCGTCGCTCGAGCTCCTGGAGTGTCTCGCGCAGCAGGTGCGTGCGCCGCGCGGTGTGCAACGCGGCGTAATCGCCGCAGGACTCGATCCAGTCGACGTCGGCCGCCGAAACGAAGAGGATCTCACCTCCGCGCCTCGTCGCGAACCGCTGCGCGTATTGTGTCGTGCGTGCAGTACGCATGAGCCGAGCGTGCGCGAGGGCTTCTGCGAATCGCCGGTCGTCGATGGGCTTCAGAAGATAATCGACCGCGTGAACGTCGAACGCGCGAAGCGCATACTGATCGTGCGCCGTGAGAAAGATGATCAGCGGGTGCTCGTCCTCGGCGAGCTGGTCGAGCGCGTCGAATCCCGAGGTGCCCGGCATCTGTATGTCGAGGAAGAGAAGATCCGGCCGGTACTCTCGTATCGCGCCGACGGTCTCCTCTCCGTCGCGGCACTCGGCCACGACCACGATGTCGGCGTGCGATGCGAGCCGGGCTTTGATGCCGCTCCGCGCCGGCGCCTCGTCGTCGGCGACGACCACGCGGAACGTCATCGGAAGGGAAGCCGCATGCGCACTTCGTACGCACCGACGCCAGATGCCCCGACCTCGAACGCGTGATCGCTGCCATAGATGTGGCGCAATCGGTCGGCCGTGTTCCGGAGTCCTATGCCTTGCGGAGCCGAGTCTGTGCGAGCAATCGCCGTCGACGGGCAGTCGTTGCGGATCGTGATGTGCACGCTGCTGTCGTGGCGCCACGCGCGGATCGCGAGATGACCACCCGCCGTCAGCGGAGCGACGCCGTGGCGAATGGCATTCTCGAACAGCGGCTGCAGAAGGAGGTGCGGCACGCGCGCGGGAAGTGCCTGCGGTGAGATGTCCAGTGAAACGACCAGCCGTTCGCCGAGTCGAGCCTTCTCGATGTCCAGGTACTGTTCCGCGAGCGCAATCTCATCGGCCAGAAGTATCTCCACTGCGCGCTCGTCAATGAGCGTCGAACGGAAGAAGTCGCCGAGTCGGGAGAGCATGTGTGTCGCAGTGGCCGTGTTGCCTTCGGCCACGAGCGACGAGATGGTGTTGAGCGTGTTGAAAAGAAAGTGTGGGTTGATCTGATACCGCAGCGCACGCAGCTCCGCATCGCGCGCCATCGTCTCCGCGACAAGCGCTCGCCGCGCGTGCTGAATGCCGAAATACGCGACACTCCACGCCATGAGGGCGAACCATGCCGTGAGGGCGCCATCGAAGGCGTACCGCCAATTGAACGGTTTGGGATGGCTCACGCCGAATCGGCCGCTGGCCTCTGTCGCCAACGCCGCGCAGGCGAACCCGAGGCAGTACGTAACGACGAGAATATTGAGCGTGATTCGCGGCCACGATCGACGCCGCGCCCATAGCGCACTGCACACGACCGACAAGACGACGCTCGCGACACACAGCGATATAGCGAACACGGACACCCACCAGCGCGATGCACGTTCCCGCAAAAACGGGAAACTCCCCAGCGTCACCACAAGCGTCAAGCCGCTGCAGCCCATGGCAATGAGCGACAAGTCGGATCGTGAGCGATCGAAGCGAAGATGTGTATCCACGTGAATCCCGCGTACTCGGTTCATCGCACTACATGCACGGCCCGCCGCGTCCCGCGTGCATCGTGGCGATTGCCGCAATACGGTAATGCCATGAAAATGATTCTACTAGCGGCATGGAGTCTCGTCGACTCACTCTCCGGAGTCTACAGCGGACGGACAGGCCCACTGACGGTGCACATTCCGCGCATCGATTCTACCGTGACCATCGATGGCACGATGTCCGCACCTCAGTGGAAGCGCGCGGCGCTGCTCACGGGGTTCTCCCAGTATAAACCCGTGGACGGCATCGCCGCGGAGGACTCGACGCAGGTCCTCGTCTGGTACGCGAAGGACGCGATCTATTTCGGGATCCGCGCATTCGAGCGACACGGGGCACCGCGCGCGACTCTGGCGAACCGCGACAAGATCGACGGCGACGACAACGTGCAATTGATCCTCTCGCCGTTCATCCATTCCCATCAAGCGGTCGTATTCGCCGTCAATCCGCTGGGCGTGCAGCAGGACGGCACGATCACCGAAGGGGTGAGAACTGCGGTCGGGACCATGGGACTCCAGAACGCCACGGGCCCCGATTCGATCGACGTGAGCCCTGACTTCGTGTACGAGTCCAAGGGACAGCTCACCGCGTTTGGCTATCAGGTCGAGGTCCGGATCCCGTTTCGAAGCATCAAGTTCCCCGCGCGATCGCCTCAGGATTGGGGCATCAACATTCTGCGCACGATTCAACACTCGGGACGTAGTGATACCTGGTATCCCACGAAGCTGGCGGCCTCCTCGTATCTCGACGAGGCTGGCGTGCTCACCGGTCTCCGTGACCTCGACGCGGGGTTGGTGTTCGATCTCAACCCCATCGTCACCGAGAAGGTCGCTGGTACTCCCAACGTGGTTTCCCGATCGCAGTGGGGCTATGGTGTCGCGCGACCGGAGTTCGGAGGAAACGTGCGGTGGGGCATCACGCCGAACCTTCTGTTCAACGGCACCTATCGGCCGGATTTCGCGGAGGTGGAATCGGACGCCACGCAGCTGATCCTCGATCCCCGCGTCGGCCTGAAATATCCAGAGAAGCGCCCGTTCTTCCTCGACGGTTTGGAACAGTTCAATACGCCGAACAATCTCATTTATACACGTCGGATACAGACGCCGATCGCAGCGACGAAACTAACCGGCAAGGTTGGCGACATGTCGCTCGCCTACCTGGGCGCCGTCGACGAGGAGGGGCAGAGCGGCCTCGCCGGCGGACACCCGGTCGTCAACATGCTCCGCGTCCGCAACGACTTCGCGCAAGGCTCACAGATCGGGGCAGTGATCACGGACAAGGAGACGGGCGCGAATTTCAACCGCCTCGTCGGTGCCGACTCTCGCATCACACTCGGCAAACTCTACGCGGTCAATCTGCAGGCGGCCACGAGCATCACGCGCGATAAGGGAGTGAGCACTGCCGGTCCCCTGTGGCAGGCCGACGTTACGCGCACCGGACGAGCGCTGTACCTCAACTACCGTCTGCAAGGCATCGATCCGGAGTTCAACGCCGCCAATGGGTTCATCTCACGCGGGAACATGGTGAAGGCTTCATTCGACCAGCGATACACGCTCTATCCGAAGGACTCGTTCCTGGAGACGATCGGATTCGGCGTCGACTACTACGACCGTTGGGCGTACCGAAGCTTTACATCATTCCACGCGCCTCAGGAGCGGGAATTCATGCCGTACATCGCAGCGACGCTCCACGGGGGCTGGCAGATCCTCTACATGGGGGCCTTCGGCAGCTTCGGCTACGATTCGTCGATTTACCGCAACTACTCTCTCGGACATATCGGAGCGCACGACACGACGTACACGCCCTACTCCGCCGGTCAGGTGCTGCAGAACGTCAACCACACCCTGCAGATCACGACGCCGAGGTTCGCGCACTTCGACGTGTCGATGTTCCAGTTCTACGGCCAGGACGTCAATTTCTTCGAATGGGCGCCCGTCAATTTGTGGTGGACGTCGATGACCGTGAATTACCGGCCCACGGACAGGGTGCGCGCGGAGCTCAAGTACAACGCGCAGGTCTACTGGCGGCGCGACGATGGCTCGCTCGTCGGGAAGACACTCATTCCCCGGCTCAACATCGAGTACCAGCTCACGCGATCCACCTTCTTCCGGCTCGTCGGGGAGTACAACGGCACTTATCAGGACACGCTGCGCGATGACTCGCGCACCGGACTGCCGATCTTCCTCGCCAACTCCGCCACCGGGAAGTACACACGGGCGACGGCATTTCAGAACAACCACCTGCAACTGTCAGCGCTGTTCTCGTATAAGCCGATGCCCGGTACGGTCGCCTTCATCGGGTACGGCAACGAGTTGACGGAACCGGATGGGTTTCGGTTCAACCCGTTACGCCGCGTTGCCGACAATGTGTTCGTCAAGTTCAGCTATCTCTTTCGAATGTAGTGTGGCGTAGGTAGTCGCAGGCGTCGCGACCAGCGCATCGAACAGCTGACGCCTTCAACGCAGCACTTCTCCGCTTGCTGGCGCGACTCGCGTAAAGTAAGGTGACGGCATGACACGTCACGCCAGTCGACCAATGCGCTCCGTGGGTGGCCACCTCATCCTCGGTCTTCTGTTCTTCGCTCGTGTACTCGGGGCGCAAGACCTCGTTGTCACGCCGCACGACAAGAGCGGCATCTACCATCAAGGTGACATCGTTGGCTGGACCATTAGCGTTGCAAGCGGGCAGCAGGCGTCGCCGGGCCTGTATTCGTACAAGGTGATGCAGAACGGTGCCGTGCAGATCGGCGCCGGCACGCTCGACCTCGCGTCCGGCATGCAGAAGATCGAGACGAAAATGGACGCGCCTGGCATGGTGATCGTGGAAATCACACCACCCGCTAACGCGATGCAGGCGTTCGGCAACACCAGTACTGGCGGCAAGGGCCGCGTGCGACTTGGCGCAGCCGTCGATCCCACCCACATCCGGCCCACGGAACCTGCGCCCGCAGACTTCGATCAGTTCTGGACCAGCAAGCTGGCGTTGCTCGATCGCGTGCCGATGAATGTGCAGCTCACGCAAAAGGAAAGCGGCGTTGCCGGCGTGGACTACTACATCGTGCGCATGGACAACATTCAGGGCGCGCACATCTACGGCCAACTCGCCCGGCCGTCACGCGATGGAAAGTTTCCTGCGGTGATGCAACTCCAGTGGGCCGGCGTGTATCCACTGCAACGCGAGTGGATAACGCAGCGTGCTGCGCAAGGCTGGCTCGTGTTCGACATCGAGGCGCACGACCTTCCCGGCGACATGCCGCAGGCGTTTTACGACCAGATGCCAACGCTGATCAGAAATTACAACTCCATCTACGACGACGACCGCGATCGCAACTACTTCCTTCGCATGTACCTCGGCGACTATCGCGCGGTGGAGTATCTCGCCAGTCGGCCGGAGTGGGATGGGAAAACGTTGGTCGCCACGGGAACCAGCATGGGTGGCCAGCAGTCGCTCGTCGTGGCCGGCATGAATCAAAGGGTGACGCATGTCGTCGTCGATGTGCCCGCAGGTGGCGACGCGAACGCATCATTGCATGGGCACATGGTCGGCTATCCCAACTGGGATTCGAAGGATGCGCGCGTCGCCGAGACGGCGAGGTATTTCGACGTGGTGAACTTTGCGTCGCGGATCAGGGTGCCCACGATGATCGCGATGGGCTTCATCGACGACGTGACGCCGGCAATCGGGCAGTGGACGGAGTTCAACGTGCTGCAGGGCGTAAAGGAAGCGGTTCCCATGGTGGAGTCCAGCCACAATCATCTCGCGACACCGGCGCAGCACATGGCGTGGAGCACGAGGTCAAAGGCGTGGTTCGATGCGCTCGTCACGGGTGAGATGCCCGTGATTCCGAAGTAAGGCGTCGGCATTCATGCTTAAGGCTGAAGCGCGATGCCCTTTGCCTTTGCCTCACGCGTCAGTTCGTCGTACGCCGCCTTGAGCTGTCCGATCTCGGTCGTGTACTGATGGAGATTCTCCGTTCCATCGAAAGCCGCACGCGCGTGCGGCGAGAGGGTCCGCACCGCACTTGTCCAGGCTGCCCATGACGGCAGCGACTGCAGTCTTCCCTGGTACAGGCGGGCAAAAGAGTCAATGAGATAGAAGGAGCTGCGATCCTCGACGATAGGCCCAGCGAGCGACTCCTTTGCGACGACCATGAACGGCACGACCATCTCGGCCGCAATGGGTACCACGGCGGCGACACGTGGCTGGGGACGTGAGTCGAGAGCGAGGCGAGCGGGAAGCCACTCGCTAAAGCCGACGACACCATACGCCGGATCCGCGGGGAACCAGCTCTGTGTTGCATCGTCCCACACTTCGAGCCAGGCATGGTCGTTGTGCTGAAGGCCGAAGATCGACGCGCGGTTGCCCTTTTCCAGGACCATCTTCTCTGCTGTCTGCTGCCGTCGCGGCGTCTGCTCCGGTTGCACATTGATCTCACGCATCCAGCGCGAACGAACGTGCATGGTGTCCAGCAACATGCGCAGGACGGACGCGAGCTCGGCACAGTTCCCTTGCCGTTGCGCCACGATCTGTTCGGGCGTGCGTTTCACGTAATCGGTGGCCGACCACGTAAAGTTGTCGTTGATCCAATGAACGAGGCGTTGCGTCCGGACAAACGACCCTCCCACACCTGAGACCGAGTCGGCGAACCGTCGAATGTCGACTGGCCCTGGCGACACGCTGGCGGTATTGGTTTGGCCGTGCAGTGCTACAGGCAGCGTAAGAACGGTCAGGGCAAGAGCGAGTCGCATGCGGTCTCCTGTGTCATGCTATTTACGTTTCTCAATCAGGCGCGGAGCACTACGACGCACGGCGCCTTCGAGGCGCCGTACGTTGAGGTGGTTTCACGGTGATCATAGCCAGTGTTGGGCGTGACGAAAGAAATAAGGAACAATGACTCGGGTGACGGGAAGTACGTCACTGGCGTGAGCACCGAGCCACGTCGCACTCCAGTCCGGAGCCCAACCCCGTGTTCGAGGCGACTCGTGCAGGACTCAATCCTGGAGCAGTGCATCATGCGGTTGACTGTATTCGTGTTGGCGTCGTCCTGTTTGGCCTCGCGTTCCGTAGACGGTCAGGTCACTGCGCAGCGAACGGCGAGCGCATCCCGTTCGATCACCACGAGAGCTGACTCCGTCATGCGTGCGGCGGAGATGCGCGGCTTCAGTGGCGTTGTCCGCGTGAGCGTCGGCGGGTCGACGGTGTTGCACAAAGGATACGGGATGGCGAATCGCGAAGCGCGCATTCCATTTGCGCGGACGACCATTGTCCAGATCGGATCCAACACGAAGGATTTCACTGTCGTTGCGCTGCTGCAACTCGTACAGCGCGGCCGACTCCACTGGAACGACTCGCTCTTCAAGTTCTTTCCTGACATGCCGGCCGACAAGCGCGCAATCACACTCGCGCAGATCGTCGATCACCGAGCGGGTTTCCCGGATTTTGTGGGAGAGGCTGGCGATTTCGAACCGGTGGGGCGCGAGGAATTTCTCGCTCGCGTGATGAAGCGTCCGCTCGTGAATCAGCCGGGAACCAAAGAGGCGTACTCGAACGCCGGCTACAGTGTGCTTGCGGCGATCATCGAGCGAGTGAGCGGTGTGAGTTACGATGTATACGTTCACGATCACATCTTCGCACCACTTGGGATGACGAACACCGGGTTCGCTTTGGCGAACTTTGGCGCTCGTCGTTTGGCCCACGGCTATCACGACGGCAAAGACATTGGAACCATTCTCGGTCATCCGCATCCCGCTGACGGGCCGTACTGGATGCTGCGCGGCAACGGCGGGATGTCGTCCACGGTAGACGATATGCACACGTTTTACACAGCGTTGTTCACGACGACAAAGTTGTTGAAGCCCGAGATTCGCGCACTGCATTTTGACCCCAACGAGCCCGCGGGCCTCGCGGGCTCCGACGGCACGAGCTTCTTCGACTACGAGCGCTTCCCGCGACGTGGAATCGAGATCATCGTTGCGTCGAACAATTCAAACGCGCCCGCACCTGCGGTTCGTCGCGCCCTCGCCGGCGTCCTCGGCCTTTCATCAGGCGGAGAGGAGCATGCCGCAATTCCGGACCGTTCGAGCTCGGTCCCGCCGGCCGGAATCCACGTTCCTGCTGCACCAGTGGTGGCGCTCGTGGAAGAATTCGTGCGCCGATTCAATGCGGCTGATGTCGGGGCGCTGCGCACCTTTGTCGCCGAACGTTTCGCGCCGGATCCTGCGGCTCCGCCGATTGATCAACGTGTCGCGCGGATGATCCAGACGCGCGGGAATCTCGGCGCGATCACAGTGACAACGGTGTCCGAAGTAGCGCCAGACAGCATCGAGGTGAAGGGAACATCTTCCGTCCAAGGGCCGCTCATGATCACACTGAACATCGAGCCCGGCGCGAAGCCGCGCATTCGCAGCATGGGAGTCGCCGTAGGAGGCTGAATCGTGCGATAGGGTCGCCAAGGGAAAGAAGTCGTCGCAGCCGACAGGAGGTGCAACGATCAGAGCTCAATTGATTGCATCGGCGCTCATGAGCGTTGCGGCTTTCGTATCGCGCGCGGGCGCTCAGGATTGTAACCAAGTGCTCGTCGTCCAACGTCCGACGGTGGTCATCTTCGACGCGCGACAAAGGCCCATCCTGCCAAACGATGGCCGGCCGCCGCGCGCGCCGGCAGCAGTCCAGCGACTCGGCGAACAGGTCCGCGTGCTTCGGCCGAAGCTCGACAGCCTCGGTATCGAACTGCTCCATTGCACTTCGAGGACCATCCGGTATGTGGACGCAGGGACGGTGGTCTTTTGGATAGCAGCACCGGAGAGCATGCAGGTTGGATATCTATTCCTGAACCGGCAATCCGCGTTCTGGAACATTCCTCAAACCATGCTCGTATGGCGGTGGTCTAAGACGATGAGCAGTCTGCCGTCCACCCCACTTCTCCCACTGATGCCGTCTGCACTTCTGAATCGGATCGCATGCCGAGCCGTTGCCGTTCTCATCGTCGCGCTCCCCGTCGGAGCGCAGAGTCCCGTCGCCTCGCCCGCTGATCTTCCCTCCGCCGCCGGAGCGCGCCGCACCTCGCCTATCATTGTAGATGGCCGGCTCGACGAGAGCGCGTGGGCGGCAGCGACTCCGATCACGCAGCTCCGCCAGAGCGCACCCGACGAGGGCAAGGCCGCATCCCTCGCGACCGAGATTCGAATTCTCTACGACGATGACGCGCTCTACATCGGTGCCCGCATGAGCGAACCGATGGGGCGGGCGGGCATTCGCGCGCCACTCGCGCGCCGCGACCAGCTCCTTGCCGCCGATGGCAACAACGGCTCGTTCAACTCTCTCACCACTGACAAAATCGCCATCGTGCTCGATCCGTATCACAACCACCTCGACGAGGTGTGGTTCGAGATCAACCCGGCCGGCGTGCGCGGCGATCAGTTCAACGGCGATCCCTCATGGGATCCCGTGTGGGAAGCGGCAACGCAAGTGACTGCTGACGGATGGACCGCAGAGATGCGCATCCCGTACTCGCAGCTTCGCTTCTCCAATCTGCCCGTGCAGACGTGGGGCATGCAGATCTGGCGCTACGTCGACCGGCTGAACGAGCAGGATCAATGGTCGTTTCGCCGGCGCGACGAAAGCAGTGGCCCCGCCTACTTCGGGCACCTCGAGGGTCTTGCAATCGCGAAGGGACCAAGGCAGGCAGAGCTGCTTCCATACGTCGTGTCGCGCGGACAGTTCAAGTATGCCGATCCACACAATCCGTATCGCACGAGCACGACGACCAACGTCAACGCCGGCGCCGA
>JBDUCR010000189.1:0-3863 GCA_040003345.1 bacterium
CGTGGTCACCTTCGTCGTCGAGCACGCGTTCTTTCGAAACTGGGAGGGACGCCAGTTGCGCTGCAGCTTCACGCTCTCCGGCAGCGAGTTCGCGTTCATCAACCCATCATCCTCCAGCGGCACGAACGTCAAGAGCGAGGTGTCGTGGCACCGCGTCTCCCCGTGACGCAATGCACGAAGGCGATGGCGCGCGTGCTGCAAATCGCACCGCGAACCGGCTACTCGCCACCGCGATGGGCACCTTCGTGTGCGCCTGGCGACGGTCGCATATCAGTTACCCCGCGACGATGATTCGAATCACGACGACCGCTCGATGCGAGTGACTTTTTTTACGCAGAGGGATGCACAGAGAGGAACGCGGAGGCCGCAGAGAACGACGCAACGTGCATGCGGGCGAACGCGAAATCGATCCAATTCATTCCGTGAAGCTCGCCATCAGCGCGCAGTCGCGAGAACACTGAGCAACGGGTATCGTCCCCCGTCTCGCTCGAACGCGCGGCTCGAGATCAACGTGAAGCGGCTGCGCTCAGCACGGCCTCGAAGTCGAGTTGCTTCCACTCTTGCACGTGCGTCTCTCGCTCCATGCCGGAGATGAGTCGCATCACCCACGCCGATTGGGGGGCGCGATGCAAGGCTGCGAAGAAGATCCCACCAGGTCGCAGCACGGATCGAAAACCGTCGAGCGTCGACTTCATATCGGCGGCGCGCACGTGCAGCAGGCTGAATGAAGACCAGAGACCATCGAACGTCCCATCGGGAAACGCTAAGGTCCTCATGTCCATCTTGTGCACGGAGGCTGCGGGAACGCGCCTTTTCGTGAATTCCACGAAGCGATCGGACAGATCGATCGCGGTGACGTCGTAACCGAGATCGGTGAATCGTTCGGTATCGATGCCCGGGCCGCAGCCGCAGTCGAGAATCTTCGACCCGACGGGAAGCAGATCGATGAATTGCTGCCGCTCGACATCGATGAAGCTGTGCGGCTGCGTGAAAAAGTCTCCGTAGTCGGCCGAGCCTTCGTCGTATGTGCGTTCGACGTGTCCGTAGTCGGCGTCATCGTTCTTCATGAGATCTCCGCAGGCACGCGTTCATTTGATGCGTGCGTCGCGAACGGACGCCGCTCGAGTGCGATATCTGGTGTGATGTTGTCGAGAAGGCGCACATCAATCGCGTTCGGCGTCGAAGTCGTACTATTCGACGTGTGTCACGCGCGTGCCGTCCCATACGTACTGAAGCGTCCGTACCGCGACGGCATGCCGTAGTACGGGAGGTCTCGTGACGGCCACACATACGCCGTCCGGATCGCGAACACTATCGTACAGAATCCCGAATCCGAGCATTTGACGCACGACGTCTCCAAGCGCCTGCCCCACGCGATAATCGACAGGGTCGTAGATACCGGGTGGTGCAGGTCGAGGGCGGCGGACGTCGAGAAATGTCCCGTCAAGGTCTGCCTCAATGACGATTTTTTCAGTCACGCACGGATCGCTGCCGCGGAGGTAGAGTTCCGCGTGATAGCGCGTTTCCGCAATAGCAGTGGCGACTGAGTGTGCCGCGTAGTACGTCCCTGCCGACCCGTCCGAAAAGCGCGAGGCAGCTCCTGGATACGCGAAGGCAACCATGATGAATCCGGTACCTTGGCCGTACACTCGATCTTGAGGAAGGATCAGTTCAATACGACCCATCTCTGCGAGGACGTGCGGATTTGTCAGATCCGCGATCTCGCGGAGTGCATCAGCCTCCTCACCCTGCTTCGTGTACGAGAGGTCGTTTGTCAGCCGGTCGAAGAGGTTCTCACCAGCGTACTCGCTTGCAATGATGCGATGGCAGGGTGTCCACGTTTCAGAACTCTCTTCAAGTGCTCCGCCATCGACGTCGAGCTGGATTTGGAGTTCGGCGAGCTGAGGCAGTCCGGGCGGACGCCAAGGTCTGGGTGTATTCGGCACTCGTTGTTGGATCTCTACGCTCAGAGCCCTTCGCGCGGAGGCTGAGCGTAATCAGCGCGCGAGGGTGACCCTCCCGTGATTCCGTCGACATACGCTCGAGCAACAACCAATGCAGGTATGCCCCCGTTGCGCATGAATTGAAGGGGCGTAGCGCCCTGAAATGGGCCGTCTGTGCGCGGACGGCGAACCCAAGCGTCTGCCTGGGCTTTCGCGTGGCGCCAGATGCGCTCAAGACCCTCATAGATACCAAGGAGAAGCGAGACGCGCATTAACTGATCTCCACTCAACACAAAGCGCGTTTCTCCCTCAGCCCAGTTCGCCAAGGTATTTCGGCTCACTGAGGCACCAAGAAGGTCGATTCGCTCCTCAGTAGTGAGCCCCCAACGGTCAGCGAGCCCCGTGAAGCCACGGAAGGCGCTGCCAGAGAGGCGGTTCCGGGTCTCCGAGTCGTTGACGACGGCGTAGGTTGCCATGAACTTGAAGGGGTTTAGTCACGGTCAGTATTGACACTATAGCGTCAGAATCAACGGTTAGCAATGACCATTCTTCGATCCTGCCACTGGCACGTCAATATTGACCAGCCAAGTTACACCTTCAAGGTCGCGGCAGGGTCACGTCGCCTCACGCGTAGTGGGCGTCATAAGTGGTAAATCGGCGAGAAGCCAACCTAACACGTAGTCTTTCTCGACCACTTCCGGAGTGAGTTGCCACTCACGCGCGCGCTCCTGGATGTCGGCTTTGGATATCACGTTGTGTCTGCCTCGAACACAACATTCAGCCAGACTCCCCAGCGGGTATTCAACGACCCGTTGTCCTTTACATCGGGATCAAAGCGCACGTATCCGGTGCCGCGATGCTCCGCGACATATGCGGTCACATCTATCGCTGATGGCCAGTAGCGATCGACGAGAACCGCCAAGCGCCCCAGCGCTGCACCGGTAGGAGCTTCCGTGACCACGGAGAGCATGGATTCCGCGGTAATTCGGGCGTCGTCTACGGCTGACCGAAAGATCGCTATCAATTGCCCTCCGCCACCGACCCAGCCGGGGTGTGCGCAGGCGTCAACTATCGTGCGCTCGACGCTGGACACAAGAAGCCGCGAATTGTTACGCCATACGTGCGATAGCCCATTACTGCGCTTATGGCTCTCGCGCGCAACGTGATAGACACTGCTGCCGATCGTGACGTCTGCTCGTCGGATTCGACGCTCTGTCACCACCATCGTGGCCCGATAGAGCTGCTCTGTGAGACCCCAATATCCGGCCGCCGTCCAGCCGCCGATATAACACGGCTCGAAGACGCGTGCGGCGATTATCCAAGGGTCCTCGTCCGCGAGCGCGGTACCCGGCGCTGCGTCGAGGGGTCTTATGGAATAGACCCCGCGCCGAACACGACTGAGCCATCCGCGGCCCACAAGCGCGCTCATGCGCCGCGACGTTTCAAACCGCGAACTTCCGAGCGCTGAGGCAGCGGCACCGAGGGTAATGACGCCACCCGAAGCAGCGCTCGCTATCTTGGCGACTACTCCTCGCTCTAGGCTTGGAGGCATCGGACAACACTATATTTGGGGTGTATTTATGTATATAGAATAGCACATAAATGCTCCCTTACTATAGTGAGCTTTGCCAATGTCGGCAATGCTAAAGACGACAGCACCGGCGCCCATCGCGAGGGTTCATGGTCGGGAACTGGTCCACTGAAACGCAAAATCGCGCGAGTCCCGTTGGACTCACGCGATTTAGCAGATAGCAGGGGCGGGACTCGAACCCGCGACCCCGGCATTATGAGTGCCGTGCTCTAACCAGCTGAGCTACCCTGCCTCGCCGCCTGGCGCGCGCATGTTGACCACGCCGCCGAGCACCAATATCACAAAACGTTCTCCCGCAAACAACTCGGCCGGCCCTCTCGGACCGGCCG
>JBDUCR010000317.1:0-12988 GCA_040003345.1 bacterium
AGCCGAGTCTGGAAACGCTCTTCATCGAGCTCACCGGGAGGAAGCTCGATTGACCGCCGTCGCACCCGCTTCGCCTCCCGTGCGTGCATCGACAGTGTTTCTCGCGCTGTTGCATCGCGACATTCGTGTCGCGAGCAAGGAGCTTCCCTTCTTCCTGCTGCGTACGATCATGCAGCCGGTGTTGTTCCTCATCGTCTTCGGATTTCTGCTGCCGAAGATGGGCTTCGTGCGCGGCGGCTATCAGACCGCTCTCTTGCCCGGCATCCTCGCGGTGAGTCTTGCGCTCTCGGCGATTCAGTCCGTCGCGCTGCCGATGGTGCAGGACTTCGGGTGGACGAAAGAGATCGAGGATCGACTGCTCGCTCCCGTCTCCACTCGCGTTATCGCCGCGGAGAAAATCGTCGCCGGAGTGATTCAGGGCATCATCTCGGCGCTCGTTGTGCTGCCGTTGGCGCGACTCATCATGGGGCCGATTCCCAGTCTCACCTTTGCCCACGCGGGCGATGTTCTCGTCATCACCATCCTTGGAGCGACGGCATTCTCCGCGCTGGGCATGTGGCTGGGCACGGGCATCGCGCCGCAGCAAATCGGGCTGATGTTCAGCGCGATCGTCGCACCGATGATGTTCTTTGGGTGCGCATATTATCCGTGGCGCGGCCTCGATGCCGTACCGGTGATGAAGTATCTCGTGCTCGTGAACCCGCTCGTATACGTCGCTGAGGGAATGCGCGGCGCGCTGACGCCTGAGGTACCACACATGCCGCTGATCGTGTCTATGCTCGCGCTGCTGGTGATCGCAGCGCTGTTCTGGATCATGGGCTTTCGCAGTTTCAAAAAGCGAGCGATCGGATGACCGACTTCGCTCCATTTCTCGAGCCGTTCGCACGATTCGAAGAAGTCCTGTCGATGGCCAAGGCCGTCGGCCCCGAGCGCTTGCCCGAGCCGACCGCATTTGCACTCAGCACGGTGAACGACGAGGGCAAGCCGTCCGTCCGTATCGTTCTGCTCAAAGGCGTCGACGAGCGCGGCTTCGTGTTCTTCACGAACTACGAGAGTCGCAAGGGTCGCGAATTGCTCGCGCACCCGAACGCGGCGATGTGCTTTCACTGGCAGCTGCTGGAGCGCCAGGTGCGCGTCGAAGGCACGACCAGCCCGGTGACCGAAGCGGAGGCCGACGCGTATTTCGCGAGCCGAGCGCGTGGAAGCCAGATCGGTGCGTGGGCGTCGCAGCAGAGCAGACCGATCGAGCGGCAGGGCGATCTCGAGACTCGCGTGCGTAGCATCGAAGCGCGGTTCGCGGGGAAAGACGTCACGCGCCCACCGCACTGGTCGGGCTTTCGGATCGTGCCCGATCGCATCGAGTTCTGGAGGGGAATGCCGAGCCGGCTACACGAGAGAAATGTGTACACGCGCGAAGGCAACGCGTGGCGGATCGAGACACTCTACCCGTGAGCCGACCCGGGAAGCCTTTCGCGCCGTTATCTTTCCGCGATGGCGACTCAGACAATTGAACCAACCGCTCCCTCGGCGAGCGACTGGAGCATCGAAAAGGCGCGCGCGCTCTACAACATCGAAGGATGGGGCGCCGGCTACTTCGATATCGATGAACGCGGCCACGTGGTGGTTCGCCCCGACAAGGAGCATCCGGAGCGGCAGCTCAGCCTGCACGAGCTCGCGTGCGACCTCGAGGAACAGGGTGTCGCACTGCCTGTGCTCCTGCGCTTCTCGGACATTCTTCGCTCGCGCATCGAGTCGCTGAGCGAGCGATTCGCCAACGCCATTCAGGAATACGAGTTCACTGGCGGTTACACCACTGTGTATCCGATCAAGGTGAACCAGCAGCGACATGTCGTCGAGGAGATCGTGCAGTTCGGCGCGAAACATGGCGTCGGTCTCGAGTGCGGATCCAAGCCGGAGTTGCAGGCAGTGCTCGGGCTGTCCGAAAGCACGGAGCATCTCATCGTCTGCAACGGCTACAAGGACGAGGAGTTCATGCGTCTCGCCCTGATGGGGCAGAAGCTCGGCCATCAGGTCTTCATCGTCATCGAGCAGCTGAGCGAGATTGACGTGTTGCTCCAGGTTGCCGACGAGTTGGGCGTGAACCCGACCGCAGGCATCCGCATCAAGCTTGCGAGCACCGGGTACGGACGCTGGAAGGAAAGCGGCGGCGAGAAGTCCAAGTTCGGGCTGAATGCGGCGCAGCTCATGGAGGCGGTCGATCGTCTGCGCGCAGCGGGTCGTCTCGACATCGTGAAGCTCATCCACTTTCACCTCGGCTCGCAGATCACCGACATTCGCTACATCAAGTCGGGACTGCAGGAAGTCGCGCGCTTCTACGCGGAGCTCCGTGCGCTGGGCGTCGACATCACGCACGTCGACGTCGGCGGAGGATTGGGAGTCGACTACGATGGCACGAACTCGACGTCCGATGCGAGCGTGAACTACTCGCTGCAGGAGTACGCGAACGACGTCATCTACACGCTCGCCGATTCCTGTCAGGAGCTCGACCTCCCGATGCCACACGTGATCAGCGAGTCCGGTCGCGCGCTCACGGCGCACCACGCGCTCCTGCTGCTCAAGGTCATCGACGTCGAGTCGGTCGCCGAAGTGCCGGTGCCCAAGCTCACCGACGACGACCACACGGTGCTGCACGAGATGCTCGAGGACTACACCGCCATGAACAAGGACAAGGTGTCGCGTCGCAAGGTGAAGGAAGTCTTTCACGACGTCACCTTCGACAAGGAGCGCGCGCAGCAGCTGTTCGCGAGCGGCGTCCTTTCCCTGCGCGGCCGCGCGATGGCGGAGCAGATGTATCACGCGACGGTGAACGTGATTGCGAAGATCGTCGTGCAGGACCGCGATGAGTACGACGACATCATCGAGGATCTCGACGCTGTGCTCGTCGATCGCTACTTCTGTAATTTCTCGCTCTTCCAGTCGCTGCCGGACAGCTGGGCGATCGACCAGCTTTTTCCGATCATGCCGATTCACCGGCTGAACGAGGAGCCCACGCGTCGAGGCACGCTGCAGGACATCACCTGCGATTCGGATGGCAAGATCGACCGCTTCGTTGGCGAGAAGGGTGGCAACCCGTCACTCGAGCTGCACGAGTGGCGTGACGGGGAGCCCTACATGCTGGGTGTTTTTCTCACCGGCGCCTATCAGGAAATCCTCGGCGATCTTCACAATCTGTTCGGCGACACGAACGCCGTGCACATCCGACTTGCAGGGACGGGTTACGAGATTACCGATCTCGTGCACGGCGATACGGTGACTGAGGTCCTCAACTACGTGCAGTTTCGTGCGTCCGATCTGCTGCAGACCTTTCGTCGCAAGGTGACACAGGTAAAGCATCTGAGCCGTACTGACGCCAACGCCTTCATCGCGGATTATGTCGCGGGACTCGAGGGCTATACGTATCTCGAGGGCGAGGCAGCCCAGTAGCCATCGCACCATCGCGGCACGGGCGGCGTTGACACGTCGCTCCCGCGCGCAGAGAATCAGCGGCGCCTTACGGCGTCCCAACCTTCCAGGAGCTTCATCGTGCGTCACCTTCTTCTCGTCGGCCTCGCGCTCGCTGGCGTCGCTGCTTCCGCAAGCGCTCAGGTTCAGCAGCAGGGCGCGCCGCGAATCGTCATCACGCCGGCGCCGCAAACCGTCGTCGCCGGCGACTCGCTGCGTCTGCATGCCCAACTGATCGATGCCGCGGGAAATCCAGTCTCGAATGCGCGCATCACTTTTCGCCTCGCCGGCGGATACTTCGAAGGCTCATTGGATTCGACGGGCCTCGTCCGATCGGGCACGGTAGGGACCATTCCCGTCGCGGCGATCGCGCTTGTACCGGGTGAGAAGCCGGTGGTGCAGCGCTTCGAGGTGGCGATGGTGGCTGGTGCCGCCGCACGGATCGACATTGCGCCGAAGCCCGCACGGCTGCTCCCTGGTCAACGCGTTCATCTCGACGCCGCCGTGTATTCTGCGGCGAATGACATCCGCGGCGATCATGTGCAGTGGTCGAGCTCCGCGCCTGGCGTCGTGAAGGTTGGCCCCGGCGGCGCGCTGCAGGCCGTGGCAGCGGGCAAGGCAATCGTGACGGCGACAGCCGGAGCCGCCACGGCGCACCTCCCAGTCGAAGTAGTGTCGAGCCAGATCGCCAGCGTCGAAGTCACTCCGGCTACGACGTCCGTTCGCACCGGCGATGTCGTGCATTTCAAGGCGATCGTAAAGGATGCATCCGGGAAGGAGATCACGGGATTATCGCCGAGCTGGCTGTTCACACCGGGGAAGGGAATCGTCGATCAGGACGGCGCCTTTGTCGCGTACGAGCCCGGCAATTATCAGGTCACCGCCAACTTCGGCAGCCGCAGCGCTGACGCAATTGTCACTGCAGCTGATCGCGATGTGAAGCGTCCGGTAAAGGTGATTGGCAAGCTGCTTCGCACGGCGTTCGCCACCGGAGAGCTGTGGATCCATCCCAACGGCAACGTCGCGTATCTCACCACGGAACTCGGCGGCGATCGCGTGTATACGGTCGACATCAGCAACCCGGCGAGTCCCGTCGTCGTCGACTCGATCATCCTGAACTCGCGTGGCGTCAACGACGTGATGACGACGCCCGATGGCAACTACATGGTCATGACGCGCGAAGGCGCCGCCGACCGCAAGAACGGCATCGTCATCGCGGACTCTCACGATCCGCTTCACCCAAAGCAGATCAGTGAGTTCACGGAAGGCGTCACGTCGGGCGTGCACTCGACGTTCATCCATCAGCAGGCGAAGTACGGCACGCAGATCTATCTGACCAACGATGGCACCGGCGCGGTGCACGTCATCGACATCACGGATCCGGTGCACCCGAAGCAGCTCTCCACGTGGGCGCCACGTCAGAGCGACGCGGGCCGCATGGTGCACGACATCGACGTGCAGAACGGACTGCTGTACGGCGCGTGGTGGAACGACGGTCTCGTCATCCTCGACGTCGGCAACGGCATCAAGGGCGGCACGCCGTCCAATCCGAAGTTCGTGTCGCAGTACAAGTATGATCTGAACGCGTTGTACAAGGGTGTCGAGAAAGAGGGCGGAAAGGGTTTCATTCGCGGCACGCACACCGCGTGGCGCTACCGGAATTACGTCGTGATCGCCGACGAAGTATTTGGCAACGACGCGATGGCAACGCTCTACAACTGGAATCCGTCGCGCGCACATGGGCGTCTCCAGATCCTCGACGTAAGCGACATCGAGCACCCGAAGCCGGTGGCGTGGTATGAGCCCGAGTATGGCGGCGTGCACAACGTGTGGGTCGCCGGCGACACGCTCTATGTCGGCGCCTACAACGCGGGCTTCCACGCGTTCGACCTCTCTGGCGAGCTTCGTGGCGACCTCAAAGCACAGGGTCGCGAGATCGCCGAGCTCATGACCGGCGATCCGAACGCCAAGTTGCCCAACGCGCCGATGGCGTGGGGCGTGGTCGTGAACAAGAAGGACGGCCTGGCTTACGTGAACGACATCAACAGCGGGCTCTGGGCATTGAGAATCGAGCCGAAGCCGAAGCCAGTACCTTGAACGGCAGGATGATAGGATGATAGGATGATAGGAGGATAGGATGATAGAAAACTGAAGGGCACACCGGGCTCGCTCGGTGTGCCCTTCGTATTCCTATCCTCCTATCCTCCTATCCTCCTATCCTCCTATCCTCCTATCCTCCTATCCTCCTCAAAGGCGTGCAGCCACCGCATCCCAATTCACGACATTCCACCACGCCTTGAGATAATCCGGCCGGCGGTTCTGATACTTGAGATAGTACGCGTGCTCCCAGACATCGACGCCGAGGATCGGTGCGGGCTTGCCGTCCATCAGCGGATTGTCCTGGTTCGGAGAGCTCGAGATCGAGAGCTTGCCGCCGTCGTTGTTGAGCCACACCCAGCCTGAGCCGAAGCGCGCTGCGCCGGCCGCCTGCACCTGCTCCTTGAACTTCTCGAAGTCACCGAACGCGCTGTTGATCGCGTCGGCAAGCTTGCCGCTCGGCGAACCGCCACCGCCCGGTCCCATGATCTGCCAGAACATCGAGTGATTCCAGTGGCCGCCGCCGTTGTTGCGCACGGCGGTCCGGACTGCATCGGGCACACTGTTCAAATCGCGGAGCAGATCGTCGAGCGACTTGTCAGCGTGCTCCGGCGCCTTCTCCAGCGCGGCGTTCAGGTTGGTGACGTAAGCGTTGTGATGCTTCCCGTGATGGATCTCCATCGTCTGCGCATCGATGTGTGGCTCGAGCGCATTCGTGGGATAGGGAAGAGGAGGAAGCGTGTGCGCCATGGAAGTTCTCCGGGTTGGTTCTGAAATGCAGTATTGCGTGCAGCGTTAACCGACGGACGCGCGTGAACGTTCCCGCTGCCACGAGATGATACCCGGCAGCAACGACAGAAAAATCACGACGAGGATGACCTTCGTAATGTGATTCTCGATGCCCGGGATATAGCGCCCGAGAAAGTAGCCGATGAACAACATCGACCAGATCCAGAGCACCGCTCCTAGCACGTTGTAGGCCGTGTAGACACGAAATGGCATGCGAGCGAGCCCCGCCACCACGGGCACAAAAGTGCGGACAATGGGCATGAAACGCGCAATGACGAGCGTCTTGCCGCCGTGCTTCTCATAGAACGCATGGGCACGGTACAGATGTTTCTTCTTGAAGAGCAGTGAATCGTCGCGCGTGAACAACTTCGGACCGGTGTACCAGCCAATCGCGTATCCAACGGAGTTTCCCACGATGGCAGCCACTGTCAACAATGCGCCGAGGAGCCAGAGGTTGAGTCCGAACTGCGGCTGCGACGAGAGCAGTCCAGCGGTGACGAGCAGGGAGTCTCCCGGAAGGAAGAAGCCAACGAGCAACCCTGTTTCGGCAAAGATGATCGCCGTCAGTCCAACGTATCCGCCTAGGCGAACGAGCTGCTGGACGTCCGTGAGCTGATGGAAGAGATCGAGAAGGGATTGCATGCTGGCCGGCGAGAGAAAGACGTCGTGAGCGACGGAAGTTCGACACCCGCTCGTGCAGGGTCAACCGTCGTCGGCGAGGATCTGGCGCGTACTGCCGAGCGCGTGTTGACGTTTCCGGAGACGAGAAGGAGTCGCTGGCATCGCGCCGGCGTGACTCCGCGCACGGAGCGGTTCATTGATATCGGAGGCCGCGTCCTCGTGCTCGCTCTTGCGGCGGGATGGACATGGGCGATCGCGACGGATGCCGTTCGTCCACGTGACAACTCGCGCCCGTCGGCCACCGCTCAGATCGCTGCGGCGCTCACGAATGCCGATGCGCCGACTGCTGCCTATCTCACCGACGCGTCGCTCGGCGCGCTCACCGGGGAGCTTCGCGGCGCAAGCGGCAAGCTTCGCGCGGAGATCGCTCCGGCGGGCGCACCGATTGTCGCCGACTCCGTGCCCGGAGGCGCAAAGCTGACCGTCGCTGAATCGGAATCGAGCGGGTCAGCTGTGGCTCCAAAGGCCGGGATATGGAAGCTCGCCGTCGCCGTCGGCAATGCGATCAAGCCGATCGCCGATTTCAGTCTCATCAGCATGCGTCCGCGCAGCGACAAGCAGAATGGCCGCGTGGGCCTCTACTACATCGGCAACTGGCCCGGGGAGACGGGGCCGGTCAAGACGCCAGCGAAGGCTCCGCCGTCGCGCTATCAACCGCCGTCCGGATTCATCGAAGTGACGCAGGCGAATGCCGACACGAGACTGTCCGAGCACTTCAAGCTGCGGGATTTTCTGACGCACGATCAGCCGAACGTATGGCCGAAGTACCTCGTCATAGAGATCCGCAATGTCGACAAGCTGGAACTGGTGTTGAGTGACCTCGCGGCGCGTGGCATCGATATCAGTGGCGTGAAGGTCATGAGCGGCTTTCGCTCGCCGCAGTACAACAAGGGCGGTGGCAATACTGGCGGTCGAGCCGGGCTGAGCCGTCACATGTACGGAGACGCGGCCGACATTTTCATCGACAGCAACGGCGATGGGGTGATGGACGACTTGAATCACGATGGGCGCGTGAACATCGATGACGCCCGTGTAATTCTGCAGGCGCTGGACCGTGTGGAGGCAGCACATCCCGAACTCGTCGGGGGTGGAGGCGTCTATCCGGCTGAGTCCGGGCACGGACCTTTCATACACATCGACTCGCGTGGCTATCGGGCCCGCTGGATCGGATCCGGAGGAGGATCATGAGCGAACATCGGCGGACACACGACGCTTCATCCGAAGCACCGGCCAAGGGGCCCATCGAGCGACTGGGGCAGGTGCTCAAGTCCGACGATGGCGTCATCGAGATTCCCGGCATTCGACAAAGTGATCTCGAGCCGTACGTCGGACTTCGATATCTCTCGAAGCTCTTCAAATTGATGGGCGTGATACTGGGCTTGCTGCTCATCGCGGAAGTTGTCACGGGCGTCATGGCGCAGGGCGGCGCTGCCGTTCCCACGCTACTGGGCGAAGCAAGCCGTCTCATAGTGCTTGCGGGACTTCTGTGGGGTGTCGGCGATCTCGCGATCCTGCTGATCGACGTCGGCCACGACGTGCGTGCTGCGCGAATTCTTCTCGCGCGACAGACGCGTGCACTGCATGGTCCGTCGATGGAGACCGAAATTCCTGGAGCAGCGCGCGAACAAGTCGCACGCGCGCCGCGCACCTAAGCTCGTCGCTGCGGTACGATCGTTGCCTAGTGGGTGCGTCGTTGCAGCACACACTTTCAAACTGAGGACTCGTCCCATGCTCTTCACTATTGCGATCGTTCTCCTGGTACTGTGGGCGTTGGGATTCTTCGTGTTTCCCGTGGCGGGTAGTCTCATTCACATCCTCCTGGTCATCGCGCTCATCGTCATCGTGTACCGCCTGTTGACGGGGCAGCGCGTCGCGTAACACGCTGCACGTTTCGACATATTCATTCAGTTGTGATTTGCTGGGCATCTCGACGCTGGCGCGACCAGCGTCGAGAGTGCCGACTGTCTCGACGCTGGTTGCGCGTTCAACGTCGAGATTCAGATAGAGGAAGCACAGCGGAGCGAATGTACCTGACGTAATTTCTCCGCATGCGTTCCCTGAGAGATCTGTACGTCGTCACGCATACGCACTGGGATCGGGAGTGGTATCGCACAGAAGAGCGATTCCGCCAACGACTCGTTCGTCTCATCGACGAGATTCTCGATGACCCTCCGATTGCCGGCGACAGCTTCCTGCTGGACGGCCAGTCGATTCTGATCGACGACTATCTTGCCGTGCGGCCTGAACGCGCCGCAGAGCTGTCGGTGTTGCTTCGTAACGGCCGCATCGAGGCGGGTCCCTGGTACGTACTCGCCGATGAGTTGATCCCGAGCGGCGAGGCGCTCGTTCGCAATCTGATGGTCGGTCGCGAGACTGTGCGTCGTTTGCGGGGCGAGCCACCGCCCGTACTCTACTGCCCGGACTCGTTCGGTCATCCGGCAATCATGCCCGATCTCGCTGCGGGCTTCGGTTGCGACGTCATCATTCTCTGGCGCGGCTTCGGCGGCGCGCGATCGCCTGCGGGAGACGTGGTGCAATGGCGCGGAGCAGCCGGCAACACCGTGCTGCTCTATCACCTTCCGCCCGACGGCTACGAGTTCGGCAGCTCGCTTCCGTCAGCGCAGGACGAAGCCGAGCGGCGCTGGGAGAGCATCCGCGATGTGCTCGCGCCGCGTGCCGTTACCGGTACCGCGATTCTGCTCAACGGCGCCGACCATCACGCGCGACAACGTGAGCACGCTGCCGCGATCGACGCACTCGCGGCGGCGGCTGGTGACGTCCATGTCCATCGGAGCTCATTGCACAAAGCGGCGCGCGCGGCCATCGACTCCGCGCGCGACACTAAGCTGCCTGCAGTCGCCGGCGAATTGCGCGACTCCTACGGTTACACCTGGACGCTCCAGGGCACACTCGGCGCACGCGCATCGCAGAAGCGACGGAACGCGATGGCCGAACGTTTGCTCGTGCGCGATGTCGAGCCGTGGTTGATGCTGTCCGGTGCAGCGCACGATCGCGCGAGCCGATCGCTGTTGACGCACGCATGGCGCGCGCTGCTTCAGGCGCATCCACATGACACGCTGTGCGGCACGTCGGTCGACGCGGTGGCAGACGCGTTCGACGCGCGACTCGCGTCGGTCGAAGAACAGAGCCGTGGGCTGCGCGAGGAGGCGTTGCTGAGCCTCCTCTCGCACGATCGCGAGCATGCGCGCATGAGCGCATCCGCGTGGCAACCCGCAATTCTGTTGCGCAACGCCGTCGCGCGACCGCGCGGTGGTGTCGTGGAGCTCACGCTGCGCACGACGCTCGCGGACATTGCCGTTGGTCCCGGTTCGGCGTCACGACAGGGCGAACGTCGGCGCGCCGCTCCGTGGCGCGTTGACGGCATGCCGCTGCAGATCTTGTCGCGACACGAGTGCGTCGAGCTCACTGAATCACCGCGTGCTTATCCGGATGCGGATCTTGTTCTCGAGTCACGCGCTCTTGGCTGGACGAATCCGATCGGCGGCTACGTCGCAGAAACGCGTATGCAACGTGGCGCTGCAGGACGTGATGTTTCGCATCCAGTGGTGGCGAGTGCGAGATCGCTCGAGAATGAGCGTGTACGCATCGACGTCAGTGACGATGGCGTCGTGTCATTCACGGACTTGGAGCTGGATCGGCGAATCGCGAACGTCATCACGCTCGAGCGTGCGCACGACGTGGGCGATCTCTACACACCAGCGATCCGTGAGTTGTTGGCGCCACCAAAGGTCAAACGAGTGCGACTCGTGCATCGCGGTCCACTGCGTGGTGAGATCTCAATCGAGTATCAGATAAAGGGTGCGTCCGGCGGGACGTGTCGCCTCGCGATTCAGCTCGACGCGAACGCGCGTGCGATGCGGATCGTCGTCGTCGGTGAAAACCGAGAGCGCGATCAACGTCTTCGTTTGCGCGTCGCGACGGGCCTACGCTCAGCGACAACGGTTGTCGACGCGGCATTCCTGAGCGTTGAACGCACGGCGATCGAGATCACCAGCACCGACGCTATGATGGAGCACGTTGTGCCAACCGCACCTCTTCATCGGTGGATCGCTCGCTTTGCGAGTAACGGTGGTGCGGCGTTGGTGTCTGATGGCCTCGCCGAAGTCGAAAGCAATGACGATGGTAGCGTCGCCGTGACGCTCGTTCGCGCCGTCGGCGAGTTATCTCGTGCTGACTTGCCGGAACGCCCTGGTCACGCTGGCTGGCCCGCGCCAACTCCGGGCGCGCAGTGCATCGGCGCCTACGAGGCACTGTTTGCATTGCAGCTCTTCGCGCC
Organism: bacterium; assembly: GCA_040003345.1. Classification (GTDB taxonomy): domain Bacteria; phylum Gemmatimonadota; class Gemmatimonadetes; order Gemmatimonadales; family Gemmatimonadaceae; genus AG11. Next base: position 11,327 of record JBDUCR010000317.1, read on the forward strand.
TGATTCAAGCGACGTACGAGATGAGCTGGACCGCTTCGCCGAAGACGTGCTGTTGCCGATCACTGGCGAAACGTTGCGTTCTAATCTGTTGGAGGCGCGAGAGGCCGGCGGTCTCGAGCTTCTTGGCGCTGGCCTCACCTTCAGTGCATCACTGCCGGCGCAGCGCGAGGGATGGAACGTGCTGCGCTGCGTGAATCAGCGCGACACGATAGTGAGCGGCGAATGGCGCATTGCCGCCGGCGCTGTCGACGCGTGTCGCGCACGACTCGATGAAACACCGCTCGATGCATTGCCTGTCGAGGATGGCGTCGTGCGGTTCACGGCAAATCCGCGAGAGATAGTCACAATCCTCGTGAGAGCGCCGTCGAGCGCTCCGTCGCCCTAGTTCCCAGCGAGCCGATCTCTCCACGCATCGCCGAGAACGGTCGTCGCAAGCACCGTGATCACGAGCGCCAACCCGGGACCCAGCGCGACCCACGGTGCAACAACCAGAAGATCTCGCCCGCTCGCGATCATATTTCCCCAACTCGGCGCCGGTGGTTGAATCCCGAGCCCAAGAAATGACAGACCACTTTCGAGAAGGATCGCATTCCCGACGCCAAGCGTCGTTGCGACGAGCGCAGGCCCGAGCGCATTCGGAATTACATGCCGAAGCAACACACGAGTCGAGCTCGCGCCGAGCGCCGTCGCAGCCGGCACAAATGGTCGATGACGAACCGCGATCACCTCGGCGCGAATCAGTCGCGCGATGCCCATCCACCCTGTGAGTACGAGCACGGAGAGAATCGTCGCGAGACCTGGTTGCCAAAGTGCCACTCCAACCAGAAGCAGGACGAGTCGCGGCAATGCGAGCAGAACATCTGCGACTGACGTGATCGCACGATCCACGATGCCGCCGCGCCAACCGGCAATCGCGCCAAGCATCGTGCCAAGCAATCCTGCGACGAGCGAGCCGACAATTCCAACGAGCAACGACAGTCGTCCCGCAAGCATCATTCGCACAAACAAGTCGCGCCCGAAACGATCCGTTCCGAATACGTGCCAGACTCCGTGCGCGTCGTACCCAAACGGAGGCACGAGACGACGCGCGAGCACGTCGTCGATACGAAGTGGATCGCGCGCAGCAAGCGCCGGAACGAGCACCACGCCCAGCGCGAGCGTCACGAGCAGTGCAAGCGCAAACTTCTCGGCGCGTCTCATCGAGCGTCGCTCAACTGCGGACCCGTGGATCCGCCCACGGCAACAGCGCCTCGGCGAGCAGATTCGCCACGATCACCAGCGCCGCAAACATCGCGGCACAGCCCATGACGACCGGATAGTCACGCGCGACGATCGACGTCACCATCAAGCGGCCAATTCCCGGCCACGCAAAGATCGTCTCGACAAACACCGATCCCGCTACTGTTCCCGGCAATGCGAGCGCGAACAACGTCAACAACGGCGCGCGTAAGTTGGCCAGCAGGTGATGCGCGTAGACTTGGCGCTCCGTCGCGCCCTTCGCCCGCGCGGTGCGCATCCAATCAGCGCCCATCGCGTCGAGTGCACCGGTGCGAACGTAGCGCGCTACTCCTCCCGCACCGATTGCGGCGAGCAGCGTCACCGGCAGGATCGAGTGCCGCGCAAGATCGGCGAGGTGCGCCAAACCGTGCAACTCGGCGCCCG
>JBDUCR010000338.1:0-39274 GCA_040003345.1 bacterium
GCGCACAACATGGCTGCGGCGATCCCCTTGGCGTCGCACGCGCCGCGTCCGTGAAGACGTTTCTTCTCCAGCCGAGGGGGAATGTAGGGCGGCACCGTATCGAGGTGCGTCGAGAAGGTGACACCGTTACCAGAGCGCGACGCCCAGACATTGGCGCGCCCCTTGGTGACTTCCTGAGTAGTGACGTTCCATCCACGTGCGATGAGCCAGCGCGCGATAAAATCCACGGCTGGCCCCTCGTTTCCGGTGGACGATTGGATGGCAAGCAGTTCTGCGGCAAGCGCGACGACGTCGGTCATTGGGACAAAATAGTCGCGCGTCCGTACGTGAGGGTAGGATGATAGGACGATAGGACGATAGGACGATAGGACGATAGGAGGATAGGAACACAAGAAGGCGCACCGAGAGCTCGGTGCGCCTTGCGTTGTCCTATCATTCTATCCTCCTATCCTCCTATCGGCCTGCGGTTCACATCTCGCCGGACAACACTCGCCGGTGAATCTCCGAATAGTCGATCGGCAGTGAACGTCCTGTCTCCACCGCTAGATCCTCGAGCACGTTGAGGAGTGCACGCTTCAGTCGACGTCCACCATCGCCGGCCGGGAGCGTGCGCAGCGTAGTGGCGAGAAAGTGCGGATCGGTGAGGTAGTCGCCAACCGATATCGGCGAACTCGACATACCCATCACGGTAGTCGTCATGGACACCGTGGCAGGTTGCACATGGCCGGAGACGAGCGTCGCGGATTCAACGGCGAGCGCCGATGCCAGCCGTTCGCGCAGTGAGCTCGTGAGCTCCGATTTGCCAGTCATCACCCGCCAGAGCTGCTGCCGCGATGTGCCCGCGTGGCGAGCCAGCCGCTGCTTCGACACCCCGCGCTCGATCCGCAGTATTTCGAGACGCTTGCCTAGCGGAGTCAGCTCCGGAGCACCTTCCTGAGCGTCGATTATCGGCATCACTTCGGTTGACATACGTTACAGCTCACTCTAAGTTGGCGATGACCGAACAATCACCGAATCCAAGTGACGTCCGTTACATAACGTAGGTGAAGAAGTGTCGAAAGTCAAGAAAAGTGCGCGAAAAACGAGCGGACGTAACCAGAAAGTCAGAAAATCGGTCAAAAAGACAAAGGCTGTTGCCGTACCGACCGTTCGGGTCGACATCAAAGAACTCGACCCGATCCGCAAATGCGGACCGGGCACATCAGTTCAAGTGTTGCTCCGCGTGATCGAGCGGCGAGAAGGGGCATCCATCAGCCATCTGGTATTCTTCGACAAGCACGGCTGGTACTGCGACCACGGGCGGTCCTGCCCCGCGGTCGCGTACGCGCGAAAGCAGAAGCGCCGGCTCGGAGCGTCGGCTACGGAATCACGACGACGCGTGTAGTCGAGCCAGTGAGGCCGCTGGCGTCCTTCGCCGTGAGCGTAACCTGGAACGTCCCTGATTTGGACCAGGTGTTGATGGCTGTCGAAGCCCCATGCGTCTCGTTCTTTCCGTTGCCCCAGTCCCACGTGTATGCGACGACACCTGCATCGTCACTTGATGTGCTGCCGTTGAATGAGCACTTGTGCGCTCCCAGACCCACGCACGAGAAGGTGAAGTTCGCAGTGGGCGGTTGGTTCACCGGCGGTGCTGCGGCGATCGTGAGCGAACGTGTGGCTGTACCAGTCGCACCCTGTGCATCCCTCGCGGTGAGCGTGATGATGTGCGATCCAACGGAGAGATTGGTGCTCGAGAATGACGTGCCCGTTCCAATCTGACCATCGCGGCTGCTCGTCCAGACCAGAGACGCTCCTGTCAGTGCCCCATCCTCTGCATCGTTGCCCGATCCCGCAAAGGCGACGCTCGCGCCTTGTACAAACGAGCTCCCGTTCGCGGGCGAAGTGATCGACGCCGTTGGAGCCTTATTGGACGCGGTTGGGACCACAACGACACTCGTGGTGCTGTTTTTCTGTCCGCTGCCATCGGTTACGGTCAGGGTCACCACGTAGACGCCGAGCAGCGAGTAGAGCTTGTTGGCCAGTGCCGCGACATGTGACTCCTTGCTGCCGTCGCCGAATGACCACGCGTATGACACAATGCCTATGTCGTCGCTGGACGCACTCGCGTCGAAGACGCATTGCCGGCTGGGACATGAGACGGTGAAGCGCGCCACCGGCGGCTGGTTCGCGGCGGATGGCGTCACAGTCTTTGTCTTGATGCTCGTGCCGTTCACGTCCGTCACAGCCAACGTCACAGTGTACGTGCCAGCAGACGCGTAAGTATGGGTGGTCGTCTTGCCGATTCCGTTCTTGGAGTCGCCAAAGGTCCAGGCATACGTTGCTGATGGAAGTGCCGTGGAGGCGCTCGCATCGAACGTGCAGCTAAGCGTGGAACAGCTGGCGGTAAAGTTGGCAACAGGCGGCGTGCCCACCGACACAAACCCGGAGTAGGCCAGCAGATTCGGCGTGTTTGCTGGAACACCCTTCAACGCATTCGTTGTCGCGCTGCCGAGAATGGCGCCGAGCACCTGTCCTGGCGTCGCCGTCGGGTGTGCCTGCAGATAGAGCGCGGCGATGCCCGCCACGTGTGGCGACGCGAACGACGTTCCGCTGCTCGTTTTGTTCGCGCCGCTGCTGCCGAACCAGGCCAGCCGGATATTTTCGCCGGGCGCGTTGATGTCGACGCATGGCCCGTAGCTGGAAAAGCTCGCAAAACCGTCGCTGATGTTCGTCGCGCCGACGGTGATTGCATTCGGCACGTTGGCGGGCGAGAAGGTGCATGCGTCGTTCGCGTTGTTGCCCGCGGCGACGGTGTACACGACACCGGATGCGATCGACGCCTCGATGGCCAGCGTGAGCACCGCGGAGAGGGGAACCGTCATGCTCATGTTCGCGACCGCTGGCAGCGTACGGTGGAGCGTGACCCAATCCACCCCAGCGAGCGCGCTCGACGTGCTCACGTTGGCATTGCAGTCCACAACACGAACAGCGACGAGCTTCACATTCTTCGCAACGCCGTATGTCGCGCCTCCAACGAGACTCGCCACGCCGGTTCCGTGTCCGTGGCAGTCCGCTGCCGTTCCATTCGCCGTAACTTCATCGACGCCCTTCACCGCACGACCACCAAATTCGTTGTGCGTGTAGTTGATTCCCGTATCGATTATGTACGCGGTGACTCCCGTACCGTTCGCGTTGTACACGTACGTGCCATTCAATGGCAGCAGATGTTGATCGACGCGGTCGATCCCCCATGGCGCGTTCGACTGAGTCGACTGCAGCGACATCATCCGATCCTGCTCCACGAACGCCACTCTCGGATCGGCGCGCAGCGCGTCGGCATCGGCGTCACTGAGCACCATCGACGCTCCCTGCACGGTTGCCGTGTAGAGATGCTCGATATTGCTCTGATATTGTGCGGCGATTGTCGTCGCCGTGGAGGACACGTTCACCATGCCACTTTTGAACACCACGATGTAGTGTCCCGGAATCAGAACGCTCTCCGGCGTCGTCGACCGCGTCGAGGGAGGGACGGCGAGCGAAGACTCGCGCGAGGACGTCGGATTCTCTGAGCACGCAGCCAAGAGGGCAGCACTCAACATGAGCGCAGCATTGCGTTTCATCGGATGACCGGAGTTCTGGTGAAATGCCGTTTGCCGTGACGCGGTCTCGTGACCGCGCCGGGCGGGTTCCGCGCGCTCTGAGCAAAAAGCAGGCGAGTGCGGAACTACATCGATCGGAGTGACACAATCGAGATCATCGAAGCCGTGCTTCGAGATGCCGGGACCGGGGATCGAACCCGGATGTCCTTGCGGACAAGGGATTTTAAGTCCCTCGCGTCTGCCAATTTCGCCACCCCGGCCACGTGCCCTACCAATGTGCGAACGGGAGAGCATCAGCTCCCCCGTGCACAATTCATTCACTTGATTCACTTCAAAAGCGGGAGACGGGACTCGAACCCGCGACCCCAACCTTGGCAAGGTTGTGCTCTACCAACTGAGCTACTCCCGCGCGTGACCCAATATATCGGTTCCAACTGAATAAGGGGAAGCCGCATACAGAAGCCCAGACCTGCTCATCGATTCAACCTTTCATCCCGAGTACGTGAACTGCATGCCACGCTGTGGCGGCGAGTAGTCCGGAGAGCGCTGCATCACCTCCATTCGCGAGCGCCAACCCGTTGTCGTCCACGACTTCTGCTGCGAGCCCTCCATGCAACGGCGCGCGACGCAACCACTCGAGCACACTCTCGCCATCGGGACCAAGCAACCGAGCGATCTGTCGGACGAGCGACGAATGCTCTGTCGCGATCGCCTTGACGGTGCGCCGGTAGAGGGAGTCCTGACGATCCAGCGCCTCGTAGAGCGGTAGCCAGAGCGCACTCGCCGAGGGCACGTCTTCTTCCGATCGATGACCAACGAGATCGATCGACGCAGCAAGCTTGCCCTTCGGATCGCGATCAGGTGCGAAGTGTCGCTTGATGGCAGCGCGCACGGCCGCTGGGTCTTCGACTTCGCGCGCGCTTTGTTCATCCAGCGTCCGCCGCAACACTTCGAGCGCCTGCGCAACGGTTGCGTTGGCGTGGAGCGTGAACGGATGTGCGGAAACTCCACCCGACGGTGTCACATCGGTTGAATACAATGGAACGCGAGAATCCCGTCGATCCTTCAGGTCATCACTCGCGAGGTAGAGTGCGTCGCCGATTGCCGGTTCGTCCACGATCGCGTCGTCGCCGGTATCACGGATGTAGCGGTCGACGGCGATGGGATACGCCGCGACTCCTTCGAGCGCAAAGCCAGGCTCGAACAGTGTTCCGTCGAGATAGTGAACGCCGCGTCCGGGCGCATACGCATGCAGCTCGCACATGCGCAGCAAGAGCTCGCGCGCGAGTCCCGTGTCGGCAAGCTGGATCGCAGGCAGCGTCCACATGAGCGCGTCCCAGTCGCGCAGCGTGACGCCTGCGCCATGCCACGGCGCCCGAGTGCGCACGAGATAGTAGTGCGCGTCGTCGAGTGCTCGGCCAACTCCGTAGAAGTATGCGAAGAGAAGATTGCGATTGATCAGCCGGTCGATCGCGTCGACACCGGTGCTTTGCTCCAGCTGCTGCAGCGCGTCGCGTGTGCCGGCCAGTAACGCGCGCCAGCCTCGTCGCTGCAGTACGGCTGCCGTGGCTTCAGCGCCGTCGCGCTCGGGTCCGGCCGCGAGATAGAACGCGGCCTGCTCGCTCGCTCCTGCACTGACCTCGATCACGCGTGAGAGAGTGAAGCTCGTCCCATCGACGGCAACCTCCGCGGCGCCATCGGTGCCGAGTGCCAGCGCTGCGAGCCCGGGCTGCGCGCTGCCCTCCAGAAGAACCAAACCATCGGAGCTCTTCGACACGCGCGACGCATCTTCAGCTGGCCGTCCGGTACGCACACGAAGTTGGCGATACCCCAGTGTGCCAGCCATGCTGATGGCGATGCGGTGCGCAGCAGCTCCGCGGTTTTCCACGGCGAACACGTAAACCGCGCCCGCGACGTCCGCATCGCGACCATATGGTGCGAACACGGTGCCCCGCACCACCACATCCTTCAGCGTGCAAGTGAACGTCGGCAGCCATGCTGCAGCGCGCTCCCACGCCATCGTTCCCGCCGAGAGGTCCTGGACCTCACCGTCGATTACGATGACGGGCTTGAGGAGCGGTGGACCCTCTCCGTCGACAAAGCCGGCACCTCCAGCGAACTCCACGGCGGCCCGCGCGCCACGATGCAGCACACCCACGGCGTAGATCGCACCGTCTGCCGGATGAATGCACGGCAGAGCGAGCCAGTGATTGCCCGTGAGCTGCCAGGGAACGTTCGGAAGCGCTGTGTGTGTCACGAGAGCGTGCGCGGGTGAAGTTGATGGGCGTGCGCACCAATGATAACCTTCCGGCACATGCCTCCGCTCGTACAACATCGATATCGGCCACGCGTCACCGTCGCGCGGCACTGCTGGCAGATTGCCGCACTCAGTATGCTGCTCGCCGTCGCGCCGACGGCGCTGTCCGCGCAGAGCTATCTCACGCTCACCGACGACGCCGCACCCGTGCCTAAGGGCGTGTTGCGCGTGAAGGCGATCAACGGCTGGACGCGCTTCGATGAGCGCTTCACGGCAACGGGAAAGCGCTCTCTCGCCGACGAGATCGCGACCGACTCACTCGGCGTGAATCAGTTTCCGCAGCTCGCTCCCGTCGAGCAGGGATTGAAGTCGCTCACGAATGATCCGAACACGCGGCTGACATTCGGTCGTCTCGCCGCGCGGAGCGATGCGCGCGTCGTGCGAACGCCGTTCGCGCTCGAGTACGGGCTCACGCGACGACTCAGCATCGGACTGGTCGTGCCGGTGATTCAGACGCGCCGCAATGTCCAGCTGCGTCCCAATCTCGATTCGGCAGGGCGCATCGATACAGTGCTGAGTCGAAACGGCAACGTCGGGTGGGTTCCAGATCGGTCGCGCAAGAATGCCGCGCAAGCAAATGGTTTGGTCTACTCGGGTTTCTTCAACGCGGCCGACAGCATCAGCAAGTTGATCGCACGTTGCCCGACGAATCCTACGGCGGCCGGATGCGCCGCCGTGCTCGCAAATTCGGCAGACGCGAACGCAACGCTCCTCGCAGCGGAAAAGTTCGCCGCCGCAGTGAAATCAGCACTCGGTATCGACTCTGCCTCGGCCTTTGTCTCGCCACGTGCCAACAGCGCGCTGGCTAACGCCATTCACGGCCAGATCGACGCATTGAATGCCAAAGTGCGGCAATATCTCGGCGCGACCGCAGGTGCGTCGTCGGATGTGTTCAACGCATCGACGCCATTTTCATATATCGACCTTCAGGGCAGGAACGGCACACCCGGTCTCCTGGAGAGTGCGTTGGGCGGTGGGCGCGACTCTGTTCAAACCACGAATCAGATCGTCGTCGGCGTGACGTTGAGCGCTGAGTATCTGTTGTTCGATCGCTTTCAGTACGACACGCTTCCCGCAAAGGGACTGCAGACGCGCATGGTGATCGGCGGCGCCTTCCGGTACGAGCCGCCACCCGACACCGCACACAAGTTTGGCGTCATCCCATTTGGTGACGGCTCGGGCATCGAGCTGCATTCGGCGATGGACGTCGTGCGTGGACGCTTCGGTGCGACGATCAATGGCCGATTCGTGAAATCACTTCCGGTTACTGGCGAAGGTACACTTTTCGGCGATCCGGAAGCCTTCTGGTCGGCGCCGGTATTCGGTCCGGTGACGCGCACTGCCGGCACCGTGATTGGCCTCGATGTAACACCGAGATTCTTTTTCGGTGAATGGTTCGCGCTCGACGGTCACTATGGTTTCGAGCGACAGGGCGCGACGACGTATGATCTGAGTGCGGCCACGGCGACCTGTGAGTTCTGTCCACCATTTGCGCCGAATGCTTCGGCGCGGACGTCGCAGGTCGTGGGACTCGGCTTTCGTTACTCGACTGCTGAGGCGTATCTGCGCGGCAAATCGAGGACCCCAATCGAGGTGTCATTCGCGCATCTCGAAACCATCAGCGGCGATCCTGGTGTGCCGAAGTCTCAGCGCGATCAGATCCAGGTACGGTTTTACTTCCGGGTGCGGTCCGATAAGTGAACGCTGCGTTGGGGACCACATGTCATCCCGCAGGAGTGAGCGAAGCGAACGAGTGTCGGGATCTGCGTTGCCGCACCTATGGCTGGTATAATTGGCGCGAAAGTAGATCCCGACACTCGCTTCGCTCCTGCGGGATGACAATGCGCTCGCATCGCTCCTGAGGGATCACATGTCATCCCGCAGGAGTGAGCGCAGCGAACGAGTGTCGGGATCTGCGTTGCGGCACCTATTGCTGGTATAATTGCCACGAAGGTAGATCCCGACACTCGCTTCGCTCCTGCGGGATGACAGCGCGCTCGCTTCGCTCCTGCGGGGATGACAGCGGGATCAGCCGCGGCGCGCGCGCTTAGGCTGACGACTCGGCGCGACCTGATCGGCCGGTAGCGTCGCTGCGCTCTCCAGCAGCTCGCGCGCATGTGCGCGACTCAGCTCACTCTCTGGATCTCCGCCGAGCATGCGCGCGATTTCCGCGACGCGCTCATCGCCGTCGAGCACGACCACGTCGGCGGTCGTGACACCGCCACGCGCACCCTTGCGCACAAGAATGTGGTGATGACCACGGGCTGCGATCTGCGGCAGGTGCGTAATCGCGAAGACCTGGTGGTAGCTCGCAACGCGTCGCATCGTCTCGCCAACCTGCAAACCCACACGACCGCCGATGCCCGCGTCGACTTCATCGAAGATCAACGTCGAGACACGATCGAGACGCGCGAGAATGGTCTTCAATGCCAGCATCACGCGCGACAACTCGCCGCCTGACGCGACGCGTGCGAGCGGCCGCTCCTCGTGACCGACGTTCAGCGACACGCGAAATTCCACAGCTTCGGCACCGTCCGGGCCGATCTCGCGCAGCGGCAACAGCGCGGCGTGAAAGTGCCCATCGTTCATGCCGAGATCCGGCAGCACTTCGTCAACCGCACGACCGAGACGCTCGGCGGCCTGCGTGCGCGCCGCAGTGAGCGCACGCGCACGCTCGTCGAGCGCGGAGAGCGAGGTACGCTCGGTTTCCTCGAGCGCACGCAAGTCCAGATGCGCTGAGTCGACGAGATCGAGCTCCGCGCGCGCCTTGCTTCCCTGCTCCATCACTTCAGCGAGCGTGGCGCCGTATTTCTTGGAGAGCTTGAACAAGAGATCGCGGCGCCGGCGAACTTCGTCGAGTCGCGAAGGGTCGAGCTCGACGGACGATTCATATTCGGCCAGCTCGCGCGCAAGTGCCTCGAGCGCGTAGTACGCGTTGTCGTAGAGCTCCTGCAGCCGCGCGAGCGTCGGATCGATCCGTTGAATGGTCGCAAGCAGACGCTCGATTCCAGCGAGACGCACGAGCACCGTCTCTTCGTCGCCTTCGATGGCGGAGGAGATTCCTGTGGCCAACTCGCGAAGCTCTTCAGCGTTCTCCAGTCGTCGCGCTTCGTCCTCGAGCTTGACGTCTTCGCCCTCGACGAGCTTTGCGCCCTCGATTTCCTGCACGACGTGCCGGAGATAGTCGGCGCGCTTCTCCGCATCGGCGCGGCGACGTCGCAGATCGGCGATGTCGCGACGCGCGGATGAGACAGCGATATGTGCCTCGCGAACGCCCGCCGCCTGCTCAATGGACCCGGCGAACGCGTCGAGAATGCGACGCTGCGCATCACCTTCGAGCAGCGTCTGCGCCTCATGCTGTCCGTGCAGATTCACGAGCAGCTTGCCCACCTCGGCCAGTATCGTGGCACTCACCGTGGTGCCGTTCACCCACGCGCGCGTGCGCCCCGCCGCCGCGATCTCGCGCTTGAGGACGACGAGCGGCTCGTCGGCGTCTATGCCGCGCTCGTCGAGCAGCGTAGCAATCTCGGGACGGTCTGCGACGTCGAACACACCTTCCACCGTCGCGCGTTCCGCGCCCGTGCGAATGAGGTCCGCACTCGCGCGCTCGCCGAGCAGCAACCCGAGTGCGCCAACGATGATCGACTTGCCCGCGCCGGTCTCGCCGGAGAGGACGTTGAATCCTTTTGCGAGCGGCAGTGTGAGCGACTCGATGATCGCGAAGTTTTTGATTCGAAGTTCAGTCAGCATTTCGCGCGTTCGTCCCGCTCGAGCAGTCCTCCCCAGTGCAGCTTCTCGCGCATCGTGGCGAAGAAGCTCGATTCCGGGAAGCGCACGATCGGCACCGGATGCGCCGATCGGCGCACGGAGAGTGTCTCTCCCAGGGAGAACGTAGCGCCGACCTGTCCGTCCACCGTCACCAAAAGCTCGTCGGGACCATCTTCCACACGCACCGTGATCTCGGACGTCGGCGGCAAGACGAGCGGTCTGAGCGCGAGCGTATGCGCGCTGACCGGCGTGACGAGTATCGTCTCGAGTGTCGGGAAGACCACCGGACCACCGGCCGAGAGATTATAGGCCGTCGAGCCGGTGGGTGTCGCCATGACGATGCCGTCGGCAGAGTAGTGCGCGACCGTTTCGCCGTTGGCCTGCACCCACATCGTCACCACGCGCGCGAATCCGCCCTTGTGCAGGACGACGTCATTCAGCGCACGCCAGCTCGCGCGCGACACTCCGTCGACGCCGATCACACGCGCGTCGAGCGTCATGCGCGGCTCGACGACGTAAGCGCCAGACGCCAATCGGCGGAGCGCATCCTCGAGTGCTTCCGCGGGACAACAGGTCAGAAAGCCGAGGCGCCCGAGATTGATGCCGAGGATCGGCACGGGATGATCCTCGACGATGCGCGCAGCACGCAGCAACGTTCCGTCGCCGCCGAGGGTGAGCATCGCGTCCACTTCACCGGGAATGATTGGCTGCGCGTCGTCACCAGCGACGCTCTCGAGGCTGTTTTCGTACGACAACACGAGATCGAGAGCAGGCGCCAAACGCCGCAGCGTCGCGAGGACGTCGGAAAGACCGTCGTAGCCGAGGTGACCTGCGACGCCGACGCGGATCACCCGGTGAGCGCCTCGCTCTCGTGGAGCGCACGCACGCGCTCCGCGATGCCCGCCGCATCGAGGCCGAGGGACGCAAGCTGCTTCGGGCGCGAGGCCGCATAGATGATGCGGTCGGGCACACCGTGCGCATGCACGCGAATTGCCGGATCGTGACGCTGAATCACGGTCGTCATGTACGCGCCGAATCCGTTGATCACCGTGCCCTCTTCGACAACGAGAATCTGCCGATGCTCGGCGAGGATCGCCGCGAGTGTCACCTCGTCGTACGGCTTGAGATAGCGACAGTTCACGACGGTGACGTCGAGCCCTTCGCCCGCGAGCGTCTCCGCCGCGGCGAGGGACGTGCCGACCATCGTTCCGACGGCGAGAATCGCGAGCTCGCTTCCCTGCCGAAGGACTTCCCACGTCGCGTGCGGTGTCGCAGCGATGGCGCTCATATCGGGAACCGGCGCAGAAACGACGTCGCGCGGATAACGGAAGCAGAACGGCCCGCCTTCGTGTTCGATGCCGGCGCGCAGCAGCGCGAGCATCTCGCGTCCGTCCTTCGGCGCGGTGACCGTCATGTTCGGCACAGCGAGCATGTACGCGATGTCGTAGAGGCCCGCGTGCGTCTCACCGTCTTCGCCGACGACACCGGCGCGATCCATCGCGAACACGACGGGCAATGATTGAATCGCACAGTCGTGGATGATGTTGTCGTACCCACGCTGGAGGAACGTCGAATAAATCGCGACAACCGGACGCAGACCGCGCGTCGTGAGTCCGGCCGCAAAGGTCACGGCGTGTCCCTCCGCAATGCCGACGTCGAAGAATCGCTTGGGATGCGCCTTCGCGAACGCGGCGACGCCAGTGCCACTCGGCATCGCAGCAGTGATCGTCACGACTTTCTTGTTCTCGGTGCCTAGCTCGGCGAGTCCCTTTCCGAAGACAGCGGTGTACGCCGGGTTCGCCGTTGATGTCTTGAGCTGCTTGCCTGTAGATGGATCGTGTCCGGGTGGCAGCGCGTGCCATTTCTCGCCCGTCGCGTGCTCACCCGCGGGAAAATCCTTTCCCTTCTGCGTGATGACATGCACCAGGCGTGGACCGCCCATCTCACGCACTGCAGCGAACGTGTCGATCAACGCGTCGATGTCATGACCATCGATGGGACCGAAGTAGCGGAAGCCCAGCTCCTCGAACAGCACGCCCGGCGTGAGGAACGACTTCATGCTCTCTTCCCACTTCCGCACGATCGTTCCTACCGCGCCCGCATTATCGACGATGTCGCCGATCTTCGAGCGGACGCGATTGTAGAGCGGGTTCCGCTGAATCGACGTGAGATACTTGTGCATCGCACCAACGTTCGGCGCGATGGACATCTCGTTGTCATTCAGCACGACCACGAAATCGCGATCGGAATGTCCGGCGTTGTTCAGCCCTTCGTACGCTAGCCCGGACGACAACGCGCCATCGCCGAGAATCGCAACAACCTTGAGATCTTCTTCGCCGTTGATGTCGCGCGCTGCAGCCATGCCCAGTGCGGCGGAGATCGCAGTCGCCGCATGTCCGGCGCCGAACGTGTCGTACTCGCTCTCGGTGCGCTTGAGAAAACCGGAGATGCCGTTCTCCTGACGGAGCGTCTCCATCTGCGCATTTCGGCCGGTGAGCAGCTTGTGCGGATAGCCCTGATGGCCGACGTCCCACACCAGCTGGTCGCGCGGCGTCTTGAATGCGTAGTGCAATGCAATCGTCAATTCGACCACACCGAGCCCTGCGCCGATGTGGCCGCCTGTGCGTGAGCAGACGTCCACCATGCGGGCGCGGACGTCCGCCGCGAGCGTGCGGAGCTCGTCGCGCGTGAGTGGGCGAAGGTCGGAAGGCGACGCGATGCGATCGAGAATGGACATGGCTGCAGTGAAATCTAAGAGGTGCGCTCAACAGAAAAGCGGGCGATCTGTGCAAGGGCTGGCGTCAGGAGCCCGACGGCTTCCAGCGCACGACACCCTTCGTCGATCAATGCAGCGGCACGACCCTTCGCTCCCTCGACCCCCAGCAACGCCGGATACGTGCTCTTGTGCAGAGCAAGGTCTCGGCCCGCCGTCTTTCCAAGTTGGTCGGTGGTGGCCGTCACGTCGAGGATATCGTCGGTGATCTGGAAGGCGAGCCCCACAGCGGCGCCGTACTGGCCAAGCGCTTCGAGGCGTTCCGCACTGGCCGACGACGCGCGGCCTCCCAGCGTTGCCGCGGCGGTGATGAGTGCTCCCGTCTTGGCCCGGTGGATCCGTTCGAGCTCCGCGAGCGCCAACGGCCGACCTTCACCTTCGAGATCGAGCAGTTGGCCGCCGATCATGCCGCCGGCGCCGGAGGCCCGCATCAGATCTGCTACGATCGCACCGACGGCAGCATCGTCGAGGCCGAGCGCGCGGGCGGATTCGGCGGCGGAGCGTGCCGCAAGTGGAACCATCGCGAGCCCCGCTGCGGTCGCGGCGGCGACGCCGAATACGCGATGTACGGTCGCGCGTCCGCGACGAACGTCGTCGTCGTCCATGCAGGGCAGATCGTCGTGCACGAGCGAGTAGGCGTGCACCACCTCGATGGCCGCAGCCAGCGCTGACGCGTCACCCTGCCCGCCAGCGGCCTCGAACGCGCAGAGAAAGAGAATGCCGCGCATCCGCTTTCCTTCGCCGAGCAGGCTGTAGCGAATCGCTTCGCCAACCGGACTATCATCGTCGCCGAGGTTTCGAGCACACAGTTCGGCGAGTGCGCGGCCAATCGCTTCGCGCGCGTGAGCGTGAATCTCCGGCTCGTCGCGCACGGCGACGTCAGGCATCATCACCCAGGTCTTCGATGATGAACGCACCACCAGCGAGCTCCGTGAGCTTCTTCACACGTGTCTCTGCTTCAGCGAGGGATCCCGCCGCTTCGCGCAAATGTGTGACCCCTTCCTCGAATAACGCGAGCGCCGATGCAAGATCGATCTCGTCGTTTTCCAGCTCGTGCACGATCGCCTCGAGTCGCTCCAACGTCTTCTCGAGCGTCATCATCTCTGCTCCGTCGCGGGGCGCGTCGCACCGGCAACCGCGTCGACTTCTCCATCGCGGAGACGAAGGGTGAACTTCATCTTCGCCTTGAAGTCGGCAACGGATGCGAGCGTGCGCCCATCAACGCCGCGTGCGACAGCATAGCCGCGTTCGAGCGTGGCGAGAGGACTCAGTGCGTGCAATCGGCCAGAGAGCGCCGCGAGACGATTGCTTCTCTCCTGAAGATGTTCAGTCGTTGCGGCAGCGAGACTGTGCGCTGCCGACGCCGCGCGAGCACGTGGCAGGTAGAGGCGATCGTTTGCAGCCTGCACGAGGCGACGACGCATGCCCTTGAGCGCAAGCCCGATCGCTTCATGTGACGTTGCTGCTGCTTCGGCCGCTGCAGAAGGTGTCGCTGCGCGCAGATCTGCCACGAGATCGCAGAGCGAGACGTCGATCTCGTGTCCCACGGCGGAGATGGTGGGTACAGGACACGCCGCGACGGCGCGCGCGACGCGTTCGTCATTGAACGCCCAGAGATCTTCGCGCGAGCCGCCACCGCGACCGATGATCACCAGCTCCGCCTGGCCCCAGCGCGCCACCCGGTCGAGCGCTCGGCACAACTCGAGCGGAGCGCTTTCGCCCTGCACCGCAGCGTGCACGACAATCAGCTCGATGCCGGGCGCACGACGACGCAGCACGGCGATCACATCACGCAACGCGGCGCCGCTGGTACTCGTGACGAACGCGATGCGCCGCGGATGACGCGGCAGCTGACGCTTGCGACCCGGCGCTAAGAGACCATCCGCTTCCAGTCGAAGACGCGTCGCCTCCAGCTTCTTGCGCCAGAGGCCTTCGCCGTCGGCATCCATGCGCCGAATGGTGAACTGCATCTCGCCGCGCGACGCATAGACGCCGAGCTGCCCGAGTGCGGTCACCTGCATACCGTCGTCTGGCGGCGCGGGAATTCCCATCTGATCGCGTGACCACACAACGCACTTGAGCTGTGCTGTGCGATCGCGCAGGCAGAAGTACCAGTGGCCATTGCGATGCGATTTGAAGTCGCTGACCTCACCGCGCACCCACAGCGGAACGAATGCACCTTCAACGACGTCCTTCGCAGTCTGCGTCAGCGTCGATACTGCAATCGCCGAGCGTGGGCTCGCGCCGGGAAAGATCTCACCGACGTCCTCGAGCAGTGATTCGTCGATCGGGTTCCACGAATCGAACAGCGAGGGCGCGTCTCCGAGCGATGGTGCCGCTGGCGGCGTACGGCGACGCATCACGCCGCCAGCGTGCGCCGCGCCGCGCGCGCAGTGTTGCGCAGCAGCATGGCGATGGTCATCGGACCAACGCCGCCAGGCACGGGCGTGATGAGCGATGCCACCTGGCGTACTCCATCGAAATCGACGTCGCCGACGAGCCGCGTGCCGCTCTTCGTGCTGGCGTCGGCGATGCGATTCATGCCCACGTCGATCACGACAGCGCCCGGTTTCACCATGTCAGCGGTGATCATGCGGGCGCGACCCGCAGCAACGATGAGAATGTCGGCGCGCCGCGTGTGCGACGCGAGATCCCGTGTGCGACTGTGACAGATCGTTACTGTGGCATCCGCACCCGGCCCGCTCTGCATCATGAGCGCGGCCATGGGCTTGCCAACGATCGTGCTCCGTCCAATGACCACACATTCCGCACCGCGTGTCTCGACTCCGTAGTGCGTGAGCATGCGCTGCACGCCGGACGGAGTGCACGGTGCGAAGCCGTCCGTCTGCCCGATGAGCAGCTTGCCGACGTTCACAGGATGAAATCCGTCGACGTCTTTCGCCGGATCGATATGGAGAATGACGGTGTCGGGATCGATCTGCTTTGGCAGCGGCATCTGCACGAGAATCCCGTGCACCGTACTGTCCGCGTTCAGTTGCTCCACGAGTGCAAGCAGTTGCGCCTGTGAGGTGTCGGCAGAAAGACGAATCGTTTCGCCCGTCATGCCCGCTTCACGCGACGCTTTCTCCTTCGCACCGACGTACACTGCGCTCGCCGGATCGTCGCCAACGAGCACGACCGTCAGGCCCGGCGTCACGCTCTGCTCTCGTAGCGCGAGAACGTCCGTTGCAACTTCGGCGCGAATCAGCTTCGCGAGCGCCGTCCCGTCGATGAGACCAGCACCGACACTGTCGGGAGCGCGGTCCCCTTCGCTCCTCGAGGCCGGAGACGCAGGATGCGTGGCACGACCGACAACCGTATCAGCGTGCAAAGTCCACCGCCCGCGTCTCGCGGATCAGCACGACCTTGATCTGCCCAGGATACTGCAGCTCGGCTTCGATCCGTCGCGCGATCTCCTCGGAGAGCGTCGTCATGCGCAAGTCGTCAACATCATCAGGCACCACGATGACGCGAATCTCGCGCCCAGCCTGAATCGCGAACACGCGCTCAACGCCCTTGTAGCTCGACGCAATGCGCTCGAGCCCTTCGAGGCGCTTCACGTACGTTTCGAACGCTTCGCGCCGCGCGCCCGGACGCGAGCCCGAAATCGAGTCAGCGGCCTGAACGAGTACCGATACTTCGCTCTCGTGCGGCACATCGTCGTGATGCGCGGCGATGCAGTTCACGATCATGGGATTCTCGCCGTACTTCGTCGCCATCTCGACGCCGAGCTGCACGTGCGTTCCCTCGTGTTCGTGCGTGAGCACCTTGCCGACGTCATGCAGCAGCGCGCCGCGCTTGGCCATGTTCACGTCGAGGTTGAGCTCGGCCGCCATTATTCCCGCGAGATGCGCGACTTCCTGCGAGTGATGGAGAATGTTCTGTCCGTAGCTCGTCCGCCACTTCATGCGACCGATGAGTTTGATGAGCTCGGGATGCAGGCCATGCACTCCAGTGTTGTACGCCGCTTGCTCGCCCGTCTCGATAATGGCCGCGTCGACTTCCTTCTTCGACTTGTTGACGACCTCCTCGATGCGACCCGGATGGATGCGGCCGTCCGACACGAGCTTTTCGAGCGCCAGACGCGCGACCTCGCGCCGAATCGGATCGAAGCACGACACCACCACCGTATCGGGCGTGTCGTCGATGATGACGTCCACGCCGGTGGCCAGCTCGAAGGCACGAATGTTTCTCCCTTCGCGACCGATGATGCGTCCCTTCATTTCATCGTTTGGCAGCGCGACGGCCGAGACGGTGGTCTCGGCCGTGGTATCGGCGGCAATACGCTGAATAGCGAGCGCGACGATTTTTTTCGCTTCGCGATCCGCATTCCGTCGCGCGCTTTCGCGAATCTCACGCAGCATGTTTGCCGCGTCCGCGTGCGCCTCTTCCTCGAGACGGCGGATGAGTTCGTTCTTCGCGTCCTGAGCCGACATGCCGGCCATCTGCTCGAGTCGGCGACGCTCATCCTGGACGAGCTTCTCGAGCTCCTCTTCGCGCGTCTGCACGAGCTTTTCGCGCCGCCCGAAATCGCTCGCACGCTTGCCGATGTCGCGATCGCGCTGCTCCACCAGCTCGAGCTTCCGATCGAGAGTGCTTTCGCGCTCGCTCACCCGCCGTTCTTCCTGCTCCACCAACGATCGCCGCGAACGAAGCTCCTGTTCGGCGGCCTCGCGAAGCTTCATCACGTCTTCTTTGCCGGAGATGACAGCGCTTTTCCGCGTCGTTTCTATCTCGCGCTCGGCCTCGGCGATGATGCGCTTTGCTGTTTCCTCAGCCGTTGCCTTCGCCGCGGCCTGTCGCTCGACTTCCGCCGTGCGACCGATCCCGACGCCCGACTTGCGACCGAAAAAGAAAAATGCCGGCGAGGCGATGACGAACGCGCCAAGCGCGGCAACAATTGCCATGTAGTCCATTCGATATATGCTCCACCGCGGGCGTCCGCGGGAGAAAGGATACCACCGCTGCCTCCGCGGAGCGCCGCCGGATAGCTGATCCGCTCGAGGAAGCGCCGACGTAGGGCGCGACATGGAGCGAGCTAACTACAAAGGGCGCTACAACCTACGGGAACAGCTTGGCGACGGACTCAAGTTACGCCTCGAGCTCCGATGCTGCAAGCGTACGGTCGCGAGCGTCGAGCGTTTGGTCAGCCGACTGCCGTCGCCGTCACACTGTCTCGCTTCGCGGGCGGAAGCAGCCGTCGCATGTCGGCCGACAGCCCCTGCATCGCTCCGATCAGCGCACCGTTTGCTTCGCGCGCCTGAAACAGCTCCGACGTGATTTGAAGCGCCGCAAGAATTGCCGCGCGATTGGATTCGATCACGGCGCCACCAGCAAGAATCTGACGGATCGCTTTGTCGAGATGCTCGGCCACTGCCTTCGTGTGCTCGGGCGCCGCCTCGGTCCGGAGGACGTACGACTCACCGAGGATTTCTACCTTGACCGAGGTTTTTTTGCCGCTCACCGATCGCCTCCGCCTTGCGCCTGTTGTCTGATGAAGCGAACACGGTCGAGCATCTGCTTGGTGCGCGCCGTAGCAGCGTCGAGCCGAGCAGTGAGTCCCGCGTTCTCGTGCTCGAGCTGGGTCACCTTGTCGGACAGTTCGCGCTGTTGCTGCACGACCGGTGACGTGCCCTGGCTTTCGAGCTCACGGACTCGCGCCTCGGCGAGCAATGCGCGGCGGCGAAAGCCAGCGAGCTCGTCCCCGAGATGGCGGACGAGGGTTTCCAGCTCACGAAAGGCTGCGGTTTCAGGTCGAACGCTGTCGGACATTCAGCTCGCTTTGAAGCGCGGAAAGAATCTTGGCACGCCGGCCTTCGATTTCCTTGTCGCGTAGAGTGCGCTCCGGGTGGCGCAAGGTCAACCGCCATGCGACGGAACGATGACCGGCTTCGACTCCGTCTCCCTCGTACACATCGAAGGCTTCGAGGCGTTCCAGCAGGTCGCCGGCCGCCGCACGAATCACCCGCTCCACGTCGGCGGCAGACGTTCCGTCCGGTACAAGAAGCGCCAGATCGAATTCCGACGCGGGAGTCACTGGCAAGGGCTGGTACTTCGGCACAGCGCGCTGTGGCGGCAACACGGGCTCGCTGTGCGCGTGCTCGCCCGGCGGTGCGATGTCTCCGTTGGACATCTGGCCGAGCACGAGCTCAACGCCAAATGCGGGCGATGCCCACACAGGGGCGTCGAGAGGAATGCGCGACACATGGCCACGCGTCTCGCCGTCGACGACGATATTCCATAGAAGGTCGCCGTGATCGTCGTTCGGCACGAGCGAACCTCGTCCAGGCTCCGCAATCTCGAGCACGAGCTCCGCAAGTCCTTTTGCGTCCCACGCATCTATCTGCGCGGGTTTCGCATTGGTGAAATGCGCCGGATCCCGATCGCCCATCACAAGCAGTGCGACACGCACCGTCTCATCTGGGAGCGCATCGCTGCCACGTTTGAATGCCGAGCCGATCTCATAGAGGCGGACGTTGCCCTGCATGTGGCTGAGATTGTACTCCGTTCTGCGCGCCAGGGTCTCCAGCAGCGTGCGACGCAGATGAGCTTCGTTTTCCGCGAGCGGATTCAACAACCGTACGTGTTCATCCCCGCCAGCGACAAATGGAATCGGTCGCGCCTCGAGCAAACCAGCCGCGGACAGCGCGTCGCGCAACCGCGCCGCCTCCGTCCAGAGTGGCGCATCACTCGAGGTGCCAGGACGGTATGGTTGAATCGTATCGGGCAAGGCATCGTATCCATGCAGCCGCGCCACGTCTTCAATGAGATCGGCCTCGGCGACAAGATCGCGCCGCCATGTCGGTGCGTGCACGTGAATCGCCGCGCCGCCCTCCTCGATGTCAGCGGAACAGCCGATGCTCCGCAGAAGCTCGGCGATGCGTGCTGCGTCGAGCGTGACGCCGAGCACGCGAGCGACGCGCAGTGTGCGAAGCATGATCGGCACACGTGGCGTGTCACCGGCATAGAGATCAACCGGCGCGTGCGCGACGCGACCGCCAGCCAGTGAGACGATGAGCGCTGCAACGCGCTCGAGGGCGCGTGGCGCGATCGCGACGTCGACGCCTCGCTCGAAGCGATAGCTGGCGTCCGTAGAAAGGCCCGCGGCCCGGCGCGTTCGTCGAGACCGCGATGCATCGAACGTTGCGACTTCGACAAAGATGTCCGTTGACGCCGCGGTGACTTCCGTGTCTCGTCCACCCATCACGCCGGCAAGGGCGATTGGATTGACCGAATCAGCGATGACGGTCATGTCCGACGTGAGGGTGCGCGTCACGCCATCGAGCGTTACGAGCGTCTCGCCATCTTTCGCCGAGCGCACGACGATTGTCTTCTCCGGCATTTTTGGTTCCGGATCGACGCTCGTGAGATCGAACGCGTGAATTGGTTGTCCGAGCTCGTGCAGGATGTAGTTCGTCGCGTCTACGACATTGTTGATCGAGCGCGAGCCCACGGCCGCGAGACGCTCCTTCAACCACGCTGGACTGTCGCCGACAGTGACGCCGCGAATGACGACGCCCATGTAACGCGACGCGAGTCGCGCGTCCTCGAGGTGCAATACGATGCCGCCCGCGTTGCCGGCACGACGAAAGCGCTTCGCCTCGGGAATCTCGATGCCAGTGACGCCGATGTCAGGCAGATGCACGTCTTTGCCACTGACGGCGGCGACCTCGCGCGCGAGCCCCAGATGCGAGAGCAGATCCGGGCGATTCGGCAGTACATCGACGACGAGTCGCGTGTCGCCGACGGAGAGCGCACGAAGGAACGGCGTGCCCGGCGCAACGTCTACATCGAGCTCCATGATGCCGTCCTGCTCGTCGCCGAGTCCGAGCTCACGCGCGGAGCAGAGCATGCCGTTCGATGTGTGCCCGCGAATCTTGCGCTTCTGAATCGTGAGTCCGCCCGGCAGCGTGGTGCCTGTCGGCGCGAACGGATAGAACTTGCCAGCCTGCACATTCGGCGCGCCGCACACGACGTCGAGCAGCTCGCCGGTCCCCATATCCACCTTGGTGATGTGGAGATGATCGGAGTCTGGGTGTGGCGCTTCTTCGATGACCTTTGCAATCACGATCGGCGCGAGATCTTCGCGCAAACCAATGAGCTCCTCGACTGTCGCCGTGTGCGCGGTGAGGAGATCGCGCAATTCGACGGCAGTCCTGGCAGTGTCAGCGAATGCGTTGAGCCACGAGACGGACGCGTTCATTCTGCTACCTGCGCGAGAAAGCGTACATCGGAATCGTAGAGCAAGCGAATGTCGGGCAGACCATAGCGCAGCATCGCGATGCGTCCTGGTCCCATGCCGAACGCCCAGCCGGTGTAGCGCTCGCTGTCGATCCCCGCTGCTTCGAGTACGGATGGATGCACCATGCCAGAGCCCATGATCTCCATCCAGCCCGTTCCCTTGCATGCCGAGCAGCCGACGCCGCCGCACAGCCGACACTCGACGTCCATCTCGGCTGATGGCTCCGTGAACGGGAAGAAGCTTGGGCGGAAACGCGTGCGTGTGTTGCTACCGAAGAAGCGGCGCGCAAATATCGTCAGCGTTGACTTGAGGTCGACGAAGGAAATCCCTTCGTCGACGGCGAGCCCTTCGAGCTGGGCGAACGCCGGTGCGTGTGACGCATCGAATGGATCGCGTCGGAACACCGTGCCTGGTGCAAGGATCCGTATGGGCGGCGGGTATTTCTGCAACGTGCGCACCTGTACCGGCGACGTATGCGTGCGCAGCAGCGCACCTTCGCCGAGGTAGAGTGTGTCGTGCATGTCCATCGCCGGATGGTCGGGCGGGAAATTCAGCGAGCCGAAGTTGTACCACTCCGATTCGCTTTCGGGCCCGAGCGCGACGGTGAAGCCAAGCTCGCGGAAGATCGCGACGATTTCGTCGATGACCAGCGTGACGGGATGCTTGCCGCCGCGCCAGCGCGTGCGTGCGGGCATCGTGAGGTCGAGCTTCGGGCCGGTCGATGCGGAGCGACTCAGGCTCGCCAAGCGCTCTTCGTACGCGGTCGTGAGCTGAGTCTTCACTTCATTGAACTGCCGACCGGCATCCCGTCGCGCCTCCGGCGGAAGCTTGCCGAGTGCCTTTTGAAATTCGAGAAGCTTGCCGCGCTTGTCGCCAAGAAACGCGATGCGCGCTTCCTCGAGTGCGTCAGTATTCTCGGCGGCGTTGAACGCAGCGATGCCCTCGGAAGCCATCTGGCCAGAGAGCAGCATGTATTCCTGCAGGGTCGGGCTTTCGGGGAGCATCATTGATCATTCAGGTGCAGATCTTTTGTTTCGCTCAACATGACATACAAACGACTCGGCGGCGGCGTGACTCGAAGTCGCGCCGCCGCCGAATACGTGCGAGACAAACTACCTACGCAGCGTTCAGCGCGGCACGTGCCGCATCGGCGATAGCCGCAAAAGCCAGCGGATCGCGCACGGCGATGTCGGCCAGGATCTTTCGGTCGACTTCGATGCCCGCGAGCTTGAGGCCGTTCATGAATACACTGTAGCTCATGTCGTGCTGGCGCGCGCCCGCATTGATGCGGACGATCCACAGCTTGCGGAAATCGCGCTTCTTGTTCTTGCGATCGCGGTACGCGTACTTCCAGCCGCGCTCGACGTTCTCCTTGGCGGCCTTCCACAGCTTGGAGCGAGCGCCGAAGGCGCCCTTGGCGTGCTTGAGGATCTGCTTCTTCCGCTTGAGGCGCGGGACGTTCGATACGGCGCGTGGCATGGTCGGCTCCTATTAAGCGGCCTGAATGAGGCGCTTGATTCGCTTCTGCTCGCCATTCGTGGCGATGAGCCCCGGGCGGCGCAGATTGCGCTTCCGCTTCGAGGTCTTCTTCGTGAGGATGTGGCTCTTGAACGCCTTGTAGCGCTTGACCTTGCCGGAGGCAGTCATCTTGAAGCGCTTCGCAGCGCCCTTGTGCGTCTTCATCTTGGGCATAACACGTCCTGCTTATTTGGGCGTGAGGATCATCGTCATGGATTTCCCTTCGAGCCGACCTGCGCTCTCGATCTTTCCAATGTCGGCGAGCGAACTGCTGACCCGATCGAGCACGGCCTGTCCGAGCTCGGGATGGGCTACCTGGCGACCGCGGAACATCATGGTCACCTTGACCTTGTTCTTCTCTTCCAGAAAGCGGCGAGCATGCCGCGTCTTCGTGTCGAAGTCGTGATCATCGATTCCAGGACGGTACTTCACTTCCTTGAGCTCGATGACGTGTTGCTTCTTTTTTGCGACCCGCGCCTGCTTCGCCATCTCGAACTTGTACTTCCCATAGTCCATAATACGGACGACCGGGGGGCGTGCAGTTGCGGCGACTTCGACGAGATCCAACCCGGCTTCTTCCGCCATCCGGAGCGCCGCGTCCACCTCGAGAATCCCGAGTTGTGAGCCATCGGCGCCGATCACGCGGACCGGGCTGATGCGGATCATGCGATTGACCCGCACGCGCTTCGTAGTGTCCTGAATACTCGTAGCCTCGGAAAGAGAAAAACAAAAAAGCGGACCCTTCTGAGTGAAAGAGTCCGCAAAGAGCGCGCGACCGCCCCGGTGTTGAAGGCTCGCGAGCTGAATCAGAACTCCTGCAGCACACCTCGCGTTGCGCGAGGGCCAGAGGGTGGATCGCCTCCGATGGAGGAAATCGCTTAGCTAGTTGTCGGAGCGGAAGTTAGACCGTTTGGGGTGGAAGTCAAGCCGACCCACCACGAGCCGCGGGCGGCTACTGGCGCCTGTACGCGCTACGCGCATCCCCAACCGTCTCTCCGGCATATCTCGACGCTCGACAACACCCGGTCAATTGTCGAATGACAAGGACGAGAGGAAATGCCCGGCGACGCATGGCCCCGCGACGCGATGGTTTACCTCGCGTGGAATGACGTCCCGATTCCGGCGATCGCTGATACGATCCGAGCAATGCTTGAAGGCGCGCTCGGATCCTCCACTCGCGGTAATGTGCATGGTCTGAGTGACGCGACAGCCGAAGAGCGGGTGAGCACATTGGCCGTCACTGTGTAAGCCCGCAGCTCATCCTTCATTGCCTTGACGACCCTACCCTTCGCTCGTAGCGTCTCCCTTCAATAAGCCGTCTCGGGCGCGTCAGATTCGCGCCTCACAAAAAGCTGCCAACAATCGCTCTCCTGAAAACTCCAAGCGCCTGACGAACACGCGCGCCGCGCGCGCGTGAACAATCGTCGGTCGACTCGTGCGGTGTTGTACCCGTCGCTCGCAACCTCTCCCCAACCCGAGGTACGCAGCTCATGCAGCTCACGCGGCTCGCCCGATGGAAATCCTTTCGCCTACCTCACTGCCTCGCCCTGCTCTGTCTAGCGCTTAGCGCCCAAACGGCAGCCGCACAGGGAACGATCACCGGCCGTATCACGAACGAATCGGGCCTGCCGCTCGCCGGCGCAAAGATTCTCGCCGTGGGAACTCCGGTAACGGCGGTCGCCAACGACGACGGGCGCTATTTCCTCCGAAATGTGCGCGCCGGCAATATCGAGGTGCAGGTGCTTCTCGTCGGCTACAAGTCGCAGAAGCAGACCGTGGTGGTCGCCAGCGGGACAAGCACGGAATCCAATTTTCGGCTCGGCGTCGCGCTCGTGCAGCTTACCGAGATCGTTACAACGGCGACCGGACAGCAACGCAAGATCGAGCTCGGCAACGCCGTTGCCACGCTTGGCGACGTCAATAAGCGCGTCGAGGAATCGTCGGTCACGAACATCGCCGATCTGATGACCGGCAAGACACCAGGCGTCATCATTCTGCCGAGTCCAGTGGTCGGTGGCGCGCCGACGATTCGGTTGCGTGGTGTCTCGTCCATCTCGCTCAGCAATGCGCCGATCTGGTATGTGGACGGCGTGCGATGGACGACGTCGACCAGCATGTCGACGGGCATCGCGAGCGCAACTGGCAGCGCGAGCTCCTCCGGCTCCACGCCAATCAGTCCGTTGAACAATCTCAGTCCCGAAGAGATCGAGGACATCGAGATCGTGAAGGGACCCTCGGCAGCGACGCTGTACGGAACCAACGCCGCGAACGGTGTCATCGTCGTCACGACGAAGAAAGGCAAGCCAGGCTCCGCGCGATGGGGCTGGACCGGAGAGTCGCGCACCATCAGCGATCGTTGGGACTATCAGGATCAGTATGCGAATTTCGGCCACAAGTTCATCTCGACGCCAGGAGCGTTGTTCGGCACGCTCTCGCCTACGGCGTCGCGCTGCCAGCTCGCGGTGATGGAAACGTCGCAGTTCAAGTTCATCGACGGCGTGAGTGGCGCGACGTGTCGCTCCGACAGCCTCACGCACTACGACTACCTCACCGACCCCGAAGCGACCTTCATCCATCTTGGCCGAGGCAGTCTGTATGGAATGAATGTCAGCGGAGGCACGGACGCTCTGCGGTATTTCGTCAGCGGCGATCTCGACAACGAGTTCGGTCCCATTCAGATGGCACAGCGAGATATCGACTATTACCAGAACGTTCTCAGCGTTCCAGTAACGAATTCGATGTTCCATCCCAGATCACAGCAGAAGCTGAACTTCCGTACGAATTTACAAGCCGCCGTCAGTCCCAAGCTCGACTTGAGCGTCAGCTCAGGGTTCGCCAAGTCGAGCAACATCATCGAACCGGACAACGCGCAGATCATTGCGCTGCTGTACCTCGGACAATCGAACTTTGGATATAAGGGATGTCCCGTCGGGACCGAGAAAACGGGTTGTGGTCTCGACAAACCGGGCGGTCTCGATCCGACTGGGTTTCCCTTCAACGACGCCAACTCGTTCGCGCCGGGCTCGGTGATGCAGTTCGTCACTCCGGTCGATGCCCAGCGTTTCACGGGAAGCGCGCAGGCGAACTGGCGTCCGCTGGCCTGGATGCAGAACGACGCGGTGGTCGGCGTCGATCTGCTCACGCAGGACATCTCTCACGTGTGCCGCCTCAACGAGTGTCCGGCGTCGGGCGCGAACGCGCGCGTGGGCAACGTTTTCAACCAGAAAGACAATCGCCGAAACTTCTCGGCGAAGGTCGCGAGCACGGCGACATGGCAGGCAAAGTCGTGGGCCAATCTCCGCACGACTGTCGGTGCGGATTACACCAACGAGGAGCGCGACGAGCTCTTTGCACAGGGTCGCGGACTCGCGATCGGCGCATCATCGTTGGCAGCGACGTCAACGTTCGTATCCATCACCAATGTTCTGCCGACGGCAGCGAAGACGCTCGGCTACTACGCGCAGGAACAGCTCGCGCTTCGCGATCGTCTCTTCCTCACAGCCGGCCTTCGGTCAGACCAGAACAGCGCGTTCGGAACGAGCTTCCAGCGGATTCTGTATCCGAAAATCGGCCTCTCCTGGATTATCACGGACGAGCCGTTCTTCCCCAAGCGCGACTGGCTCACATCGCTTCAGCTGCGCAGTGCCTATGGCGCGAATGGCGTGCAGCCGCTGCCTACCGCGGCGTTGCAGCTGTATACGCCAGCGCCAGTCAGTGTCGTCACGAAGGATCTCACGAGCGGAACGGATCAGTCGGGACTCGTGGCGCTCCAGCCGGGCAACACCTTGCTCAAGCCTGAGAGGTCGACTGAGCTCGAGACCGGATTCGCTGCGGACATGTTCGATCGCCGCGTGCATCTCGACTACACGTACTACAAAAAGCAGACGACCGACGCGCTGATCGCCGTTCCGATTCCTTCGTCGACGGGAGCGCCGGGACCCCTCACCAACGGAAACCCTTCGCTGCAGCTCAACCTTGGATCGACGCAGAATTCCGGTCATGAGTTCCAGGCGAATGTCGTCGTGTGGGATTCGCCGCGCTTCAGCTGGGACGTGACCGGCAGCATCTCGCACAACAACAACAAATGGGTCGATCTGGGAATCGATCCGGCTACGGGCAACGAACGAATCATTGGTGCCGGTGGAGTGACGCAGCAGCGGCAGGGGTATCCGCTGTTCTCCCAGTGGTATCGCAACTACACGTTCGCGGATGCGAATGGTGACGGCGTAATTCAGAAGTCCGAAGTCGCCGTTGACTCCGCGCTCAGCTTCCAGGGTGTCGGCTTTGCGAAGGACCTCGCGTCCATCGCCTCGGGCATCGATCTGTTCCATCGCAAGCTGCGCTTCAACGTGTTGTTCGATCACAAGGGAGGTGGGCGCACACTCGAAGGAAATTATTTCCAGTGCGCCTCTGCGCCGCAGGCATGTCAGGAGACGCAGGATCCAACGTCGCCGCTGTGGATGCAGGCGCGTGCCGTGGCGAACTCGTACGGCACGAAGATCGGAGGCACAACGTACACCACACGACTCGGCTACTTCGTTCCCTTCGATTTCTGGAAGCTCCGCGAGCTCTCCGCTGTCGTTTCACTTCCGGAGCGCCTGACTTCCGCGGTGCGCGCCTCCAACGGCTCCACGCTCGTCGTCGCAGTGCGCAACCTCAAGACATGGTCAAACTTCACGGGTGTCGATCCAGAGCAGAACTACGGCACGACGGCCAGTGAAGTGGCGAACGACTTCAACACCAGCCCGACTCCGACGTACTTCACCTTTCGTCTCAACCTGAAGTTCTAACCCAAACGAGGACGATACTCATGAATCAGCATCTGCATCGCGCTCGCTGGGTAATTGCCGTCGGGGCGGCCGTGACACTGATAGCCGGTTGCGATCGCGTGAAAAGCGAGCTGCTTGCTCCGCAGAATCCGGGACTGGTCGATGGGACTGCGGTCGCGACTCCGTCGGCCGCCTATGCGCTGCGCATCGGCGCAATCGGCAGATACAAGCAAGTTCAGGCTGGCGAATCCATCTGGCAGATGGGAGGCACGCTCGCCGACGAATACAAGAACGCCGATTTCGAGGCGACACGCATTTCGGCGGATCAGCGCATCACCGATCCCCTTACACACAACTGGAATTACGGAGGAGTGACTCAAGCTCGCGGCTACGTTCGCGACGCGATCACCGCGATGAAGGCGTTCATGCCCGACAGCGGTGCGGTCATCGGTGAGCTGTACATGGAGCTCGCGTTCTTCGAGATGACATTGGCCGACAACTACTGCAATGGCATTCCACTCGGCCACACCATCGGTGGTGTGCAGGCGAACGGCGAACCGCTCACGATTGCCCAGGTCTACGACAGTGCATCAGCCCATCTCGACACGGCAATCGCGTTGAGTGGCTCCGATGCCACTGGCGTATTCGTCAATCGCGCGGCGCGCATCTTCAAGGCGCGGGTGCTGCTCGACAAGGGAACGGCGAATGCTGCTGCCGCGGCGGCAATCGTGGCTGGCGTCCCCACGGCGTATCAATACGACATGACGTTCTCCGCGAGCGCCGGTGCGAATGGCATGTGGACCCTGAACAACTCCACCGCGCGCATCAGTGTCGCCGACAGCTTCGATCTCGTCGGCGGTCAGGTGAACGTCATCAAGAATGCGCTGCCATTTGCATCAGCGAATGATCCACGTGTTCCCGTGCAGAATGGAGATCTGCTCTCGCCGAAGATTCCTCCTGAGGATGGGGTCACACGTCCGTTTTATCTGAGCAATCTGTACAAATTGCAGTATGACCCACTCGTGCTGGCGTCGGGGGTGGACGCGCGGCTCTATGAGGCGGAGGCGAAGCTCGTCGCGGGGGACATCCCCGGAATGATGACCATTCTCAATGCACTTCGCGCAACGCCCCCCAGTCTCGCCGGCGTGGCCGTCACTGCACTGCCGGCGCTTGCAACGCCAGCAGATGTGCCCTCTGCAACGACGTTGTTGTTTCGCGAGAAAGCATTCTGGACCTTCGGGCGGGGACAGCGGCTTCCCGATCTGCGCCGCCTCGTTCGCCAATACAATCGCCCCCAGGATCAGGTCTTTCCAACGGGCTTGTTCTTCAAGGGTGGCAGCTACGGCACCGACGTGAACTTCCCGGTGCCAACCAGCGAGCAGACGAATCCACTCTTCTCCGCCTGTCTCGATCGGAAGGCGTAAGTCTCACGCATTGGGCACGCAAGACAGGTCCCTCGCATTCGCGGGGGACCTGTTCTTTTACAGCACCTCGCAGGCGTAGCCTTTCCCGTCCGACACGATGCGGCCCCACGCATTGGTCGCATCGTGCTCGAACATCACCGTCCACTCTTCGCTTTTTGCTTCAGCCCACAGGCGCCGCTTGGTCTCGAGCGTCACCAGCGGCTCGACATCGTATCCCATGATCCAGGGCAGCGGCACATGCGCCGTGGTGGGTGAGAGATCCGCGAGATAGAAGAGACGCTCGGCACCCGACGTGATCAGTATGCCCTGATGATGCGGCGTGTGCCCTGGCGTGTGACGCAGCTGCACTCCAGGCAAGACTTCGACGTCAGCGTCGACGAGCTCGAGGCGCCCTGCTTCACGCACCGGATCGAAGTTGTGCGCAAAGTAGCTCGCCGATGTCCGCTCGTTCGCGCGGTGTGCCCACTCCCATTCGCCCGCGCGAACGACGTAACGCGCATTCGGAAACGACAGCGTGATCTCTCCCGTGTCGTCGCGCCGTGTGTTGCCGCCAGCGTGATCGAAATGCAGGTGACTGTTGATCACCATCGTCACGTCGTCAGGAGAGAACCCCGCCTCTGCCAGCGCACTTTCGAGCTGCGTTGGGCCAACAGAACCGATCGGCGAATTCTCGATGCCATAGATGCCGTAGAACTTGTCCGACTCCTTGTTCCCTGCACCATTGTCGATGAGCACGAGCGCGTCGGGATGTTCGATAAGCAGACAGCGCATGCCGAGTGGAATGCGGTTTTTCGCGTCGGCGGAAATCTTTCGCTCCCAGAGCGTCTTCGGAACCACACCGAACATCGCACCGCCATCGAGCTGCTGAAGCCCTGCCTGCAGTGCATGGACACGAAGTGATCCGACCGTGCGCGATTCAACGAGAGGAAGCAGTGGCATTGCTAGGCTGTCGTATCCTTTGTGACGGGGTGTGGCATTGCGAGAAGACCTCGCCGCTTCTTGCGACGAGTCTTCTTCGATGCAGTGCCGGTGGACAGAAATCGCTCGAGCTCGGACCACCGTTCGCAGCCGTGCGACTTTGCATCCTCGAGCAGCCGAATCAGACACTCTGCGGTCGCGAGCGCGTCTCCGCCAGCACGGTGACGCCGACCGGCGGGAATCTCCACCCCGTAGTACATCGCGATCCAGTCGAGCGAGCGTCTGCGCAACTGCGGCAGTACGCGCCGTGCGAGACGTACTGTGCAAAGGCGACGTCCCGTGAGCGTACGACCAGTCGCCCGCGCGACTTCGGTGCTGACGAATCGCCAGTCGAAGCCCGCGTTGTGCGCAACGAATACGTGTCCCTCGAGCGAGCGCAAAACCTCTTCACAGATGCCGCGAAACGGCGCCTTCGTTCGCACCATGTCCCACGTAATGTTCGTGAGCCGCGAGACGAAGGGCGGAATCGCGCGCTCTGGATTCACCAACGTCTCGTATACCTCTGCTATCCGGCCATCGCGTACGGTGACGATTCCAATTTCCGTGATGCGATCGTTTCCACCGGGCTGGCCGCCTGTCGTCTCGACATCAACGACAGCAAAGGACAGCGACGAGAGCAGTGGCTCGTCATTCGGCGAGTGAACTCGCCAGGCCGGCGGAGCAGCTTCACCCAGACGCCAACCGCCATCGGCGGTGCGGATGAATCGCGGATACTCGCGCAGCAAGGTGACCGCGAGATGCTCCGCAATGAACGATGGCACGGACGACAGCTGACACACGTTCGCGACGAGCGACTGCGAGCTCGCTGGTCCCGCCCTGAGATAGTCCGCCGCGCGCTCGACGAGCAGCGTCGATGCGGCCTTCGTTTCAATCCCCGCAGGTGCATCGCGCTCGAGGCGAGTGCCCGATACCGGATCAACATCCAAAGTGTACTGCTGACCGATCATGCGTCGTCCCGCTCCACCGGGCAGGTCATACAACGAGGTCCGCCACCGCCACGCACCAGCTCTGCGCCCTCGAACGTGATCACCGTGCGTCGGTCATCGGAAATGCGCACGTCACCATTCAGGTAGTTCAGGCCAGACACGATCTCGAAGCCTGCCTTCGCCATCTCGCCAAGTGTGCCGACGTTGCGCGCGTAGGACAGCACGAGCCCAGGGCGCAGCGCAACGAAGTTACATCCCGACGACCACTGCTCGCGCTCCTGCACCGCGCGTCGCTCACCACCAGCGAAGATCGGTGTCATCGGCATACCGCAGTCTGCGAGTGCAGTGAAGATGTCGGCTTTCTCACGCAGCATGCTCTCGTGCTTCTTCCAATGCAGAACGCTCAACCGCTCCGGGCCGATGAAGTGCGGAGGAAAGCAGACGCACAGCTCCTTGTCCACTTGCGTGAAGATCATGTCGAGATGAATGGCTGTATTCTCCTTCGGCATGACGACGATGATGATGTCCGTCACCTTCGTCTTCTCGAACAGCAGCGAGGCGAGATAGTCGATCGCACCCGGGCTCGAGCGCTCGCTGAAGCCGATGACGACGAGATCCTCACGCAGCGGATGTACGTCGCCGCCTTCGAGCGTGTAATTCAGGCGACGTTCTGTCGAGCCGTCGTAGAGAATGCCTTCGTTGCGCAGCAGCGGATGGTAGCTGAACAACGCCTTCATGATGAGCTCTTCAGGCCAGCGAATGCCGTAGCGCATCGAGCCCACGAGCACGTGATTGCCAACGCTCATCGCCGAGTCGCGCGTGAAGAACAGGTTGGGCAGTGGTGGCAGCTCGTAGCCGAACTCGTTCAACGTGCGCGCGAGAGGACCAGGCGTCTCCACTCGGCCCTCGATCAGCATCGTTACGAGGTCGGCGGGCGGCAGCGCTTCGATCTCGCGCGCGAGCGGCTCGCTGGGAACGATGTCCATCGTCTCGCGGACGAGGAGCTCACGCGTCTCGGTGTTCGCGAGGACGTCTGTGAGAAGGTCGCGCACTTCATACACCTCGCAGAAGCGGCCTAGCACTGCGGTGAATCGGCGGTGCTCGATGCGCGCCTGATCGGCGTCCGGAAGATCGTCGTAGAGATAGTCCTCGCGCGTCGCCGGAGTGACGCCAAGCAATTCGGCACCGGGAGTGTGGACGATCACCGAGCGCAGGCGCCCGATTTCGGAAGTGACATGTACTGTCATGCACCCGAAGATAATCCGGGGGTCAATATCCTGCCTGTCTGCATGATTATGCAGCGCAAGAAGTTGAACCACTCCCCGAGGCTGGCGCTGGTGCGCGTCGAAAATCCTGCTAGTTTGTGAATGAATTCACAAGCCTGATCCGAATTGAAACGCATCGCCGATTCCACCGTCCGCCGTCTCTCCATCTACCTGCGTTTTCTCGAGGAATTCGAGGGACGCGGAAAGTCGACCGTGTCGAGCGAAGAGCTCGCGCGGCGCGGAGGGACGACCTCTGCCCAGGTGCGGAAGGACTTGTCGTTCTTTGGCTCCTTCGGAAAGCGCGGCCTCGGCTATTCCGTCCCCGAGCTCGGCACGGCCCTTCGCGAGATCCTCGGACTTGGCAAGGAATGGAGGGTCGTCATCGTGGGCGCGGGAAAAATCGGTGCGGCGCTCGCGCAGTATCGCGGCTTTCGGCAGCGTGGCTTCGTGATCACTGCCGCGTACGACACGAATCCTGACAAGATCGGACGCAAGCTCGAGGGAATCGAGATTCGCGACATGAAGCGCTTCGAGAACGACGTCGCCGAGGAAAAGCCGGAGATCGCCGTGCTCGCGACTCCGCCCGATGAGGCACAGGGTGTTCTCGATCGTATTGCGCGCTCTGGCATCCGAGCGGTGCTGAACTTTGCGCCGGTGCAGCTCCACGCAACCGGCGACATGACCGTCAAGACGGTCAACATGGCGATGGAGCTCGAAGGGCTGACGTTCGCGTTGACGAATTCACACGAATAGCGAGTAGGAGCGAATTCGGCGGATCGTTGTTGATCACGCTCCTCGCGTTGCTCAAGATTCCAGCGAAGTGTTCGTCTTGTCGGCGCGCAGCAGCAAGGCAAACTGCGCCGGCGACAAGGTCTCCGGACGCACTTCCGGATCGATGTGCGTCGCGCCGAGAATACCGTCGGCCGCTGCCGCATCAATACCGTAGAGCGAACGCAAGACACGACGCATCTGCTTGCGGCGCATACCGAACGCACCTTGCACGAGGAGTCGAAACGATCGCTCTTCTTCTGGCGCGATCAGCGGAGCAGCGAGTGGCGTGATACGCACCACCGCGCTCTCTACTTTTGGCGGCGGAGAGAACGCACCGGCGGGCACCTTGAATAGCGATTCTGCCTTGGCCACCGCGGCGACGTTCACTGTGAGGGCGCCGTATTCCTTTGTTCCGGGCGCGGCGGTGAGCCGATCAGCCACTTCCTTCTGCACGAGGTACACCGACCGCTGCGAACGCGGAGGCACGAGTGCATGAAAGAGAATTGGTGTCGTGATGTAGTACGGCACAT
The DNA here is from genome assembly GCA_040003345.1 of bacterium. Lineage (GTDB taxonomy): Bacteria > Gemmatimonadota > Gemmatimonadetes > Gemmatimonadales > Gemmatimonadaceae > AG11. The sequence goes on from JBDUCR010000338.1 coordinate 32,860, forward strand.
TGCCGACGAGCACGTACGGCCCCGCGGCGAGATCGCCGAGCGATACTTCGAGCACGTCGGCTTCGGCGATCAGCACGTTACTTCGCTTCGCATATCGCTGACGGAGAATCTCAGCGAGCGCGCGATCATACTCGATCGCGATCAGTCGCCCTGCGCGCTCGACGAGAATGTCGGTGAGCGCGCCGCGGCCCGGTCCGATCTCGAGCACCGTTTCGCCGCCCTCGAGATGCAGCGCGTCGGCAATTCGGGTGAGAATGCGCCGATCAGTGAGGAAGTGCTGACCGAGACTCTTCCTCGTGGGCGGAAAGCCGGTGCGGTCGCGCCGAGTGGGCCGCGAGTCGTCAGTCATCGTGCGTTCAGCTCTTGAGGATGACGAGCGTCAGATCATCGCGGGGAGAGATGTCGCCGGTGTACTCGTCGAGCAGCTCGAACACTCGCGCCGCGATCTGCGCTGGGGTGTCGGCGCGATGCTCGCGGACGACCTGAAGCACCGGCGCTTCGTCGAGACGTTTGTCCTCGCTATTGCGTGCGTCCGTGATCCCGTCGGTGAAGAGAAGCAACACGTCGCCGTCGACGTCCCATGGTCGTGTGCTCGAGTCAGGCGCCTTGTCGAGCATGCCGAGTGGAGGACCGCCGGCAACGAGGCGCTCGACGTCGCCGTGACGTGAGATCACGAACGCGTGCGGATGGCCCATGTTGCCGTAGCGAAGAACGCCGTTGTCGCGATCGACGACCGCATACAATGCGCTGACGAACATCTCCGTCGTATTGAGCTCTTCCTTCACGCTGACGTACAGCCGACGAAGCATCTCTGCGGGATCGTCCGTGCCCTGCGCATGAATCGCCGACGCGCTCATCGTCAACGCCATGATGAGCGCTGCCTGATAGCCGTGACCGGAAACGTCGCCGATCATCACGCCGATGCGATGTTGCGAGAGACGATAGAGATTGTAAAAGTCTCCACCGACGTCTTCGGCGGGAACGACGAGCGCCGCAACCTTCGCTTCCGGCGCGACGTGCGCTGCGTCGGGAAGAAGTTTCATCTGCAGATCGTGCGCGAGCTGCATCTCCTGCTGCATCCGCTGCTGATCGAGTGACTGGCGGACGAGACGCGCATTCTGAATAGCCGCACCGATCTGGCTGGCGATTGCCGTGACGAGCTTCTGGTCTCCTGCGGTGAAGGCCTGTCCAGACCGCCGGTCAGAGAGATTCACGATTCCAAGTGGCTTACTTCCGTCCTGCGCCGTCCAGAGAATCGGGACGGTCAGCATCGCGCCGCGACGAAAGGCGAGCTCCGCGTCGCATAGCATTTCGCCGTCGTCAACGATGATCGAATGCAGCGTGCGGAATACATGTGCGCTCACGCTGCACGGATCGTCGAGCGCAATCGGCCGCGTTGGAACTTTCTCTCCGCCAATGCGCGCGATCACTTGCAGCGTCGAGGTCGCGACATCATGAACGAGAATGGATCCCAGATGCGCACCGACGGTCTCACTGACTTCCTTGAGAATCGTTGCGGCGCCTTCCTCGAGTGACACCGTGCGACCGAGAATCTCGCTGATCGAATAAAGGAGATTGATCTCCTCGTATCGTTCAGCGAGCTCGTTTGCCGCGTGTTCGACTTCGAGTGTGTTCTGCAGGTACTGCGAGATGATGGGACGCAGAAACTTGAGATAGCGATCGAGCTCACTTCGCTCGATTGGACACGGACCGAGTGCGATCCACGACGGTCGCGGTCCGGCGACGGGCACGAGGAGCCAGCGTCCGCGATCGGTTGGCTCGTCGCGTATTTCGTCGTTGTCAGGCAGCCACTCGGACGGCGGAGGCACCGACCTCGACGTACCGGCAACGCGTCGAAGGGCTGATCCGGGCGCGCCCTCGAGCGACCACACGGCCGCTTCGCAGCCTGTAGCCTCGTGAAAGACGCCGAGGACTTCCCTGAGCTCACTCACGCGCGCGCGAGCGTGAGGCGGACCACATTGCCCGTGTCACCATCGGGCGATGCATCGAAGCGCTCCACGCCGTCCATCAGCTTGCGCATGAGGAACAATCCTCGTCCGTCCTCGCGCTCGAGGTTGTCGGCATCGGTCGCGTCGCGCGTGTTCGCGTCGAGGTCGAAGCGCACGCCTTCGTCCGAGATTTCCACGACGAGTCGCATTGCGTCAACGACGACGTGCACGTGGACGCGTTTTGTCGGATCCTCGTGGTTCGCGCGGAGAATGGCGTTGGACAGCGCCTCAGTCAGCGCGACGGGGACGTTGAGCGCGAGCTGATGCGAGTTGTAGGCGAACTCGACGCATGGAAACCGCACGAGATCGACGACGCGCTCGATGTAGGCGACATCGCTGGGGATATCGACCTGCAGCGCGACGCGAAACCCGGCGTCGGACGATGGGATCGCGGGCATGACCAAAATTCGGACTCGGCGAGAGGGCGCGGTAGGAAGCCCGGCGACGACGCGGCGCGGCCCGTGTGAAGACGGGCCGCGCCACCGAGATCAGAGCGGGATCAGAAGCTCGACAATGCGCGGTCGCGCGTGTCGGATATCTGGAAGAGTGTATCGAGCTTGGTGAGCTCGAAGAGCGTGCGCAGATCGTCGTTCAGATTGGCAAGCCGAAGCTCACCGCCCTGCTCGCGAATCTTCTTGGAGAGTGAGACGAGGACGCCGAGCCCGGAGCTATCGATGTAGCCGGTCTGAGCGAAATCGATGAGGAATTTCTTTTCACCGCGCTCAAGCTCGTCGAGAACCTTCTGCTTGAGCTCCTGGCGGTTTCCAACGATCAACTGCCCTTCGACGTCTACCACGACAATGTCCCCCTGCTTCTTGATCGAAAAGCTCATGTGCCTGTCTCCTGGCGGATCGGATTCAGAAGTGTGGCCGCACTGTCGTCCGCCTGTAGTGCGGTTATCGCGGCCACATTGAAGATGTCCTCAGCAGACGCTCCGCGCGAGAGATCATTGCACGGATGTCGCATCCCCTGAAGGATTGGACCGATCGCGCGCGCGGAAGCAAGCCGCTGTACCAATTTATAGGCGATGTTTCCGGAATCGAGATCCGGGAAGACCAGCACATTCGCCCTTCCACCGACGGGGCTATCCGGCGCCTTTTGTGCCGCCACCGCGTCAATGAGTGCTGCGTCCCCTTGCAATTCTCCGTCCACGGCGAGCTCGGGCGCGAGCATACGAACTTCGCTGACTGCCGCACGAATTCGCTCGATGCTTTCTCCCTTGCCACTTCCCCTCGTGCTGAACGACAGAAACGCTACGCGCGGCACGTCGCCAACGATGCGTATGCGGTCGCTTGCGGCGGAGATCGCAATGTCCGCGAGCTGCCCAGCCGTTGGGCGACGAACCACGGCGCAGTCGGTAAACGTCAACACTTCACCGACAGCGCTGCGAAACGCCGGGACATCCATGTAGAACGCGCTCGAAATCGTGCGCACTCTGTCAGCCGGTCCGATGAGCCACAGCGCGGCACGAATCACTTCGGCGGAAGTGTGTACCGCGCCGGCGACGCATCCGTCCGCACGTCCCAGCCGGACGAGCGCATCGGCAACGATGAGCGGCGACGCACTGTGCGCCTCGGCCTCTTCGTCCGTCATTCCTTTGGGTCCGCGGATCACCATCAACTGATCGGCGACCTCAGCCGACAGCAGCGGGTCCGATACGTCGATCAGCTCGACGCCTGGCATCGCGTCCTGCTGCATGCCGACGAGCACCGGTTCGACGATGCCGCGCAACAACAGCTCGCGCACTGCGCCTTTCGTTCGCGGATCGCCAGCTTCAGGAAAGAGAATGCGTCGCCGCTGGCTGGCGGCACGTTCGTGCAACGACTCGAGAAATGTCACTTCGTAGCGAGCTTGGCGCGCAGTGCGTCGGCAACGGTTGGATGCACCAGATCGTGCACGTCGCCGCCGAAACGGGCGACCTCACGTACGAGGCTGGCGCTGATGTAGGTGGTGTCGAGGGACGGAACCATGAACACCGTCTCGAGCTTGGGCGAGAGGTGGCGGTTCATCAATGCCATCTGATATTCGTACTCGAAGTCGCTCACCGCGCGGAGGCCGCGAATGAGCAACGATGCGCCGACGTCACGGGCGAAGTCCACGAGCAGGCCGCCAAAGGAATGCACCTGAATGTGCGGATCTTTGCCAACGGACTCGCGAATGAGCTCCACGCGCTCTTCAATGGAGAAGAGCGGCGCCTTGGTCGAGTTGGTCGCAACGGCGACGATGAGCGTATCGACGAACTCGAGACTGCGGTGCATGAGGTCTTCATGCCCGCGTGTGATCGGGTCGAAGCTGCCCGCGTAAATGGCGATGCGTGAATTTGGCACTCGGGAAGTCTCGACAGGCGGAACGAAAAGCGCAACGCGAGGTCACTCGACGCGATAAAAAGTGATTGCGGTGCCACCGTAACGACGCTTTTCGCCGCCATCAGGCATCGCCTCGAACGCGCGATGCTCGATGCCGAGTAGATCGGCAAATGGAGTTGCGAGCCATTGCTCAGCGACCTTGGCCGCAATCCCCATGTCGTAGGGCGGATCGGCGAACGCGACGTCGTACGCGTGAGCGTCGAGCGTGGCGATGAACTTCAGCGCATCAGTTCGATGCACCTTCGCCGCGTCGCCTGCATTGACGTAAACGAGATTCGTGTCGATGGCCTTGAGGCTTGGCGCCGCGGTCTCGATGAAGTCCACGCTCGTCGCGCCGCGGGATAGCGCCTCGATGCCCAGCGCGCCCGAGCCAGCGAACAGATCCAGCACCCGCGCTTCGGGCAACCACGGACTCACAATGCTCATCCACGCTTCGCGCACACGATCGGCCGTGGGGCGCACGATGTCGCCCTTCGGGACAACGAGACGACGACCGCGCCATTGCCCCGCGACGATTCGCACGCGCTATGCGGCGCGAAAGTCTGCGAGCTTCGCCTGAAGGCGCGAAATGCCCTGATACTCGTCCATCTCGAGACGATACGCGATGTCGATCGGACGCGTGACATCGAGCTCACCGACTCGTGCGCCAAGTGACCACCCGATTGCTTCGAGCGGACCAGCGGGCGTGTTGATGCGAAGCTTGAGTCCTCCCTGTCCGATGACGCGCGGCGGCGCGGCAAGCTCGACGTTCCGCGTAAGCAGCATCGGCGCGGGATTCCCCATACCACACGGCTCGAGATGCCGCAGCAGCGACTCGAAGCCCGGCGTGATGTCCGCAAGCGACACTTCCATGTCCACGCGTAATTCGGGCACGAGATCGTCTGCGGTGAGCGCCGCGCGAGCACCTTCGTTGAAGCACCTCGCGAATGCATCGACCTGATCGCGCGCGATGGTGACGCCCGCGGCGCTCCGATGCCCGCCAAAGCGCTTGAGCAAATGCTTGCATCGTCCGATGCCGCCATGCAGATCGAAGCGCGAGATCGAGCGTCCCGAGCCCTTCCCTTCGTCGCCCTCGAGGCCAATGAGAATCGTGGGACGGCCGAACTCTTCCACAATGCGCGACGCAACGATGCCGATGACGCCGGGATGCCAGCCATCTTCGGCGAGGACAATTCCATACGTATCGTCGAGATCGAGTGCGAGCACACGCTCGCGCGCCTGCACGAGCACGGCGCGATCGATCTCCTGTCGTCGCGCGTTGATCTCCTCGAGCTCGCGTGCGATGGTATTCGCCTCGTGCTCGTTCGTTGACATCAACAGCTCGACTCCTCGCAACGCCTTGCCGAGCCGACCGACGGCATTCAATCGCGGCGCGAGAATGAAGCCGACGCGGCCCGCCGTGAGTGGCTTGTTATCGAGCCCTGCCGCGCGAATCAACGCACGAAGTCCGACGTTCTTCGTATCGGCGAGCATGCGTAGTCCATATCGCGCAAAAACGCGATTCTCACCCCGCAAGGGCGCGATGTCGGCAATGGTCGCCAGCGCGACGAGATCGAGCATGCCGTACACGAGATTCTCGTTGCCGCCCATCGCTCGTGTAACGGCAAGTGCGAGCTTGAATGCAACGCCCACTGCCGCGAGATCCTTGTCCTCGGACTCGCAACCAGCGCGTTTCGGATTGAGCACCGCGAACGCGTTTGGAAGATCACCGCCAGGCAGATGATGGTCGCTGATGATGACGTCGACGCCGAGCGCCTGAAGCGCGGCAACGGGTGTGACCGCGCTCGTGCCGCAATCGCACGTGACGACGACGGTGGCGCTGGCGGCCTTCGCGGCGCGTACACCGGCTTCACTCAGGTCGTACCCATCGACGAGACGCTCAGGGATGAACGGCACGACCGTGCCGCCGAGTGCGCGAAGGGCACGCAGCATCAGGGTGGTCGAGCACATGCCGTCGACGTCGTAGTCGCCGTGCACGAGGATGATTTCGTGATCGCGGACCGCGCGTACGAGGCGATCCACAGCGCGACTCATGTCGCG
>JBDUCR010000117.1:0-3830 GCA_040003345.1 bacterium
CATACTGTCCCTTCAGCTGCGGATCGGAGCCAGGCAGAATGGCGACGACATTGCGGGCGGGTCTCAATTCCTTGCGGCCGATGACCGTGCCCGTCATCGGTTTGCCCGGTGCGCCAGCGTGCAGGCTATCGGCGGGTCCGACGAGGCGCGTAAAGACGCGCGACGCAACATCGACCACCATCGGTCCGGGTGGCGGCGGGTTGTCGCGCTGCAGACGGGTACCGCTCATCAAGCGCGGTCGGAAGAATGTCGGAATGCCGTCCAGATCATTGATGAACACGGCTGTGGCGCGCCCGAAGCGAGAATCGTTCGTGAGGTACACGCGACTCCTGCTTCCGGTCGCGGCAAACCCAAGCACCACGATCTTGCCTGCCATGTCCTTAGCGGAGAGCCAGGTCGTGGAGTCGTTGATCATTCCGCCGTACACCACCGGCACGCCGTCGACGGAAACACGTCGCTCCGCATTGGCGAGCGGCACATAGTCAGTACCGAGCACGAGTTGTTGGTCGCCAATCCTGAGCGACGTGCCGGGATCGATCGAGAGCGCGTAGATCGGAAGGTTCTGGAAATATCCCCCGTCGTCACCGGCCGGCTTGAGCCCCATGCGCCGCACTTCGCGCTCGATGTAGGCGGTGCCCTTGTTGTTGTACTCCGTGCCGACCTCGCGTCCGCCCATGGAGTCGTCGGCGAAGATGTACAGTCGCGTCATGAGATCCCCGGCGCTGATCTCGGGCGTCGTCGGCTTGCCGGTGTACTTGAGCGGCAGCTCGGAGTTTGTGGCGGTCGCCTTTGCGCCCTTCGGCGCGGTGGGCTGCCTCTCGGACATCTGGGCCGTTGCAACGCGCGCAACGGTGAATACAGCACTGAGCGCTATGGCAGCGGTGAAGCGACGCGAGGACATGCGAAATCTTCGATGAGGACGAGCATGACTCGTCACGTGAGTGCGACAAAACGAGAATGGACGTTGTCTGGAAGCGAGCGAACCGAGCCGAAAGACCTGCACCTCGCGAAGTGCGGATCTTTCGCTCGCTCGACGACCGCACCCGCCTATTGTTTTGCGCTCTTCGTCTTGATGGTGATCACGCCGTTTGCTGCGGCCGGATCCGAGTACGCTCTCGTCGCGGCCTCGCCCTTCATGACTTCGACACTCTCGATTTCACTTGGCGAGAGCTTCGAGAATGCGTCGTTCGACACGCGCACGCCATCGATGAGAACCAGACCCGTAAACGCCTTCTTGTCGGGTAGCGTGCTGTGCTCCGTAACGAGCTTGCTCTCCAGCTGACCCTTCCGGTACGAGATAGTCATCGGGAAGCCCTTTTCTGCACTGGCCTCACCCGACTCCCGTTTACGAAAAGACGTTAGGCCATCGGTCGTGACGATGTTCACGACGGTTTCGGCCGAACCGGCATCCTTCGTAGCCCCCTGCTTGCTCTTCAGCACATTGACGGTCGCAATGAGGTTCGCGCTGAGTGCATGCGCTTCCGCGGCGCTCACCGCCTTCCCGTTCACCGTGTACGTGACGTTGGCGCTCTTCTCATCGATCAACTTCGCCTGAGTGGCCGCCCGCTCTGCGCTCGCCACATCCATCTGCTGCACTTCAGCCGACGTCGGGAGTCGCGCCTCGCACGCCATCGCGACTGACATGAGGGCAATCGCGCCGAGCACCAGAGTGGGAACGATTGTGAACCGCCGCTTCGTGTTCTTCATCGCGAGCAATCTCCGTTCGAGGTGTGAGGTCTTGTCCGCGAGGGCGAGCGCCCCGACGCGGTGGCCGGCGCACTGGCCGGCGATGTCGATCAACAGCGATCCATACGGGCGAGCCTTCACGCCCTGCCTGAGCACGCGCGCGTCGCAATCGAGCTCGATGGCGAGACGCATCCGCGAGAACGACCACCACACCGCTGGATGCCACGGCAGCAGCACGGCGACGATCCAACCCCCGACGAGCAGCAACTGATCACGCGCCTTCACGTGCTCGTGCTCGTGCACGATCACGAGCCGTTGCTCATCCGCCGTGCGCTCGAACAACCAGCTCGGCACCACGATTTCCGGGCGCGAAAATCCAATGACGGCGGGGCCCGTTGCCGGCGCGATACGCACTGGCGTGCCATGGAGCTCGCGAGTGGGCCAGCTTCGACGCGCGCGATTGACGCGGCGACTGACGATGACGAGGACGCAAAGCACCGCACCACTGAGCAGGATCCACACTGCCCCGAGCGACAGCACGACGCCTTGCGGAATTCGCGCACCAGCAACGGCAAGCGCTGACGACACCGACGACGTGATGACCTCTCGTGCACGTGCGATCTCGGCGAGAACGCCAATCGAAGTAGCCGGATTCGCGGGCATCGCGTCTGAGACGCGTGCCACGAGTGTGTCTATCTTGATCCCACTCGTCTCGCGACGAGGTGCGAGGATCGCCAGAGCAACGATGCCACCAAGCGCCGCGAGCCACACCCAGCGCGTCGGCATCGAGATGCGCCGAAGAATTCCGTCGACAGAAAGCGCCGCGCAGGCGAGCAGCGTGCCGACGAGCAGCAGATACAGAATCCACGCGGTGCTCATTTCTCTTCCTCCAGCCGCTCGGCGAGGAGGCTCCGCATGCGCTCGAGGTCATCGCGACTGAGATCGCGATCCGACACGAACTGCGCGAACATGCGCTCAGCGGAGCCATGGAAAATGGCGTCGCGAATTCTCGCGATCGCACTGCCGCCGGCACGCTCCGCTCCGACGTTGGGCAGATACCTGTACGCTCGACCGTCCGCTTCGTGGCGCACGTAGCCTTTTTCCTCGAGGGTCTGCAGCGCAGACAGCACGGAGGTGTAGGCGAGCTTTTCGTCGAGCGCTTCGCGTACTTCGGCGACTGTTGGGTTGCCGAGTCGCCAGAGGATGCTCATGACTTCGAGCTCTCGTGGCGGGAAATAGATGTCGTCCATGTGGCCTCGTCTACTGGTTCTTCCGTAGCATACCAGCGACGGCGGATCTTGTCAACTGCTTTCCCAGTAGTTGCGCAAGTGCGGCCGGTCGGCAGCGCGAAGGGCTCTTTGTGAAATCTTTGCGTCTCCGAGCGCAGGTTATGCGCAGGCCCCCGGCGCGTTCGCAGACGACGACGTCTCGACCCCCACCGATTCACAACAGCTGCGTTGCGTGGTCTGCCAGCCGTGGCAGGCCAGTTCGGTGGACTGTGCGGCTCAGGGCAGCGGGCAGGCTCCTTCCTGGAGTGACACCAAATGCAGAGCAGGACTATTGGGTTGGCAATGGTAGGTCTGATGGCTGTGCTGTCTTCGACCGCTTGCAGCGACTCCGCGCTGGCGCCTGCGAGCGAGCTTCTCGCGCCACGAGTGTCCAGCATCGTCCCCAGCGGCAGCAACATGGTGCGGTTCACCAGCGGCCGCGGCACGGTGTCCCTCGATCTCGGAACGGGGATGCTCTATGATGCGAACGGCAGAGCAACGGGACACAAGATGGCGGATTCGATCGTCCAGCGGGTCAAGTCGAATCAGGCGGGCGCGGCTCGAGTGGCCGCGCTTGAAGAGCGCTTGGCTCGTGACGCTGGATATCAGAGACGCAGCCGGCAATTCAAGCAGGCGATCACTCTGAATGCGTCGAAGGGGCTGATGAGCGCCCACGTCGTCGCGACCAACGGTATCGCTCCACCGCACGCCACGGTTCGCACATTCAGGCTCGGAGCAGCGAACACGCGGCCGCAGTTCATCATCGAAGACTGCAACGACGATCCGGACTCGGAGGATTGCGATGACGACGGAGATACCGGCGGCGGTAATGGAACGGGCACCGGCACCGGCACTGGCACCGGCACTGGCACCGGC
>JBDUCR010000091.1:0-3829 GCA_040003345.1 bacterium
GTTATGAAAAGCGGAACGCCAGCCTCGCCTCCTTGACCGCGGTGAGCGGAATACGTCTGGCTTCACCGCGCTCCGGCTTGAGCGTGACTGCGACTTCACCACCGTCCTCATCCAGCGCGAGGATTTCTGCCTCGAAGCGCCCGCCGAAATCCGGCGCAAGCACGCTTGCCCACCGACCGACAAAGCGTCGCCACTCAGCAGCTGTCCTCACGGGACGCTCGCCAGGTGACGACACTTGCAACACATACCGTTCTGCAACGAGCTTTCCGGCATCCAGACGCGCCTCGAGCGCGCGGGAAGCCCGCGCGCAATCGTCGACGGTCACCTTCTCGCCGTCGCGGCGATCGATGCGCACTTCAAGCACAGGACGCGAGCGCGTGCCGCCCTCTCGCAGCTCGACGAGGTCGAAACCAATCTCATCAAGCCCTTGTGTGACAACATGTTGAAGCTCTTCGTTCATGTTGTCTCTAGGTCGCGACCAAGAATAAAAAAATGTGGGGAACCTCCCCCACATTTCGCGGACGCCCGAAGTCGTCCACTCATATACAGTACCGAGTTACCGTAACCCGGTCAAGCTGTGGACGAGAAAGATGTTACCTCCTGAGCGCCGTGGGCACGCGCAATTCGTCCCGCTCCATGAGCACGCGAAACCACACGGTATATGACTCGGGATCGTCCGCCATTCGCCTGCGAAGCATAGCCGGCGACACGCGCTCCCACGCGCTCACTTCGGCCGGATCCGGCGTGGGCGTATCGTCGCAAGTTCCGACGAACACATGGTCGAGCTCGTGCTCAGTCATACCGCCGTCGAGCGACGCGTGATACTCGAAGGAGAATGCATGCTGCAGCGTGCAGTCCATCCCGAGCTCTTCACGCAGCCGTCGCCGAGCGGCTGATGCGGATCGCTCACCCGGACGCGGATGCCCGCAACAGCTGTTCGACCACAACCCCGGGCTGTGGTACTTCTGTGCTGCTCGGCGCTGCAGCAGCAGCATGCCGTGCGAGTCGAAGATCAGCACCGACACTGCGCGGTGCAGTCGTCCCTCACGATGCGCGCGCAACTTTGACGCGATTCCCACTGCGCGGTTCCGGTGGTCTACCAGTACCACGCGCTCACGACGAAGTGCGTTCCATTCGCGACTTCGCTTCATCTGCTCTCGCTCACATTCGACGCGGTGATGACGCCAAGTTGCCTTCCGGCATCACCGGCACGGTGCGAGAAGAAACGATCGTTGTCGCACTTCGTGCACAACCCGCTGACCGAGATGCGTCGTACGCCCGCAGCGCGCGCATGATCCGCGATCAGCGCCCTCAAGTCGACGCACGTCGGAACACTCACAGTGCGATGCGTGAGCTGCGCATATACGTCGGGGCTCACTTCGTAGCAGCGGCCGCAGATCGCCGGACCACAGTGGATCAGCAGCTCCGCCGCATCGTGGCCGAGCTCCGCGAACTGTGCAATTGCGCGCTCGGTGATGCGTGCTGCAGTGCCGCGCCAGCCAGAGTGAAGTGCCGCGGTCGCGCCCGAAGGATGCGCGAGGAATACCGGCACGCAGTCGGCAGCCGTGACTGCCATCGACGTGCCGCGCTCGGGCGCGAGATGTCCATCCGCTTCTTCACCACGCAGCCACCCGCGCCACTCACCACCGTGCTGGACGATGTGATTGCCGTGGACCTGAAACGCCGTCGCGAGACGCGCTGACGTTCCGCCGACCAGGTGGCGCAACGCAGTCCATCGCGCGATGACATCCCGAACTGGCTCGTCGGTGGCCATGCCGAAGCTGCCCGCGGCGCGGCCCGTCGTGAATGCGACTACTCCAATCTCCGCAAAGGAGTCGACGACTTCCCCTCCTTCGCGAACGTCGATCACTGCGAGTGACACTATCGGATCCTGCGGTCCTCGACGCGCTCGATCTGTGCGCCGAGCGCGCGAAGCCGCTCGTCGATGCGCTCGTAACCACGTTCGATCTGGCCCACGTTGTCGATGATGCTTTCACCACGGGCGCAGAGCGCGGCGAGCAACATGGCCATGCCGGCGCGAATATCGGGAGACTCGACGCGACCGCTATGGAGCTGCGACGGTCCAACAACCACCGCACGATGTGGATCGCACAACACGATACGCGCACCCATGCCGATCAGCTTGTCCACGAAGAAGAGACGCGACTCGAACATCTTCTCGTGAATGACGATGACGCCGGTGCACTGCGTCGCGGTCACCAGCGCGATCGACATTGTATCGGCCGGGAACGCTGGCCACGGCTGATCCTCGAGCTTGGGAACGGCGCCACCCAGATCGCTGCGAATCACCATTTCCTGATTCGCGGGGATGACGAGATCCTCACCTTCCACTCGGCAGACGACACCGAGACGCTCGAAGCCCATCAGTGTGGAGCGAAGGTGCTCGACTCCGGCACGTTCGATGGTGATTTCGGAGCGTGTGACCGCCGCGAGACCAATGAAGGAACCGACTTCGATGTGATCGGGACCGATCTCGTGTGTGCATCCATGGAGCGGACGCCCGCCGTGGATGGTGATGGTGTTCGTCCCGATGCCTTCGATGCTGGCGCCCATTGCGACGAGAAAGCGCGCCAGATCCTGCACGTGTGGCTCGCTCGCGGCGTTACGGAGAACGGTGGTGCCTTCGGCGGCCACGGCGGCGGCGAGTGCATTTTCTGTCGCCGTGACGCTCGGCTCATCGAGAAAGACGTCGGCGCCCTTGAGTTTCGCTGCGCGAAGAATGAAGGCTTCGTCGAGCTCGAAGGTTGCGCCAAGCTGTTGGAGGGCGAGAAAATGCGTGTCGACACGACGTCGACCGATGACGTCGCCACCCGGTGGCGGCAATACGATCTCGCCACAGCGCGCAAGCAGCGGTCCGGCCAGCAGAATGGACGCGCGGATTTTCCGACAGAGCTCAGGGTCGAGATCGGCGACGTGCAGGGTTTTCGCGTGGATCGCGAGCTCGTTCCGGCCGGTCCATTCGGCGTGTGCACCGACTGACTTGAGGAGCAGGACGAGCGTCTCGACGTCCTTGATGCGCGGGACATTCGTCAGCTTGACCGGCTCGGCGCAGAGCAGCGCTGCGGCGACGATGGGCAGCGCCGCGTTTTTGTTGCCCGAGGGGCGAATGCGGCCGGAGAGGCGATTGCCGCCCTGGACGACATACTGCATTGCTGGCATGAGTGACTTGCGATGGGTCAGGCACGCATGCGGCGTGCGGCGTACCGAATGTTCGGCGATGAAAATATCTCGAAACATCCTCCGGGCGCGCGCAGGGGTCAAGCGTCGCCGCGGCGGGATAACTGCACCCTTCGCGCCGCGACTGAATGTCGTCGAATGCGTCGCTCCGGGTTGACAGTGTCAGCACGCACGGGCTACGATGGCGTAAGTGGCCATATGGCTGGCCCCGCCCTTGCACATCGCGAGAGCCGGCGGTCACAAACCGCGCGCACTCGACGAGGCGATTACGCAGAGGCGACTGCCGGGCAGTTCATGTACGGGTTCGCCGCAACGGCTGATCCGATTTCCAGCTCAGGTTGCCGATGATCGTCTCGTTCGTGCGCGCCGGCTCGTGGTTGCTGGTTCAGGCAGCTCATGTCGACACCGTGGTGACGCGGCAGGTGAGCCAGGATCCCGGTTGGTTCGGGAAGACCACAGCGGTCGCGAGCGGATTGATGACGCTCGCCATCCTGGTGCTCACGGTGGCACTCGTGCCAGCGGCGTGGAATTTTCGGAAGAGCTACAAGAAGGTGAGCGACCTGCTCGACCGGATCTACGGCGACGTGAATCCGCTGATGCGGCAGGCGAGCTCCATCGCCGACAACGTGAA